>CALRZT010000100.1:0-13622 GCA_943372725.1 Pseudoxanthobacter soli DSM 19599
CTTGCTCATGTGGCCCTCGATCACCGTCTCGTCGACGTCGTCGTTGAAGACGCCGTAGATGGCGTTGAAGAGCTGCGTCTTGGTGATCCGGCGCGTGCTGTTCTTGACCAGGTACTCGAGGATGTGGCGCTCGCGGCGGGGAAGCTGCAGCGCCTCGCCGTCGACGAGGGGGTCGCGACCGTCGAAGAACACCTGCAGGCGGCCGGACGTCGCCGGGGCGACCACGTCGTTGACCCGCCGCCACACGGCATCGGAACGCGCCACGATCTCGCGGACATGGATCGGCTTGCGGACGACGTCGTCGGCGCCGGCGCTGAAGAGCTCGAGCGTCTGGTCGAGGCAGCGCTCCTCGCTCAGGGCGATGATGGGGGCGCGGGAGTGGTTTCGGATGACCTGCGAAACCGATGTCCGGCCGTCGACGTCGCCGATCAGGAAACCCTGCACGGAAGCGATGTCTTCGTCCGGCGCGGTCTCCAGCCAAGCCTTGAATTCGCCAGAGCAGAAGCCCATCGAGGCGAAACCTTCACGAGCAAAGCCCGACGTATAACCGGAAATGACGGTCTCACGGTGATCGACGACTACGTACATGGTCTTCCCCCAGCTCTCAGTTTTTCCGAAGACGCTCGGTCTGCGCGTGTCGCCGGGCGCAGAACCTCGATGGGCTGACGTTTACGGTTTGGAAATGCTCCACTCAAGGCCCGATGGTGCGCATTTGGAAGGGGATTTGCTCCAGTTTTGGAGCGTAATCCGAAACCAAACGAAAGCGATCTCGCCGATAACCGCACGTGGGTGCGAACGCGGGCACCGGCCGCGGTCCGGCTCCCTACCGGCTCGGCGTGAACGGGAGAATGACGCGCGACGGTGGTGCGGCCGTCGACATCGGTGGTCGCTGTACGGGACGAACAGGCTCCGCCCGCACGGGTTCTGCGCCGGCCGGCTGTCGTCGCGGCGCGCCGGCATCCGGGGTCGAGACGGCGGACGCCGCCTGCTCGAGCCCGACGACGTCGACCGCCGTATCCGGCGACAGCGGCAGCCAGGAGGCGGTCGCCGAGACTGTGCATCGCGCTCCCGTCACCACGGCCCTGCCGCCGCCGATCGCCACGTACTCGTAGGCGAAGCGCCGGCAATCACTCCCGGACGGGCCACGCTCGTAGCCGCCCGGACGAATCGACAGCCGCGATCCCGACGGTAGTTCCGCCGTGACGCGCCGGTCCGGCGGCGTCATCGCCATGACCGCTCCGACTTCCGCCTCGATGGCACTGCGATCCGGGGCGGGAATGACCAGCGGGACGGCGTTGAAGGCCCCCGGGCCGGGTGAGCCGACGGGCGGCGGGTCGCCCGCCGAAACCGGCGGGCATCCCGACCACGTCGCGAGGTTTATGACGATCCATAGTGTCTGCCGCAGCTGCGCCGTCGGTTGGGGCACGGCGAGGTTCCCGCATCGACGATCAGGCCTGGAAGACCGACTCGATCTTGCCCTTCAGGGTCTGCGCGTTGAACGGCTTCACGATGTAGTTGCTGACGCCGGCCTTCTTCGCCGCGATGACGTTCTCGGACTTCGCCTCGGCGGTCACCATGATGAAGGGGATGGTGCTCAGCGCATCGTCGGAGCGCACACGCTGCAGCAGCTCGTATCCCGTCATCGGCTCCATGTTCCAGTCGGAGATCACGAGCCCGTAGCCGCGCTCCTTCATCTTCCCGAGAGCCTCTGTGCCATCGGCGGCCTCATCGACATCTTCGAAGCCGAGCTGCTTCAGCAGGTTTCTGATGATGCGGATCATCGTCTTATAGTCGTCGACGACCAGGATCGGCATCGAAGGGTCCAGCGCCATTTGTTCACTCCATCGTTCATCGTCGACGTCAAGCTTCCGTCGCTCGCGACTTTGCCGACGTGGCAAGGTACCCTTTATGATGCTGAGACTTGTGCGAAGCTTGCAGGCCGAACTCTCACCCCATTTACGCTTTCGCGGCGCCAATCTAATACGATGCTCATCCGCGAGGAACAGGATGAGAGGAGACTGACATGTCGGCGGCCCGGCGACCCTTCCGCATAGAAACCAATCCGCGGCGGGACCGCGACAGCGCCGCGGCGGTGTCGACGGCCGTTCACGGCCATCTCGACAAGATCTTCACCGAGCTGGCGGAACTGCGGTCGCTCGTCGCGACCGTGCAGTCGCGCTCGGACGTCGCCCGGGTGCAGCAGGGCGGCGCCCTGCTCTGGGAGGGCATCGAGAGCATTCTCGGCGCCATCAGCAAGACGCGCACGGAGGTGAGCGCGCTGAACGCCAAGGGCTCCAACCGGGCCGAGCTCCACCGCGCGACAGACGAACTCGACGCCGTCGTCGCCGATACCGAGAGCGCGACGGAAGCCATTCTTTCCGCCGCCGAGCGGATCGACTCCTGTGCGGCCGAGCTCGCCAGCCGTGCCACGCCGGAGACGCGGATGGCGCTCGACAGCCTGCGCGCCGATGCGATCCTGATCTTCGAGTCCTGCAACTTCCAGGACATCACCGGTCAGCGCATCCGCAAGGTCGTCTCGTTGATGCAGTACATCGAAGAGCGCATTCGGAGCATGGGCGAGATCTGGCAGGAGCTCGGCGCCACCGACACCGCCGTCGACGAGATGGACGAGGAGGACTCGCTCCTCAACGGACCGGCCCTTGCGGGCGACATCGGCGTCGTGTCGCAGGACGACATCGACTCCCTGTTCAACTGACGGCGAAGCGCCCGGCCGTTCCTCGCGGACCGTCGGCCCGGCGCTCCTCCCAGACGACACCGCGTGCCGCAGCCTCTGCGGCGCCCCGGCGGCACGGTTCCGCCCGCGATCCTGTCCGCCCGCGATCCCCGAGACGGGCGAAGCCCCCGCCGCCGGCGGTCCCGGATCGCACAATCAGATCGCACCACATCTGCCCTCCCCTTCACGAGACCGCACCGTGGACGCATCGCGCGGGCGCGACCTTTCGGGCGCGCCGCGGGTGCGCTTCGGATGCGCTGTCGATGCATTGGCGGTGAGCTTCGTCTGCCCTGCTTGGCGTGCCCCTGGGGTGCCCTGCGGCTGCGCGCACGCTCGCTTGCCTCGCACCCCGTCGGGACGGGCGGGACCGAGGCGACGCCGCCCGTGCCCGGGCGACGTCCACCGTCGAGCGATCGCGAGGGCCGCCGCGCCTACTGGCCGCAGAAGCGGCGCGAATTCGCGGTCCAGCCGCCGAACCCGCTCGCCACCATGTTGGTGATCACGGCGCACACGTAGCGCTTCTGGGCCGGGTTGTTGTTGGGGCCGGCGTGGTAGCGCGCCACGGCGAGGGTCCAGTTCCCCTCGCGCTCGCGCAGCTCAGACAGGAATCGCGCCGCGTACTCGACGTTCGCGCGCGGATCGAACATCTGCGCCACGGATTTGAACTTCTCGCCGTGGAAGTGGTGGTTGATCTGCATGCAGCCGACGTCGATCAGCTTCTTGCCCTTGGCGCGCGCCGCCTGGAACGCCGAGAGGGCATCGGCGACGCTGGAGGCGAAGTACGACTTGCCCTCGATGTTCATGGCGAAGCGGTGCAGCGAGCCCTTCCGGCCGCTCTCGGTCATGCCGACGGCATAGAGGATCGCCAGCGGCACGTCGTGCCGCTTGGACGCTGCCATCATCTCCTTCTCGCAGACCGCGTCCGCGCCGGTCGAGGCGTCGGCGTCCTGGAGGGAGGCCTCAGACAAACAGAGTGCCAGCGCGAGCGCCGGCGCGAGAAGTCGGATCTTCATCGTGCGTCGTTCCATCGGTCGGTCGGTCGGAGGGGGAGCGGCGGTCGTTCCGGTCGGGAGAGGACTGCTGCTCGAAGCGCTGCCCGTCCCCGCTGCGGCCGCTGTCGCTGGTCGGAGCCTGGGCGGGCGGGGAGGACGAGGACGCGGCGGGCGTCGGTGCCGAGGTTCGGCTGACGTCGACGACCTTCACGTCGACACCCGTCTCGGCGATCGCCCGCTCCAGCTCGGCCTTCCGGTCGGCCAGCAGCCCGAGCGTGGCGGGGTCGTCGGTGCGCAGGCTGAGCTCGAGCGACGAGCCATGCAGGCGCATGCGCACCCGGACGACGCCGAATTCCGGTGCCGAGAGCTCCACCTCGACGTCGCGGCGCAGCATCGCGGAAGTCGGTCCGGATCCAGCGGCCGCGGCGGCGGTATCGGCGGTGGCGAGCGGGCGCGCCGCGCGTCCGATGTCCTCGGCGAGGGTGCGCAGGGTCGGATCCATCGCCGCTCCCGCGCCGGGAGACGATGTCGTCGCCGGTGCGACCGCCTCGGGGGCCGCGGCAGCCGGACCGTCGTCGGCGGTCGTGGCGCGCCCGTCCGGCCGGCTCGCGACCGGATCGGTGGACCGCGGCTCCGGGCGCGGCCCGGCTCGCAGATCCGGCGGCGTCGCCATCGATGCCCGCGCGGCCTGGCGGTCGCCGGCGCGCGGCGGCCCCTCCGGCGCGGCCCGGGCGGGGTTGGCCGGCGAAGAACCGAATGCCTCCGGTGCTGTCGCCTGCGCGACGATGGCAGCCGCGGCCGACACCGGCGTATCGCGCGGCGCTCCCGGCCCGATCGGCGGCGGCGATACGAGGTGCGGCGGGGCCTCGCTGCGCGCGGCCGGGGTGCCGGTCGCGGCGGCGTTGGCGGTGCGTCCGTCCGCCGGTGCCGTCCACGGGGCCCGCGACGGCACGGCGGTGGCCGGGCGTGCGAGGCCGATGTCGGTGTCCGTCGCGGCCGCCGTTGCCGTCTCGGCTGTCGCGGTCGTCTCGGGCGTCGTGGCCGGCGCGGGCGAGGCGGTCTGCTCGCCGTCGCTGCGACGGTCCAGGGGCCGGGCGACGACGGGCGCGAAGTGCGTGCGCATCTCCAGCACGCGCGCCGACGGGCGCGCCCCGCCGGCGGCCGGCACCGGCGCCGGTGCGTCGATGCGCGACGGGGCGGCGAAGTCCGCCGCGGCGGGGAACGCGGCACCGGCGGGGGGCGCGACGGCGCCGCCGGCCGGGGGCTGCACCGCCTGGCTGCCGTCCACCCGTCCGGTCGTCGGCCGGTTTTGCGCCGTGGCGGGCTCCGCCACGCCCCGTGGTGACGGGACGACGGGTCCGGTCGCCGGAGCGCCGAAGCGCGGCGCCGGCATCTGCGTCGAACCGGGCAGGCCCGTATCGAGCGAGGCTGCCGCCGTGCCCGGCAGGGCCACGGCGACGGTCGCTGCGGTCGAGGCCGGTCCGGTCGAGGCGGCCGCGCTCGACGGGCCGAAGCCGACGTCGGACGGCGTGCCTGCGGTCGCCGCTGCGAGGGCGTCAGCCCCGCCGGCGACGGGGGCCGGCGCGGCGGCGATGGTATCGAGGGCGGGCGCCGGGGCGGTGGCGGCGTCGGCGGACGCCGCGGGCTGGCCGTCGGCGCCGGTCGAGCCGAGACCGACGAGACCGTCTGCGGACCGCATCGCCGCGGACAGGCGTTCGAGCCGCGCCGCATCGGCCGGACCGGCCGCACGCGGACGCGGGTCGAGCGGCGCCAGAGGCCGGCCGGGGAAGCGGGGATCGGCGTCTCCGGGCTGCCGGGCGGCGGCGAGCGCCGTCGACCGCAACGTCACGCCGGCCTCCAACAGCGACCCGTCTACGGTTTCTTCTCGCGACGGCAGCTCGGGCCCGGTCCGGACGTCCAGCGGTTCGGCTCCCGCGAGAGCGCCGAGGCTGCGCGCCAGCGCGTCCGTACCGGCACGAACGGGCGCCGTGAGCCGCGCTGCGTCGGCACCGACGGTCTGGGCCGCGGACGCAACGTCCCGGTGCACGGCCGCGGGCGCGCCGTCGTCGGGGATCGGCTCCGCCGGCACGATCAGGGACGGTGCCGGCCGCGGACGGCCCGGCGTCGCCGCCGCGGGGCCGGCGAGCGCCGACACGATCTCGCCGAAGGCGTTGGCATCGGCGGCCGGCCGGCGATGGCCACCATGGGCGCGATCGGACGACGCGATGGCCGCAGCGGCCCGACCGTCGGCCGCAAAGCCTTCCGGCGAGAGGGGAAGTCCGCTCATTGGGCTTGCTCCAGCAGCGTGTCGATCGCGGCGATGGCGTCGCGGGCACGGGTGACCGTCTCTGACGGCTTCTCTTCCTCGGCGTTTTCGGCGAGCGGTGCGGGTGCGGCGCTCGCCGTCGCGGCGGCCGTCTGGATCAGCATCGCGGTCTCCGAGGCGGCCTGCAGCAGCGCCGCGTCCGTCCGCGGCAGGCCGCGCCGGTTGACCTTCCCGAGTTCGGTCATCGCGGCGTCGAGGCCGTCGCTGGTGACCGCGAGGGCGGCGCCGCGATAGAGGCGGCCGCGCGCCTCGTCCACCGAGCCCGGCGGTGCCGAGGCGAGCGCCCGTTCGGCGGCGGTGGCGGCGAGCGTCGTCTTACCTTCGTTGACGGCCGCCTGCGCCACCACGAGGTAGAGCTCGCGGCGGGCTTCAGCGTCGGTCTCGGCGAGCATGTCGTCGAGGCGGTGGAACTGCGCCGGGTCGTCGAGAAACTGCATGCGCGACAGCGCCGCGGCGAAGCGGCGGCGGAAGTTGCCGGCATAGACGGAGCGACGGAAGCGACGGAGGTACTGGCCCGACAAGGCTTCGAACCGGGTGAGGTCGTTCAGCTCGCTCGCGACGAAGATCTGGCGCCGCAGGGCGGCCTCCTCGACCAGCGTGCCGGGCGCCAGCAGGCGGGCGGTGTCGAGCAGCTCGAGCGAGCGCTTGGGGTCTTCGCCGACGACGAGCGCCGCCTGGGCGAGCGCCAGCTGGCCGCCGAGGCTCGCCGGCAGCGCCTTCGCATCGATATCGGTCAGGTACTTGCGGGCGGTCGCCTCGTCGCCCTCGACATAGGCGAGGGCACCGCGCATCAGCGCCGCGTCGCCGTCGGGCGGCGTCTCGCTGCCGAGGAGCCTGCGAAGCGTCCCCGGGCGGCCGCCGCCGAGGGTGTAGGTGACGAGCGCCCGCGCGTTGCGGCGGTCCTGCCAGACCAGCGGATCGGCGCCGGCGAACTCCTCCTCCATGCGCTGCAAAAGCGCGCGCTGGGCGGCGAGTGCGGCCGTCGAGCCGGCGGCCATGTCGTCCTGCATCGCCTGCAGCGTGCGGACGAGCTCATAGGGTGCCGCGATCGGTGCCGTCGTCGGCCGCCGACGGACCCGCGGCGCCGCAGCGGGCGCGTCATGACCGGCCCCCGCGGCCGCGCCGTCGGGGCCCGCCGGCGCGTGCGCCGCCGCGTCCGTCGCCGGGGCGTGGCCGGGTTCGGCCGGCGGTGCGTCCGCCGCGGGCGGCGGCAATCCGGCGCCCTCGATCCAGCGGATGCCACCCGGCCGTCCGTCGCGATCCTCGGTGCTCGCCGCCGCCTCGGCGACGACGGTCGCCGCCGCAGCCGCCACCGCGTCGCCGTGCTGAGCCGCATCCGTGGCGGGCGCCACCGCGTCGCCATGCGGCGCTACATCGTCGGCGGCCTCCGGCGCGTGCGCTGCATCCGTGGCGGCCTCCGGCGCGTGCGGTGCGTCGTCGGTGCCGGGCGCCGCCGCGTGCGGTGCGGCGTCGGTGCCGGCCGCCGCGTGTGCCTCCGTCGCCTCGCCGTGTGCCGCCGGTGCCGTCGCCACCGCAGCCTCCGGCAGACCGTCGGCCGGCGGCGTGTGCGCCGTCGCCGCGTCCGTCGGTTCCGCGGGCTCGACCGGCGTGGCCGGGGTGTCGTGCGTGGCCGGCGTCGGCGCCGGCGATGGTGGGGCGTCGTGCCCGTCCGGCGCGGCCGCCGCCTGGTGCGGCTTGGCGACGGTCTCCGTCGCCACGGCGGTACCCTCGGTCGCCACGGCGGTGTTCTCGGCGGCGCTGTCGGCGGCCTCCTGTTCCGCCTGCTGGGCGAGTTCCTCGACCGTCGCCTCGGCGGGTGCCGCGTGCCCGGCCGCGTCCGCCGCGTGCCCGGTTGCCTCCGCAGAATGACCGGTCGCCTCCGTCGCGAGGCTGGGCTCTTCCGGCGGGAGGGCGGCGACGACGGCCTCGACGGCGGCGACGGCGCGCGGGGCCGGGCGCGGCAAGGCCTGCCGCACCGTCAACTCCGCATGTTCCTGCTCGGCGGCGGCCCGCATGGCTGTCGCCTCGCGGATCATCTCGTCCGCCACCGACGCCTCGGCGGCGAGCGGCGGCTCGACGGTTGCGGCGGAGGGTGCGCCGGCATCGCCGACCGCGTCCGCCACCGCTTCGACGGCGGCTCCTGCGGCCTCGGCGGCGACGGCGTCGTCGGCCACCGCCTCGTCGGCGAGCCGGTGCTCGGCGGCGGCGGCCGCGGACGTGTCGGCTTCGATCGCCGGGAGCGATTCGGACGGTGATGCGGCGGCGGCCGACGGCTCCATCGCAGCGGTCGGTTCGACGGCGGCCGCCGCGGTCGCGACCGTGCGCACCGCCGGCAGCGGCGTCCGCACGCGGGACGGTGCGGGCGCGACCGCGCGAGACCGGGCCGGGGCCGCGGTTGCGACCGGCGCGGCGGCATCCGCCGGCGGTGTGAGCGACGGTGCGGCCGGCGGCGTGAGCGACGGTGCGGGCGACGGCAGGGCACGCGGGGCCGGCACGGCGACCCGCGGCGCGGACGCCTTCGCGGCGGTCGGTGCGCCTGCGGGCACCGCGCCGGCCGGGGACAGGGCGGTCGCCGCCGCACCCGGCAGCACCGTCGGGCCGGCGATCTCCGCCGCGGGCGGGGCGGGGGGCACCGGAACGGCGGCGGCGGGGAGGGGGTCGTCCGTCACCGTAACGGCATCCGCCGGCGGCGGAAGCACAGCCGACGGCGGCGGCATGACGGCCACCGCGGCGGGCGCCGGCGCTGCCGGCACCAGCAGCCGGCCGTTGCGCTCGCTCTGGGCGACGGCGGGTGCAGACAGCAACGCTGCGAGCAGGCCCGCCACCATCAGACGGGCAACCGCGACGGGCTTCATCGAGCGCCGTCCGGGGCCGACGGCCGCAGCAGGATCTCGATGCGGCGGTTCTCCGCCGCGTTGGGATCGCGGGTGTTCTTGAGGTCGCGGTCGGCGAAGCCCTCGACGCTGCGGATGCGGTCCTCCTGCAGGCCGCCCCGCACGAGCATGTACTGGGCCATGTGGGCGCGCGCCGTCGACAGCCGCCAGTTGTCATAGGTCTCCGAGCGGAACGGCCGCGCGTCGGTATAGCCACGGATGACGATCTCGCCGGGACGCGTCGACAGCGCCTTTGCGATCTCCGCCATCGCCCGCACCGTCTGCGGGTCGGGAATCGCCGACCCGACGGCGAACATGCTGAAGTTGATGTCGTCGGTCAGGCTGACGAGCGTGCCTTCGGCAGTGCGGCGGACCTCGAGGTGGGGTCCGGCGCCGTTGAGGGGGGCGTCTCCACCCTCGAACGGCTGATCGGCGAAGGCATTGGGTTTCGCCGCCCCGCCGGCGTCGGCCGCAGCCCCGGCGGCATCGGTCGAGGCCGCGGCCTCGGCCCCCGCCACCGGCGCGTCGGCCCCGGCCTCGGCGTTGCCCGGGCTCGCGGTCTCGGACGGGGCATCGCTGGCGCGGGCGGCGGCGTCGATCTCGGCGCCGACCCGGGCGTTGGCGATCATCCCCGAGCGGCCGGGGTTTTCGGTGCGGGCCTGGCGCGTCGCGTTGGTCTGCCAATAGACGGGGTCGAAGGGATCGCGCGCGGAGTCGCCGCCCGGCTCCCCCGGCTCGCCGGTCTGGATCTCCGGCGCATCGATGTCGGCGGCCTCCGGCGCTGCTTGTTCGGCTTCCGCGGCGAGCTTCGCGAGAACGGCATAGGGGTCCTGGAAGGCCGCCTGCTCGCGCGCCGCCATGTCGGCGGCGGCCGTCGCGGCGGCCGCCGCCGGATCGCTGGCGGGGGGAGGATCGATCCCTGCCGAATCCTCGCCGGCCTCGGCCGGCGGCGCGGCCTCGACGTCTTCGGGATCATGCAGGCCCTTGCGGTCCGTCATGCTATCGGCGAGGTTTACCGGATTGAAGTAGTTAGCGATCGACTTCTTGACCTCGTCATCCGTCGCGTTGATGAGCCACATGATCAGGAAGAACGCCATCATCGCCGTCATGAAGTCGGCGTGCGCGACCTTCCAGGCACTGCTGTGGGCCTCGTGCTCATCTTCCTCGTAGCGCTTGATGATGATGAGGTCTTGATGCTCGGCATCGGCCATGTCGCACCATCACTCCTTGAGTTCGGCGAGACGGCCGAGCCAGGTGGCGAGTTGGGTTTCGATGATCGTCGAGTCGGCGACGACGCGGACGTCGGGCCGCTCGGACGGCTGGAAGGTGACACCCTCGGCGCGCGCACCCAGCCGGTCGGCGATCTCGGCGACGAGATCGCGCGGTCCCGCGACCGTCACGACGGGATGCTTGCCGTCGGCCAACAGGGTCTCGAGCGTCACCACCAGGTCGGCGATAGCGCGTTCGCGGGCGCGGGCGGTGAGGAAGGGCAGCAGCACCCGCGAGGTCGCGTCGGAGACCGTCGACATGAGGGTCTCGGAGGCGGCGGCCAGCGCCTGCGCGAGGCGCTCGCTCTCTTCTCTCGACCACCGGCTGCGCTCGTCGAGGACGAGCTGGGCGAAGGATTCCCGCTCTGCGGCGAGACGCTGCTCGAAGGCCCGCTCCGCCTCGGCCCGACCCAGACGCCGGCCCTCCGCCTGCGCCTCCGCCACCTTGTCGGCAGCGGGCTCGGGCGCCGTGATGTCCTGCGGAGCGATCATCAGATCGACGGGAGGAGCCACCTCGTCGGTGTCGAACCGCTGGATGTATCGTGCCAAAGCGTTCATTCGTCAGACTTTCTCTTCGAGCCGAAGCCACTGGCGGAGGATCGCTGCTGCCTGCTCCTCGTCGTACTCGATGATCTGCTCGAGACGCTTCTGGGGCGTGCGGTTCATCTTGCTGGTCAAGTCTTCGATGAGGTTGAGTTCGGCCTGAGCCTCCGCGGAAATCGGCGCGCCGGTGGCCGCATCGATCATCGGTGGAGACGTCTCCGGGCCCTCGAGGAGATCGGGCAGCGGCTCCTCTTCCTGCTTGGGTCGGCCGAGGATCACCTTCATCGCCGGCCGCAGGCCGAAGAGGATCAGGAGCACGGCGATGACGAGCATCGTGGCGGCGTTGATGAGCGTGCCCATCTGGCGCATCAGCAGGTCGAACATCGACAGCGGCGGCGTCGGCTCGAGATCGCCGGCGCCCTGGGCGAAGCCGACGGCGGCGACCTTCAGCTTGTCGCCGCGGGCGAGGTCGAGGCCGGAGGCGGACGTGACGAGCTGCTCGATGTCGGCGATCTGCGCATCGACGGGGATCGAGCCCGCCTCGGTGCCGGCGTTCGCCATCAGGCGATCCCGGTTGATCAGCACCGCGATCGACAGCTGCTCGATGGCGAAGCCGTCGTTCTGCGTCTCGACGACCTTCGAGGAGATCTCGAAGTTGGTCAGTTCCTCGCGACGCTCGTTCTGCTCGTTCGAATCGGCGCCATCGCCAGTCGGCAGCTCTTCCTGCGGGATGTTCTGCTGGACGGTGGTGGGCACGTTGCTCGAGCTGTTGCGGGACTGGGCGTTCTCGCGGATGACGCGGACCGACCGCTCGACGCGCGAGTCCGGGTCGAAGATCGTCTCGCTCGTCCGGGTCGACGCGACGTCGAGGCGGGTGGCGACGCTGATCTCGAAGTTGTTGAGGCCGAGATAGGGCGTCAGCGTGCGGCGGATGTTCTCCTCGATCTGGCGGCTCACCTCCTGCTGGAGGCGGGAGAGCTTGCCGCTGGCGGCGTTGGTGCCGTCGTCGCCGGAGGCGAGCACCGTGCCCTCGGTGTTGAGGACGGTGACGGAGTCGACCTTCATGCCGGGAATCGCCGCGGCGACGAGATGACGGATCGCCTGGGCGGCGGAGGTGTCGTCGGCCCGCTCGGTGCGAATCACCACCGAGGCGGAGGCCGGCTGCTGGTCGCGGCGGAACGAGCCGCGGTCGGGCAGGACGATGTGGACGCGGGCGGCCTTGATTCCCTTCATCGTCTGGATGGTGCGCGCGAGCTCGCCCTCGAGGGCGCGGACCTTGGTGATCTCCTGCATGAACGAGGTCAGGCCGAACGAGCCGAGCTCGTTGAACAGCTCGTAGCCGGAGTTGGCGTTCTGGGGCAGGCCCTGCTCGGCGAGCAGCATGCGCGCCTGCGCCGTGTCGGCGTAGGCGACGAGCACCGAGGTCCCGTCGGAACTGACGTCGAAGGCGATGCCGGCGTCCTTCAGGGCGCCGCCGATGCGGTTGACGTCCTCGCGGCTGAGGCCGGTGTAGAGCGCCTCCTGGACGGGGCGACTCAAGTAGTAGGCGCCGCCGGCGACGGCGAACAGCACCGTCAGGCCGACGAGGCCGAGTGCGGCGAGCCTGCGCCCACCGAGCGACAGGATGTTTTGCCAGAGCTTTTCGGCTTGCGCGCGGCCCATCGACAGCTTCCGTTCCTCGAAGGCTCCGACACCTTGGACAGCCGTCCGGGAGACGGCCTGGGTCGGCGGTCGCGCGCCTTCGGGGCGTGCGGTCCGAACCATCGGTGTGGGCACGGAGGGGACTGTCGGGGGTCAACCTTGCGTGGGCGTTGCGGACCGCATCGTCGGCGCCGCCGGCACGCGAAGAAGGAAGGCCACGCTCCTTGCGGAGCGTGGCCCGGGGTCGTCGTAGGGGGGAGAGCCGACGACCCGTTAGTTACGGAACAGCGACAGGATGTTCTGGCTGGACGAGTTGGCGATCGACAGCGACTGGACGGCGAGCTGCTGCTGAGTCTGCAGGGCCTTCAGTCGGGTCGACTCCTCTTCCATGTCCGCATCGACGAGGGTGCCGATGGCCCGGTCGTTCGCATCCATCAGCGCCTTCACGAAGCCGCGCTGAGACTCGATGCGGGTCGACACGGTGCCCAGCTCCGTCGAAGCCGCGGTCATGTCCGTCAGAGCCTCGTCGACGACCGAGATGTACTCCTCGATGGTCGTGAGGTCGGCGGCCGCGTTCGTCAGAGCGGAGACGTCGATCGCGTTGACGGCGATCGTCGTGCCGCCGGCGGTCCGGTCCTTGTCCATGATGCCGATGTTGCCGTTGGCGTCGTAGAGGCTGATCGCGGAGATGTCGATGTCGATGGTATCCACCGACACGGCACCGCCGACGCGGGTGAACGAACCCACGACGCTCTTCGTGCCGTTGTAGTCGGCAGCGGAGGAGTCGACGTCGAGCCAGCTCTCTTCGTTGATCACGGACGTCTTCGCCTTGTTGGCGATGTCGTCGAGACGGGCGGTGATTTCCGTCTGGATCTTGGTCTTGTCGACGCCCGGCTCGAGGGCGGTGACGAGGAGCTCCTTCACCTGCTGGAGCACGTTCCGGATTTCGTTCATTCCGGTGGAGACGACGTCGACGGTGGCGGCGCCCAGACCCAGCGCGTCGGAAACGGCCCCGAGGGCACCGTTGTCGGAGCGCGTGGTCGTGGCGATCGACCAGTACGCGGCGCTGTCAGACGCCGAGTTGACCTTCAGGCCCGTCGAAACGTGGCTGTTGGTCTGGTCGAGGCTTTCGTTGATGCTCCGCAGAGTCTGCAGGGCAACCATCGACGAGGTGTTGGTCAGAAGGCTAGACATAGCGATGTCCCTCTTGATCGAGATGATAAGTTTAGGGGGACATACCGGATT
>CALRZT010000101.1:0-13594 GCA_943372725.1 Pseudoxanthobacter soli DSM 19599
GTTCTCGATCGCGCTCGCGATCCTGCTCGGGCTCCTGCTGATCGAGGTGGTGTCGATGTTCGGCGGACTCTCCGCCGGCTCCGTCCTCGACAAGGCGCTGGAGGGTGACGGCGACGGCGACGGCTGGCTCGCCGGCGCGCTCGGCTGGCTGAACGTCGGCCGCGTGCCGGTGATGGTGCTGCTGCTGCTGTTCCTCGGCGGCTTCGCGGCCGCCGGCTTCCTGGTGCAGAGCATCAGTGGCACGCTGGCCGCGCCCCTGCCGGCCCTCGTCGCCGCGGGCGTCGCGCTCGTCGTGGCGCTGCCCGTCACCCGCCAGGGCAGCCAGCTGGTCGCCCGGGTGGTGCCGCAGGACGAGACCTATGCCGTCGAGGACACCGATTTCGTCGGCCGCGTCGCCGAGGTGACGCTCGGGCCGCTCGACGAGGGCAAGCCCGGCCGCATCAAGGTGCTGGATGCGCACGGCAACTGGCATTTCCTGGCAGCGCGCGCCGCCCCCGGGACCGGGCCTTTCGCCACGGGCGCGTCGGTGCTGCTCGTCGACCGCGACGCGACCTCCTTTCTCGTCATCAGACCGACCGACGATCTCGCGCACAGCTGACGGGCGCGGCCGACCGGCTGCATCCGCCCACCACCGGCCCCTGCCGCATCCCTGACTTCAGCGAGGACAGGCACATGATCTGGGAAGTCCTGGTACCGGCCCTCATCGGGCTCGCCGCCATCGTCGCCATCGGCTTCGTGCTGGCGTCGCTCTATACCCGCTCCTCGCGCGACCGCGCCTATGTGCGCACCGGCCTCGGCGGCCAGAAGGTGGTGCTCGACGGCGGCTCCGTCGTCATGCCGGTGTTCCACTCCACCGCCTGGGTCAATCTCAAGACGCTGCGGCTCGAGGTGCGGCGCGGCGAGAACGAGGCGCTGATCACCAAGGACCGCATGCGCGTCGACATCGGCGCAGAGTTCTATGTGCGGGTGAAGCCCGACTCGTCCTCGATCGCGCTCGCCGCCCAGACCCTCGGCGACCGCACCAACGACGCCGACGAATTGCGCGAGCTGATCGAGGCGAAGTTCGTCGATGCGCTGCGCTCGGTCGCCGCGACGATGCCACTCAACGACCTGCAGGAAAAGCGCGTGGACTTCGTCAAGGCGGTGCAGGACGCGGTCGCCGCCGACCTGCAGTCGAACGGCCTCGAGCTCGAGACGGTGTCGCTGACCCGCCTCGACCAGACCGACATCCAGTACTTCAACGCCAACAACTTCTTCGACGCCGAAGGCCTCGCCACGCTCACCAAGATCACGGAATCGCGCAAGAAGGAGCGCAACGAGATCGTCCGCGACACCGAGGTGGCGATCGCCGCCAAAGACCTCGAGGCGCAGCAGCGCAAGCTCGAGATCGAGCGCTCGTCGAAGGAGGCCGAGCTCAACCAGCAGCGCGACGTCGCCAACAAGACCGCCGACACCCGCGCCGAGACGGCGCTGAAGGAGAACGAGGCGCGGCGGGCCGAGGAAGAGGCGCGCATCGGCGCCGAGCAGGCGATCGCCGAGCGCGAGGCGAAGGCGCGCGAGGCCCGCGAGAGCGCCGAGATCGCCGCCCAGCGCGCCGTCAAGCAGCGCCGCACCGAGGCCGACCGCGACCTCCAGATCGTCGCGCAGGAAAGCGCCATCGCCGTTGCCAACAAGAGCCGCGAGGAGTCGGTCGCCACCGCCGAGGCCGAGGAGGCGCGCGCCAAGGCGGTCGCCGCCGGCGAGAAGGTGTCGACCGCCCAGGCCGTCGAGATCGCCGAGCGCCAGCGCCAGATCGCCGTCATCGCCGCCCAGACGGACGCCGAGAAGGAGGCGACGGCCGTGAAGGTGCAGGCCGACGCCCAGAAGCAGGCCGCGCTCGATCAGGCGGAGGCGACGAAGACGCTCGCGGCCGCCGAGGCGGACGCCGCCAAGCTGCGCGCCGCCGGCGTGCGCGAGCTCGGCATGGCCGAGGCCGACCGCGAGTCGGCGCTCAACGAAGCGCGCAACAAGCTGTCGGCGGCGATCATCGAGTACGAGCTGACGCGCGAGCGCATCGCGGTGATCCCGGCGGCGCTCGCCGAGACGGTGAAGCCGCTCGCCAACATCTCCGACGTCCGCATCTTCGACACCGGTGGCCTCGGCGGCGGGGCGGCGGCCGCGAACGGCGGCGGCGGCGACCAAAGCTTCGGCGACGGCCTCGTCGGCCAGCTCCTGAAGTACCGGGCGAGCGCCCCGGTGGTCGACCGCATCCTCGCCGAGGCCGGCTTCACCGGCGCGAACCCGGCCGAGGCCCTGACGGCGGCCCTGTCGAGCGCGCCGAAGCCGGCGGCGGCCGAGCCGCGGGGGGCGGACGGGGCGGCGGGCTGAGAAAGGTACTCCGAGCGAGGCGGCGGGTCACCGCTTCCTCGTCGTGCCCTCACCCCGTCATCGCCCGGCTTGACCGGGCGATCCATGCGGCAGGCGCGACGACTCGTATGGATGCCCCGGTCGAGCCGGGGCATGACGGTGATGAAGACCATGAGTGTCCGGTCGGCGTCCGTCCACGCCCGCCTCAGACGTCGAGGTTCGCGACCGACAGGGCGTTGTCCTGGATGAACTCGCGGCGGGGCTCGACCTCGTCGCCCATCAGCTTGGAGAAGATGTCGTCGGCGTCGTCGCCGTCCTTCACCCGCACCTGGAGGAGCGAGCGGGCGTTGGGGTCGAGGGTGGTCTCCCAGAGCTGCTCGGCGTTCATCTCGCCGAGGCCCTTGTAGCGCTGCAGGCTGACGCCGCGGCGGCCGGTGGCGAAGATCGCCGCGAGCAGCGCGCGCGGGCCGCGCACCACCGTCTCGACGTCCTTGCGCTTCAGCGTCGCCGCCTTGCCGTAGACCTCCTGCAGGTGGCTCGCATGGGCGTCGAGCTTGCGGGCGTCGGCGGAGCCGAGCAGGGCGGCGTCGATGCGCGTCACCTCCTTGACGCCGCGCACGGTGCGCTCGAAGCGCAGCCCGCCGTCGGCCTCGGCGAGGCCCACCCAGCCCTTCTCGAACTCGTCGGCGAGGATGTCGAGGCGGCGGGCGATGTAGGCGGCGGCCCCCTCGGCCTTCGACCGGTCGGCGACGATCTCCGGATTGAGCGCGCCGGCAATCGCGGCCTGCTCGACGGTGTCGCGGCTGTAGCGCGAGTGCAGCGCCTCGAGGCCGCCGGCAATCTTGCGGGCTTCGTCGATGACGGCCTTGAGGTCGCGGCCGGTGCGGACCTCGCCGTTGGCGAGCGTCAGCGAGGCCTCGTCGAGGCCGGCGTCGATGAGGAAGTCCTCGAGCGCCCGCTCGTCCTTCAGGTACTGCTCGGAGCCGGAGCGGCGGATCTTGTAGAGCGGCGGCTGCGCGATGAAGAGGTGGCCGGCGTCGATCAGCGATGGCATCTGCCGGTAGAAGAAGGTGAGGAGCAGGGTGCGGATGTGGGCGCCGTCGACGTCGGCGTCCGTCATGATGATGATCTTGTGGTAGCGCAGCTTCTCGAGGTTGAACTCCTCCACGCCGATGCCGGTGCCGAGCGCGGTGATCAGCGTGCCGATCATCTCCGACGACAGCATCTTGTCGAAGCGGGCGCGCTCGACGTTGAGGATCTTGCCGCGGAGCGGCAGGATCGCCTGGTTGGCGCGGTTGCGGCCGCTCTTGGCCGAGCCGCCGGCGGAATCACCCTCGACGATGAAGAGCTCGGATTTTGCCGGGTCGCGCTCCTGGCAGTCGGCGAGCTTGCCCGGCAGCGAGGCGACGTCGAGCGCGCCCTTGCGGCGGGTGAGCTCGCGCGCCTTGCGGGCCGCCTCGCGGGCGGCGGCGGCCTCGACCACCTTGCCGATGACGGTTTTCGCCTCGGCCGGGTGCTCCTCGAACCAGGTGCCGAGGGCGTCGTTGACGACCGCCTCGACGACGGGGCGCACCTCGGAGGAGACGAGCTTGTCCTTCGTCTGCGAGGAGAACTTCGGATCGGGCACCTTCACCGACAGCACGCAGGTGAGGCCCTCGCGGCAGTCGTCGCCGGTCAGCGTCACCTTCTCCTTCTTGGAGGTGCCGCTCTTCTCGGCGTAGCTCGTCACCTGACGCGTCAGCGCGCCGCGCAGGCCGGCGAGATGGGTGCCGCCGTCGCGCTGCGGGATGTTGTTGGTGAAGCAGAGCGTGTGCTCGTGGTAGCTGTCGTTCCACCAGACGGCGACCTCGACCTCGATGTTGTCGCGCTCCGCCTTCATGTAGATCGGCATCGGCAACAGCGGGTGCTTGGTGCGGTCGAGCCAGCGCACGAAGGCGGCGACGCCGCCCTCATAGAACAGCTCCTCCTTGCGCGGCTCGACGCCGCGACGGTCCTCGAGCAGGATGCGGACGCCGGAGTTCAGGAAGGCGAGTTCGCGCAAGCGCCGCTCGAGCGTGGCAAAATCGAACTCGACGACACCGGCGAAGGTCTCGCGGCTCGGCAGGAAGGTCACCTCGGTGCCGGTCAGGCCCTCGGAATCGCCGATGGCGGCGAGCGGCGCGTCGGCGACGCCGTGGGTGAAGCTCATCGCGAACAGGCTGCCGGCGCGGCGGATGCGCAGCGTCAGCCACTGCGACAGCGCGTTCACCACCGAGACGCCGACGCCGTGCAGGCCGCCGGAGACCTTGTAGGAATTCTGGTCGAACTTACCGCCGGCGTGCAGCTGGGTCATGATGACCTCGGCCGCCGAGATGCCCTCGCCGGTGTGGATGTCCGTCGGGATGCCACGGCCGTTGTCGGTGACCGTGCACGAGCCGTCGGCGTTCAGCGTCACCGTCACGCGGTCGGCATAGCCGGCGAGCGCCTCGTCGATGGCGTTGTCGACCACCTCGTAGACCATGTGATGCAGGCCGGAGCCGTCGTCGGTGTCGCCGATGTACATGCCCGGCCGCTTGCGCACCGCATCGAGGCCCTTGAGGACCTTGATCGACTGGGCGCCGTAGTCGTCCGCCCCATTGGACGTCACATCTGTCATTCGGTCCGTGGTCCGCCGTAGTTCCCGCGCGCGATGGCTTTCCGCGCGCGCCCGTTATAGACGGTCGCGCGGGGGGTTCAACTCGCCCCCGGGCAACGCTCAATTCGCTTTTGTCGTCCGCGACTTATGTCAAGGGCGGCCGGTCTGACTGAGGCCCGATTCGGGCCGCCTGCGCGCAGCGTGCGGCGAGGCACTGCGACAGCGCCGGCAAGCGCCTGCCGGACGGTCGGCGATCGCGGCCGTCCAGGCGCCCGCCGTGCCGCTACTTGGCGCGTCTGCCGGAGAACTCGCCATAGAGCGTGGCGCGCTCGCTGGTGCGGCGGGAGCGGCGGCTGTCCTTGACGTTGCCCCACATCTTGTCGCCGGCGAAGTTGATGTGGGCCTCGAAATTGTCGGGGCCGCCCCACTTGGCGTTGGAGAACCTCCAGTAGGCGTAGCCGCCGTCGAGCCGGGCGCCGCCGGCCGGCGTGAACGGACCCTCGACATAGTTGCGGCTGAGGCAGTCCTGGGTCTGGAAGACCTGGAGCTTCCAGTTCGACAGGCCCGCCCACGCGTACCAGCCCTTCATGTAGTTGGCGAACTGCACGGTGGCGTTCGCCTCGGCATAGGGCGACCAGCAGGTCGGCCACTGGTAGCTGCCGGTCATCTTCACCGCGGCCTGGTAGACGTCCCAGCACGGCAGTTCCAGCTTGCCCTCGAAGGCATCGCTGTCAGGACCGTACTTCTTCGGCTCGGTGGAACTCACCCAGGCATAGCCGTAGGGGCTGAGGAAGCGGGCACTGAAGCGGACCTCGAAGGGCTTGTCGAAGAGGTTCGGCTGCTCTTCCACGGCGATCGGCTTGAAGCCCGCGGCGTCCTTGACGGCCGGGCAGAGCGCCTCGCGGAACGGCGCCAGGATGCGCCGGCAGGCGATCGTCGCCGCCTGCTCGCCACCGAGCGCCGTGCAGACGTCGCGCGACTTGGCGCCGCCCGCGACGGCGCAGACGGTTTCGGCGGCCGTTCCGACGGCGGCGGCCACCTTGACGGGATCGCGCCGCACGGTCGCGAGCTTGTCCGTGTCGATCGTCGCGCCGAAGATCGTTCCGACCCGCTTCTCCAGCGGAAACCACGCGGCGACCCGGCCGTCGGGCTTGTGCTTCGGATTGATCTCGATCCAGGCATCGACGAGGCGCTGCGACGTCGGCCAGTGCTTGCACGCCTTGACGGCGAGCTTGGCCGTGCGCTTGCCCGACGTGTCGGCGGCCGGGGCATCGGGGCGGGCGGCCGAAGCCGCATCGGGCGCGGCGAATGCGGTGGCGTCGTCCACCGGCAGGTCGACGACGCGGCGGTCGCGGGCATAGCCGTAGGCAAACGACACCGTCAGCGTCGGCCGGCTGCCGTTGCGGCCGAAAGCGACGGACTCGCCGCGATCATCGACGATCGCCTTCAGCTTGCCGTCGGCGAGTTCCGCCGTGGCGCGACCCTCGGGGAAGACCGCCGTCAGGCGCACGACCGGACCGCCGGCGAAGCCCGGTCCTGGCATCCAGGCGGTGGCGTAGCTCTTGGCGTCGAGGGGAATGGTGGCGAGCGTCGCCGAGGTGCCGCGGGTGTAGGCGCCGACCCGCACGGGCACCCGCGCCGTCGGGGCGGCGACCTCGGCCGCAGTGACGATCTCCTCCGCACCCCGCCCGTCGAAGGCGGGCAGCTGGTGTGGATCGACGCTGACGCCGAGCGAGCGGAAGTGCGCCGCCACGTCGGTCGGCAGTACCGGCGCCGGCGTCACCCCGTCGGCGGTCGCCGGCGCGGCGAGCCAGGCAAAGGGAAGGGCGAGAGCGGCCACAGCGGCGGCCCATCCGGCGAGACGTCGTTGGAGACGGTTCACGACCGCCCTCTTCTGATGAGGTTCGAAGCCCTGGAGGGGCAGGCGGCGAATCCGCGCCGCCCGCCCCATGGCGCGGGTTCTGCGTAAAGATTGCGTTTCCAGCAAGGCGTTTGCTCAAAGGCAGGCGGTGCCGGACGGCTTGCCGAATGCCCATTTGATAATGTAATATGGTGCTTCAATTCGCTGAACGATCATGCAGGAGCGCCCGATGCTCGACCGCCCCACCCGCTCCCGCCTGCCCCAGGACCTGCGCCGCGACCAGCTCGTCGAAGCCGCGATCACGGCGATCGCCGAGCACGGCCTGTCGAACGTCACGCTCGATAAGGTGGCCCGGCTCGCCGGCCTCACCGCCGGCATGGTCAACTTCCATTTCCAGTCGAAGCAGGACCTCCTGCACGAGACGCTCCGGCGCATCGCCGACGAGTACCAGGCGGCCTGCGAGGCGGGCGTCGCCGCGGCCGACGGCGACCCGGCGGCGGGCCTGATGGCGCTCGTGACGGCGAGCTTCGACCGCCGCATCGCCAGCCCGGAGAAGCTCGCGGTCTGGTACGCGTTCTGGGGCGAGAGCCGCTCGCGCGCCGACTATCTGGCGATCTGCGGCGCCTCCGATCGCGCCGTCTACGAGGCGACCTTCGGCATGCTGGCCGAACTCGCCCGCCTCGGCGCGGCCCGCATCGACGTGCGCGCCGCGGCGCTCGGCCTCTGCGGCCTGATCGACTCGCTGTCGCAGGAGGCGCTGATCCAAGGTGTCGACTTCGACCATGCCGACGCGGTCGAGACCTGCCGCCGCTATTTGCAGAACCTGATGCCGGACGCTTTCGGGTCACGGGGGGAGGTGGCTCCGGCGAGCCCGGGCGGGACGATTCCCGCCCCGGGTTCGCCGGAGGACCGCTCCGCGCCCGATGATGCGCTGCCGCTGACGCTGCCGTCGTGGACCTACCGCGACGCCGACTTCACGGCCCGCGAGGTCGAGACCATCCACAAGCCGGCCTGGCAGCTCGTCGGTCACGTCAACGAGCTGAAGGCCGCCGGCGACTACGTGACGCTCGACATCCTCGGCAAGCGCGTCTTCGCGGTGCGCGGCGACGACGGCGAGATCCGCGCCTTCCACAACGTCTGCCGCCACCGGGCACACGCGGTCGTCGACGGCCACGCCGGCAACTGCGCGGGGCTAATCCGCTGCCCCTACCACGCCTGGACCTACGACACCCGCGGCGTGCTGAAGGGCATCGCCGCCTCGCGCACCTTCCCGAGGCTCGACAAGGACAATCTCGGCCTGTTCCCGGTGGAGAGCGAGGTGTTCCTCGGCTTCGTGTTCGTGCGGCTGGCGCCGGGCGGGCCGTCGGTGGCCGAGCGCTATGCGCCCTACCGGGCGGAGCTCGAAGCGCACCGGCTGGAGGAGCTCGAGCCGATCGCCCCCTACTGGCAGGGCGAGATCGCCGCCGACTGGAAGAACGTCTGGGACAACTACCTCGAGGACTATCACTTCCCGACCGGTCACCCCGGCCTGTCCGGGCTGATGCAGAAGGACTACGAGCGCCAGCCGGACGGCGCGACGCGCACCATCCGTCTCGCCCACGAGATGCGCGACAACCCCGTCGGCGGCTGGGCGACCCGCGCCTATGCGAGCCTCCTGCCGCAGGTGTCGGACCACCTGCCGGAGGCGTTGCGCAAGCGCTGGTCCTATCTGTTCCTCTATCCTGCGGTGTCGCTCGAGCTCTATCCGGATCTCGTCGACTTCTTCCACATCGTGCCGCTCGGACCCGGCCGCTCGATGCTGCGCTGGCGGGCCTATGGTCGTCCGGACGCGCGCCCGGCCACGAAGGCGGTGCGGTGGCTCAACCAGCGCATCAACTACAAGGTCCACCACGAGGACGGGGCGCTGACCGAATCCGTGCAGCGCAATCTCCAGGCCGGCACCTACCAGCGCGGCGTGCTGTCGGAGATGGAAGTGAACGTGCAGGCGCTGCACGACTGGGTGCGCGCCGATCTCCCCGAGGCGGATCTCGCGGAGCCGCCGGTCGCGTCGGGGCGACCCCGGGCGGCGTGAAGCCGGAGGCGGGAGAGGCGGCTAGCCGCTCCCCCGCCGTCCAGAGCAACGGTGGCCTGCTTACTTGCTCGCCTCGACGGCGGCGAGGGCGTCGACGCAGGCCTGGCTGATCTTGTCCTTGTTGGCGAGCAGGCACGCCATCATGCCGGTGCGCGGCGTGCCGGCGCACACGGCCATGGCGTCCGCGCGGCAGGCCTGGCGGGCGGCGTCGATGGCGGCCTGGCTCTGCGCGAGCGCCGGAGCGACGGAGAGGGCGCTGACGGCAAGGGCGATGGCAACGATCGTCTTCATTCTCATTCTCCTGGGGGTAGTCCCGCCAGCCTTACGGTGTAGAGGGCTTGGACCCTTCTCTCAACGGGCCTGAAATTTCTGCATGAGGGCCCGACGCCGCTCCGCCGGGATCGCCTCGACGGTCTGCAGCACGGCGTCGACGACGAGGTCGAACGAGCGGCTGCGCCAGGTGCGCACATCGTAGAGGGCGGCGCGGATGGCGGCCGGGTCGATGTCCGGCGCCTGCAGCAGTTCGATCACCCGCGCGCGTGCCGCCTGCACGCCGGCCTCGTTGTGGGCGATGTCCGCCTGGCGTTCGGCGAAGGCGCGCTCGGCGATGACGCGGTCCTCGGGATCGAGGAAGGACGCCGCCCGCGGCAGGATGCGCATCGGGCTTGTCGCATCGACGAGCGGCAGATCGAGCCGCCAGGTCAGAGTGACCGCATAGCTCGCGAGCAGCACGTTGGCCGACAGCGAGGCGATCAGCAGCGGCCAGAGCCAGCGCGCGCGACGTCGCGGTCCGGTCGGCGTCATTGGCGGACCCACGGGCTCACGGGCGCGCCGTCGATCAGCAGCGCCGTCAGGTACTCCGCCCCGGACATCGGTGGCGTGATCGGCTGTGCGAGGCCGAGGCCGATGCCGATCACGGCAGCGGAGGCGAGGCTCGTCACCGGCATCAGCCAGGTCAGCCAGCGGCTGCGCGGGGTCCGCTCTGCCGTCTCCGCCGCCAGCGCGGTGGCGACGCGGCCGACGAGGGCGTCGCTGCGCGCCGGCGCCACCACCGGCCTGGCCGAGGCGATGGCGCGGTCGAGGCGGCCGGCGTCGATGAGCAGGGCCGCCGCCGTCGGCGAGACCGCAGCAAGCGCTTCGGCCCGGTCGCGCGTCTGGTCCGGCCAGCGGGCGATGTCGGCACCCCAGGCGGCGGCCAGTGCCCCGAACTCCTCCACCGTCATCGTCTCGCTCGTCATGGGCGTCTCCGCGTCGCGGCGTTCGCCGCCACCCGCTCGCGGATGGCGATGCGGGCCCGGGTGAGGAGCGACTCGAACGCTTTTTCGCCGAGATTCAAGGCCGCAGCCGCCTCACGGCCGCTCAACTCTTCGAAATGGAACAGCACGAGGGCAGCCCGCTGCCGCTCCGGCAGCTCGGCGAGGGCGGCATCCACGGCGGCGCGTTCCTCGGCGGCGGCGAGATCGTCGTCGGCGCGCGGTGCCGGGTCGGCGATGTCGAGATCGGGATCAAGCGGCTCGGTGCGACGCGAGCGCAGCCGGTCGATCGACAGATTGACGACGATCTGGCCGAGCCAGGCGGAGAACCGTCCGCGGGTGACATCGAAACTCGCAGCCTGGCGCCAGACGCGCAGGAACGCGTCCTGTGCGACATCGTCGGCGTCGGCCCGGTTGCGCGTGATTCCCTCTGCCATGCGCACGGTCCGCGGCATGTGACGTTGCATCAAGGCTCTCAGCGCACGACTGTCCCCACCGGCGATCCGCTCCATCAGGTCCTCGTCGCTCTCCTCCTGCACGCCCATCGAAACACTGCACCCCAGACCGGCGTTCCGGGGCGCGGATCGCCGCCCGGAGGACCGAGCATCGATTGAAATACGATTCTGATCACCAAATCCTTCTCGGCCGGCGCGGGAGATGCGGCCGGCTCAGCCGCGCGAGCGGCTGCCCTCGACGAGACGGCGGTGCTGTATCCGGTTCGACACCACCGTACCGATCACCACGACGGTGGTGACGGCGACGATGATGATGGTGGCGAGGGCGTTGATGTCGGGCGTCAGGCCGAGCCGGACCTTGGAGAAGATCAGCATCGGCAGCGTCGTCGCCCCCGGCCCCGAGGTGAAGGTGGAGATGACGAGGTCGTCGAGCGACAGCGTGAAGGCGAGCAGCCAGCCCGACACCATCGCCGGGGCGAGCAGCGGCAGGGTGATGTCGACGAGCACCTGCGCCGGCCGCGAGCCGAGGTCCATCGCCGCCTCCTCGAGCGACACGTCGACCTGGGCGAGGCGCGACTGGATGACGACGGCGACATAGGCCATCGAGAAGGTGATGTGGGCGATGGTGATCGTCATCATGCCACGCCCGGCCGGCCAGCCGAAGGCGCC
The DNA here is from genome assembly GCA_943372725.1 of Pseudoxanthobacter soli DSM 19599. Classification (GTDB taxonomy): domain Bacteria; phylum Pseudomonadota; class Alphaproteobacteria; order Rhizobiales; family Segnochrobactraceae; genus CAMDHY01. Next base: position 11,270 of record CALRZT010000101.1, read on the forward strand.
CTCCATGGCGACGAACAAGAGCAGCAGCGACAGCCCGGTGATCACCTCCGGCATGACCAGCGGCGCCGTCACCATGCCGGAGAACAGGAGCCTGCCGCGGAAGCGGCCGAAGCGGGCGAGCGCAATGCCGGCCATCGTGCCGAGGATGGTCGCGACGGTTGCCGACACCGCGGCGATCTGCAGCGAGAGCAGCGCCGCGTCGATCACCATCTTGTTGGCGAAGAGTTCGCCATACCACTTCGTCGAGAAGCCGCCCCAGACGGTGGCGAGCCGCGAGGCGTTGAAGGAATAGGCCATCATCAGGAGGATGGGGCCGTAGAGGAAGACGAAGCCCGCCACCAGCCAGACGGTGAGGAAGGTGGAGCGGCCGTGCCTCACTTGCCCTCCTCCGCCTGGCGCATCTGGTAGTGCTGGAACATCAGGATCGGCACGACGAGCAGGATGAGCAGCACGACGGCGACGGCGGACGCCACCGGCCAGTCGCGGTTCGAATAGAACTCGTCGAACAGCACGCGGCCGATCATCGGGCTCGACGGATTGCCGAGCAGCGCCGGGATGACGTACTCGCCGGTCGCCGGGATGAAGACGAGCAGGCCGCCGGCGACGATGCCAGGCACCGACAACGGCAGCGTCACGTCGACGAACACCTGCCAGCGCCGCGAGCCGAGGTCCATCGCCGCCTCCCACAGGCTCGGGTCCATCTTCTCGAGCGTCACGTAGAGCGGCAGCACCATGAACGGCAGGTAAGAATAGACGATGCCGAGATAAACGGCGAAGTCGGTGTTCATCATCTCGATCGGCTGGTCGATGACGCCGAAGAAGACGAGCACGTTGTTGATCAGGCCCTGCTTGTTGAGGATGCCCATCCACGCATAGATGCGCAGCAGAAACGACGTCCAGAACGGCAGGATCACCAGCAGAAGCAGGATGTTGCGGGTGGTCGGGGCCGAGCGGGCGATGCCGTAGGCGATCGGATAGCCGACGATCAGGCACAGCGCCGTCGAGATCGCGGCGATCTTCAGCGCATTGAGGTAGCCGCTGAGATAGAGCGTATCCTCGATCAGGTAGGCGTAGTTCTGGAAGTAGAGCTGGATCGACAGCGCCCCGTCCTCGGTCCACTGCCACAGAGACGTATAAGGCGGCAGCGCGATCTCGGAGAGCGCGAGGCTGATCTTCACGACGATGAGGAACGGCGCCAGGAAGAAGACCAGCAGCCAGAGATAGGGGACGGCGAGCAGGATCGCCTGCCAGGAGCGGGACGCCGCGTCGGCGAGGCGGGCGGCGAGCGACCGGTGCGGCGGGGCCGCGTGCGGCAGCGCGGAGGGCTCGGCGGCGGCGCTCACTCGGTCAGCACCAGCGCGGCGCGCGGGCTCCACGACAGCCACACCTTGTCGTCCCAATCGACCTTGCGCTCCTCGTCGCGGGCGCGGCGGACGTTCTGGTGGCTGACGAGCACGATGCGGCCGGAGGCGAGGCGGACGCGGAAGAGCGAGCGGTCACCGAAATAGCCGAGATCGAGCACCTGCCCCTCGGCGCAGTTGTGGTCGGGGTCGGTCGGCGTCTCGCGGCTGATGGTGATCTTCTCCGGCCGCACCGCCACGGCGACCGGCGTGCCGACGGTGACGGGCGTCGGATGGTCGACCTCGAGCTCGCCCTCGACGCCGTCCGCCTTCACCGTCACGACACTGCCGGTGATGTCGGTGACGATGCCCTCGAACAGGTTGATCGAGCCGACGAAATCGGCGGTGAAGCGGCAGTTGGGGAATTCGTAGACGTCGGTCGGCGTGCCCACCTGCATCACCGAGCCGCGGTCCATCACGGCGATGCGCGTCGACAGCGCCATCGCCTCCTCTTGGTCGTGGGTGACGACGACGAAGGTGACGCCGACCTTCGCCTGGATGTTCATCAGCTCGAACTGTGTCTGCTCGCGCAGCTTTTTGTCCAAGGCCCCGAGCGGCTCGTCGAGGAGGAGCAGCTTCGGGTTCTTGGCGAGCGAGCGGGCGAGCGCGACGCGCTGGCGCTGGCCGCCGGAGAGCTGGTGCGGCTTTCGCCCGGCGAAGCTCTCGAGCTTGACGAGGGCGAGCATCTCGCGGACCCGGTCGGCGCGTTCGCCCTTCGACATCTTCTCGTGCTTGAGGCCATAGCCGACGTTGTCGGCGACGCTCATGTGCGGGAACAGCGCGTAGGACTGGAACATCATGTTGACGGGCCGCTCATAGGGCGGCGTCGCCGTCATGTCCTGGCCGTCGATGAGGATGCGGCCCGACGTCGGCGTCTCGAACCCGGCGAGCATCCTGAGAAGCGTGGTCTTGCCGCAGCCGGAGC
>CALRZT010000102.1:0-13495 GCA_943372725.1 Pseudoxanthobacter soli DSM 19599
ACAGACAGACCACCCCCGAACACGATGAGGTCGGGGTGAAAGCTCGCGCGCCAACTGGCCACGGCCATGCCAAGCCAGTCGGCCATCCGGCCAGTCAGCCGCAGCGCCGCCGGATCGCCTGCCAGTGCGGCGCGACAGACGGCAGCGGCCGTGACCTCACCGGCGGCCCGCAATTCGGCGGCGAGCGCGTGGCTTTCGCCGCTGTCGGCCAGACGCGTGCCGTCGCGCCCCAGCGCCTCGGCGGAGGCCACGGATTCCAGGCAGCCGCTGCATCCCTGGCGGCAGCGGTACTGCCCGGAGGGATCAACATTGACATGCCCGCAGTCGCCGAGCGTCCCTCCGGCGGTTTCCAAGGGCCGTCCCGCGACGATCATGGCGACACCGATCCCGGTGCCGAGGGTGACCATCAGCATCCGACCGTCTGGGTGATGCCGCGCCTCGGCGACGGCGGCGGCATCGGCATCGTTCAGAAGGGCGGCAGGACCAGAAGGGCCAGCCAGCGATGCGGCCAGAGGGTGGCCATCCAGAGCGGAAACGTTCGAGTTCAGCCCGATTCCACGCGCATGGTCGATATGTCCGGGATAGGCGATGCCCACCGGCAGACCTGCAGCCCCCATCGCGTCGATCGCCGCACGATAGTCCAGCAGGATGGTCCGGAAATCCGCCGCCGCATCCAGCACAACGCGGCGTGAGGCCAACAACTCCCCATCCGTCGCGATGAGCCCCACCTTGGTGCTGCCCCCGCCGATATCCAGTCCGACCGCGGCGGCTCCGGACATGGCCCGCCTCATCCGAGCCGATAGCGCGCGACGCGCAGTGAGAAGCCGGGGCGGTAGATTGAGCGGACGCGCTCGAACACCTTGTCTTCGGCGGTAACGGTGACGCGCCACGCCACCAAAACAGGATCGTCGATCTCGATGTCCAGCAGCCGCGAAACCTCGCTCGAGGCCCGGTCAGGCTCGATCAGCGCATCGGTCCATGCCGGCTCCAGTCCCCATCGGTCAGCCAGCAGCGAATACAGCGAACCGTCGCCGAAATCGGCGGGCGTCAGATTGGGGAAAAGCGCCCTTGGCAACCAGGCATCCTCGACGGCAATCGGTACGCCATCGATCAGCCGCAACCGCCGCAGGTGGACCTGCGGCCCATCCTCGCCTTCGGCCACAGACAGCTTTTCAGTCACGACGGCGGGGAGCCCGGCGGCCTCGCCGGTCTCGAGAATGCGGGTCCCGGGCTCCTGCCCGTTCCTGCGCACTTCGGAGGTGAAGCTGTGGAATCCCGAGATGCCCTTGACGCGAGGGACGGTCGGGAACGAGCCGCGGCCTTGCGCCGAATAGACGAGGCCCTTCGTCTCGAGGCTCTTCAGGGCCTGGCGGACGGTTATTCGCGACAGACCGTATTGTCGCGACAACTCACCCTCCGATGGCAGCGCTCGTGCCCGCTCCTCGTCAGTCAGAGTGGCAATCTGTTGCTCCAGAATATCGGCCAGCTGGTTGTAGGCCGGCACACTACTGCTGCGCCGGATGGCCAGGCGCTCCCTCGTGTCGGTCGTCATTTGATGCTCCTTGCGCGTACCGGTTCGGCCACATGACGCCTCGAAACTAGATTGCACCAGTGTCGTCGGTATGCTATCAGCACATTAGCATGTCATAACAACCTGTCAACCTGATGACTGAGCGGATGCACAGTGGCATGCGGCAACGGAGGGACATCCCATGACATCACGCCTGATCGCCGCCACGCTGATGCTTTCGGCTGCGGCATTCACAGGCCCCGCCTTCGCCTTCGACTGGCGTCAGGCCGAAGGCGCCGAAATCACCGTGTTGGCGAGCGAGCATCCGTGGACCGCGGGCGTGCGGGAGCATCTGCCGGAGTTCGAGGCACTGACCGGCATCAAGGTCAACGTCACGGCCTTCGCCGAAGACCTCTATCTGGACCGCGCGAACCTCGCGATCCGGTCGGAAAAGCCGGTCGCCGACGTGTTCATGTCGCTCATGGACGCCGCGATCTTCGAACAATGGAAGGTGGGCGGTGTGGCCGCGCTGACGCCTTTCATCTCCGATGCGGCGCTGACCGGCTCGGACTATGACTATGCCGACTTCTCGCCCGCGCTGCTGCAGGGCGCGAGCTTCCCGCCCGGCGATGCGGCGGCGCAGCAGTTCGCCCTTCCGATCTCCATGGAAGCCTACATCCTGTTTTACAACAAGGACCTGGTCGACAAGCATTTGGGCGGCGCGGTTCCGGCCACCTGGGATGACCTGCTGGCGGGCGCGCAAAAGGTGACGGATGAGGGCGGTGGCGACGCTTTCGGGTCCGTGATGCGCGGCCAGCGGTCGGGCAGCCTCGTCGATACCATGACCGGCATCGTGCTGAACGCCTGGGGCGAAGCCCCGGCGCCCTTGCCCTACAACATCTGGTTCGACGGGGCCTGGGACAAGCCGCGCTTTGACGATCCGCGCATCGCTACCGGTCTGGCACACTATGCCGGTCTGCTGAAGGCCGGCCCCGAGAATGCCCTGTCCTTCGGGTGGGAAGATGCGAGCCGCTACTTCGCGCAGGGCAAGGCTGCCTTCTTTGCCGATGCCAGCGTCTTCGGCCCGGGCTTCGAGGATGCCGCGAAGTCTCCGGTCGCGGGCAAGGTCGGCTATGCGGTGCTGCCGCCGAAAGACGGCGTCAGCGTCAGCGGGCACTGGGCCTGGGGCCTGTCGATGGCCCAGAACTCGGAAAAGAAGAACGCCGCCTGGCTCTTCATGCAGTGGGCGACCTCCAAGGACATGGACGCGACCTTCGGCCTGAAGACCGGCGGGGCGACACGCACCTCGACCTGGGCGAAGGCGGACTATGTCGCGGCCTTTGCGCCCGGCTACGTCGAGGCGGTCAGCAAGCAACTCGAGCACACCCGTCCGACCATGGTGTTCCGCGAGGGCTGGGGCGAGGTGGTCCTGGTCATCGTCGATGCGATCCACGCCATCTACGGCGGCGAAGACCCGGCCTCGGCGGTGGCGACGCTGCAGGCGGTTGCCCCCGAGGTAATGAAGTAGCGCTTTCCGCCCCGCCGCTTGCGAAAGTGGCGGGGCGCTTCTGTCATGCCGAAAGGATCGCCCATGGCCACGGACATCGTGCCGTCCCAGCCGAGCCTCTGGCCCTATATCCTGCCGACGGTTCTGGTGCTGGGGGCCTGCACGCTCTACCCCATCGCCTCGGTTCTGTGGATGTCTCTGCATGACTGGACCTGGGGCGGGGCCTCGGTCTTCTCCGGGCTGAAGAACTACAAGCTTCTCTGGCTGAAGGGCTCGTTCGCGATCGCCCTTGTGAACACCGTCATCTTCGCGACTTGCGCGGTGCTGGTCGAATTGGTGCTGGGGATGATCCTCGCGCTGGCCGCGAACCGGGTCTCCGCCGGGGCCGGCGTCTTCCGCGTGCTGATGATCCTGCCACTGATGGTCTCCGGCATTGCCGTTTCGCTGGTCTGGAAGGTGCTGCTGGATCCGACCTTCGGCGTGATCAACGCCATCCTCGGCGGGGCCGGCCTCCCCGAGCCCAACTGGCTTGGCTCTCCCAGCACCGCGATGGCAAGTCTCGTCATGGTCGAAACGTGGTGGCAGACCGGCTTTGTCTTCATCATCCTGGCCGCCGCGCTGAAAAGCCTGCCCGAAGAGCCATTCGAGGCGGCACGGCTGGAGGGTGCCAGCGGCTGGCAGACGTTCCGCTACCTGACCCTGCCGATGCTGCGCCCGTTCATCGTGACGGTCGTTGTCTTTCGGCTGATCGACACGCTCAAGGTCTTTGACCTTGTCTTCGGTCTGACCGGCGGCGGCCCTCTGCGCGCGACCGAGGCGGTGCAGACCCTGACCTATCAGACGGCCTTCAAGTTCTCGAAGTTCGGCGAAGCGGCGGCCATCGTCGTGATCTTTTCGGCGCTGATCTTTGCGATATGCGCCGCTTATGGCGTGCTGGACCGCCGTGCGGGGGGTGCCGAATGACCCGCGCAAGACGTGAAACGATCCTGTCCTACGCGATCCTGATCCTCGCCGGCTTGCTGAGCCTCTTTCCGATCCTGTGGATCATCGGCATCTCGCTGAAGACACAGGCCGACGCTTTTGCGATGCCGCCGAGGCTCATTTTCGAACCGATCTGGGACCACTACGCCAAGGTCTGGAGCGATTCGACGTTTATCGAGGGATTTCTCAACAGCCTGTTCGCCGCGATCCTCGGAAATCTCCTCGCCTTTGCCATCGGCATTCCTGCGGCTTTCGCTCTGAACCAGCGCCGGGTGCCAGGGCGGGCGGCCATCCTTGCCTGGCTGCTGTTGTCCTACATGCTGCCCGAGTTTCTGTTCATCATCCCGATGTACGGCCTCTTTCAGGCCACCGGGCTCTACGACACGGTTTTCGGTCTTGCACTGGTCTATCAGACGTTCACGCTGCCCTTCACCATCTGGATGATGCGTGCCTTCTTCGCCGATGTGCCCTTCGCACTCTACGAGGCGGCGCGTCTCGAAGGGGCGCAGAGCTGGCAGATTCTGTTCCGGGTCTATCTGCCGATGGCATTGGCGGGCATAGCGGCGACGGCAATCCTCAACACCATCCGGATCTGGAACGAACTGGCGATCGCGCTTGGCCTGACCTTCGACCGGGCGCAGACCGTGACGGTCGCGGTGGCGGCCTATCGCGGCTACGCCTCGATCGACTGGGGCGCCCTGTCGGCGGCGGCCATTACCTCGATCCTGCCGATGCTGATTTTCGCGGTGCTGGCGCAGCGTCAAATAGTCGGCGGTCTTAGCCTCGGTGCGGTGAAGTAATCAGTCTTATCCGGAGAGCCTGAAATGGCAGCCGTCGAGTTTCAAAACGTCGGGATCAGCTTCGGCACCGTTCCTGTGGTCCGCGGGCTGTCGCTGTCCATCCAGGAAGGTGAGTTCGTCGTGCTGGTCGGACCATCTGGTTGCGGTAAGTCCACTATCCTGCGGTCCATAGCCGGCCTTGCCGCAATCAGCTCGGGCGAAATGCGCATCGGCGGCAAGCGGATGAACGACGCCGACCCCGCCGCGCGCGACATCGCCATGGTATTTCAGAGCTATGCTTTGTTCCCGAACATGACCGTTGCCGGAAACCTCGGCTTCGGCCTCAGGATTCGGGGCGAGACGCGTGCCGAGATCGACCGCAAGGTGGCCGAGGTGGCCGCGGTCGTCGGCCTGAGCGATCATCTGCACAAGCGACCCGGCGCCCTGTCCGGCGGCCAGCGCCAGCGGGTTGCGCTGGCCCGTGCCATCTTGCGGCGGCCGCGGGTGTTCCTGTTCGACGAACCGCTGTCGAATCTCGACGCCGAGTTCCGCACTGCGATGCGCGCCGAGATCGTGCGCTTCCACCGCACCCAGGGCGCATCGATGGTCTATGTCACGCACGACCAGACCGAAGCGATGACGATGGGCGATCGGATTGCTGTGTTGTCACCATTGGCCGCCGGCCATACCGCGAACTTGATGCAGTACGGCACGCCGGACGAGGTCTATCACCGGCCGGCGAACCTTTTCGTCGCGCGTTTCATCGGCACGCCGCGGATGAATTTCGTTGTGCTCCCAGTCGAGGGCGGGTCGGCCAGCTATGGTGCCCAGCGACTCCCGCTGCCGGCGGCAGCCGCGCACCTGGCGAACGTGGTGATTGGCCAGAGGCCCGAGCATCTGCGCCTAGTTCCCCTGGGTGCAGCCTCTGGACTGCCCGGCACGGTCGACCATGTCGAGAACCTTGGCCACGAGATGATCCTGACTCTGTCAACAGCCATCGGTCCTATGGTCCTTCGCGAAACCCGCTCGGGATCCGCACCTTCGTTGGGTCAGGCGGTTCAGGTGACCCTTGATCCGGCCCAGGTGCATCTGTTCGATCCGGTTTCCGAACAGAGGGTAGATTGACCAGAAACGCAGTGATTGTTTGCGCACGGCCGGCCTCACCACCCGTGGGATGGTCGCGCCATAGGTCCTCGGCGGGCCGATGAGTCGCGACGCCTTCGAGACCTGGGCCATGCCGCGCAGCCACCGATGAGCAGGAAGCGAAAGCACCTCATCGATCGGGTCGGCAAAGCACCCGCGCCGCGACACGGCCATATGCGGAAAGGAGGCGAAGCTCTCGGGCTTGACCGCTTCCGTCAGCGGATGGCCGAGGAGGACTACGCCAATGAAACGGTCATGGAACAGCGCCTGCAGGCTCCGCCGAGGTGCTGCGGGAGACGCGGGCTTGGATCGGCGAGGGCGTGTCCCGCCCGACGCCGGAGCCGCCGGCCGCGCGTCTGGCAAGGACTGCCGCGACGCTGCGCCGGGCTGAGGCTGAGGGGGCGCGCCTGCCGCCACACGGGCGTGGCGAGGGGGATCGTTGCAGGCGGGCGACCGCCGATCATACATTGGTATGGCCGCGCGATATCTGAGGTTGAGGCCCGTTCGACCAGACGGCCTCGGGAGAAGATCCTGAGGATAGAATTGAAAGATATCTCAGGGATTTGTGGGAGGCGCGCCTGTCGCGGGCCGGCTGTCGGCCCGGCCGGCCACGGCTTGCCCGGCCGGCTCGGCTCGGACATCTTCCGGTGATGCTCGCGGTAGGCACCGCGGACGCGGGTCGCCCGGGGGGATTGCGCCGCCACCAGCGGCGGCAGCCGGGACGTGTCGTCTCTCCCACTCTTGGACGGTGTGCTGGTGTCGGTGGCATTGATCTCGAAACGGGCCCGCGCCCTTCCCTGGCTGGCGGCCGGGACCGCGGCCGCGATCTTCGCCTTCGACACGTTCTCGCCGTTCGGCATGGCGGTCGCCGTCCTCTACGTGCTCGTCGTGCTGATGGTGGCGGGCTTCGCCGGGCGCCGGGGGATCGTCGCCGCCACGATCGGCTGTGTGCTGCTGGCGACGTCGAGCTATCTCGTCGGCCACGCCGACGACTTCCCCCAGGACGCGACGGCGCGGCTCCTCGTCAGCCTCGCGGCGATTGCCGTCACCGCAGCCCTGGTGCTGCGCTACCAGGCCGCCGCGAAGGACCTCGCGGACCGCGCCCGGCTCCTCGACCTCACCCACGACACCGTCTTCGTCCGCGACCGCGCAGGCGTGATCACCTACTGGAACCGGGCCGCGGAAGAGCTCTACGGCTGGCCGCGGCGCGAGGCGCTCGGGCGGGTCAGCCATGATCTCCTCGCGACGACGTTCCCGGCGCCCCTCGCCGTCATCGAGACGGAACTGCTGCGGACGGACGGCTGGCAGGGAGAGCTGACGCACACGAGCCGGCAGGGGCGGACGATCACGGTCGCGAGCCGCTGGGCGCTGCAGCGCGACCCGCAGGGTCGGCCGGTCGCCATCCTGGAGACCAACACCGACATCACCGAGCGTCGCGCCGCCGAACGCATGGCCGAACAACGGGAGCGCGAGCTCCTGCTCGCGGTCGACGTCATCCCGGCCCTCGTCTGGATTTCCGCCGCCGACGGCAGCGGCGTGCAGTTCGTCAACGCGCGGTGGGCTGACGTTGGCCTGACGCTTGCCGACGTCAGCGGCCCCGACTGGAGCGCGATCATCCACCCCGACGACCGCGCCCAGGTGGTCGCTGCCTGGCAGCGGTCCCTGGCGACAGGGGAGTCGTTCAGCACCGTTGCCCGCATCCGGCAAGGCGACGGACGCCACCGCTGGACGCTGACCCAGGCGGAGGCGCTGCGCGACGAGGACGGCCGGATCATCCGCTGGTACGGCATCAACACCGACATCGACGATCGCAAGAGGGCGGAAGCGCGCCTCCTCGAGAAGGAGCGCGAGCTCAAGCTCGCCCTCGACACCATTCCCGCCCTCGCCTGGAGCATGACCCCGGACGGTCGTGCGACCTACCTCAACCTGCGCTGGATCGAGTACGCCGGCCTCGAACCGGGCGCGGCGGTGGACTGGGACTGGCGCAGCGCCCTTCACCCCGTCGATGCGGCGGCGGCGCTCGCCCGCCTCGCGGCGATGCTGCAGTCCTCCCGGCCGGGCGAGTTCGAGGCGCGGCTGCGGCGCGCCGACGGGGCGTTCCGCTGGTTCCTGCTGCGGGCGGCCCCGCACCTCGGCGCCGGCGGCGAGACCCTGTGCTGGTACTCGACGGCGATGGACATCGAGGATCGACGTCTCGCCGAGGACGGGCTGCATCGCGCCCAGGAGCAGCTCTCGGAAGCCCAGCGCCTGACGCATATCGGCAGCTTCACCCTAGACCTCGGGACGCGAGAGCTGACCCTGTCCGCCGAGGCAGCCCGGATCGCCGGTTACCCCCTGGATGTGCGTCCGACGTTCGAGGATGCGCTGGCGCGCTGGCACGGGGACGACGTCGAGGCGATCCGGGGTCATTTCGACGCCCTGTCGAACGGGGCCCCGGGCTTCGAGCACACCGGCCGGCTGAATTCACCCGACGGCACGGTGCGCCACGTGAAGGCGGTGGGACGCCGCAGCGTCGACGTTTCCGGCGCCGTCGCGGTCGTCGGGGCGCTGCTCGACATCACGGAGGCAAAGCGCGCGGAGGAGGCGCTGGCGCAGGCCCAGGCGGAGCTCGCCCACGTGACACGGATGACCACCCTCGGCGAACTGACGGCCTCCATCGCCCACGAGGTCAACCAGCCGCTGGCGGCGATCGTCACCAACGGCGAAGCGGGGCTGCGCTGGCTGACCCGGAGCGCGCCCGATCTCGGCGAGGTGAGGGCCGCGCTCGAGCGGATGATCGCCGAAGGACGGCGGGCGAGCGAGGTCGTCTGGCGGCTGCGGGCGATGTCGCGCAAGGGAGCGGCCCGCCATGAGCCGGTCATGCTCAAGGACGTCGTCGACGAGGCCGTCGTCCTCGTCGGGCGCGAACTCGAGCGCCAGCGTGCCGCCCTCGTGCTCGATCTCGGGGCGGCCCTCCCGGCGGTGAGCGGCGACGCCATCCAGCTGCAGCAGGTCCTGATCAATCTCCTCGTCAACGGCGCCCAGGCGATGGCGGCGGCGGACGGCGGCCGGCGCGAGCTGCGGGTCGCCGTCGCCCGCGGCGAGGCCGGCTCCGTGGACGTCACCGTGACCGACACCGGCCCAGGCCTGTCGCCGGACAGTGCCGCGCGCCTCTTCGATCCCTTCTTCTCGACGAAGGCCGACGGCATGGGCATGGGGCTGTCGATCTGCCGTTCGATCGTCGAGGCGCACGGCGGCCGCATCACGGCCGCCAACCGCCCCGACGGTACCGGCGCCGAGTTCCGCTTCACCTTGCCGATCGTCGAGGAGACCGCGTCGTGAACACGCAATCCGCTGCCGGGAAGGGCGAGGTCACCGGCCCCGTCGTCCTCGTCGTCGACGACGATGCCGCCGTCCGCGGGGCGCTCGACAGCCTGTTTCGCTCGGTCGGCCTCGGCGTTCGGCTGTTCGCCTCCGCGGCGGAACTCCTCGCCGCGAAGCTTCCCGACGCCGAAAGCTGCCTCGTCCTCGACGTCCGCCTGCCGGGCGTCAGCGGCCTCGACTTCCAGACGCAGCTCGCGCGGGACAGCAACAACATCCCGATCATCTTCATGACCGGCCATGGCGACATCCCGATGTCCGTGCGGGCGATGAAGGCCGGCGCCGTCGACTTCCTCGCCAAGCCCTTCCGCGATCAGGACATGCTCGACGCCGTCGCCCTCGCCATCGAGCACGACCGCAAGCGGCGGGAGAGCGAACGGCAGGTGGGCGATCTGAAGGCCCTCTTCGCCACCCTCAGCCCGCGCGAGCGCGAGATCATGGGGCACGTGACGGCCGGGTTGATGAACAAGCAGGTCGCCGCAGCGGTCGGCCTCAGTGAAATCACCGTCAAGATCCACCGCGGCAACGTCATGCGGAAGCTGAAGGCGCGCTCGCTCGCCGATCTCGTCCGCATGGCGGAGGTTCTCGGCGTCCGCCCGCGCAATCCGTGAGCCGGTAAACCTCCGTATGATTTCCATGCGGCCCGCCGCGGCAGAGGATGACGCAACGCCAGACGGCGATGCCGGCGAGCGGCATCGGCGACGGCGGCGCTGTTTTTTGAAAGACGATCGTCCGTGCCCTTCACCGTAGCCATCGTCGACGACGACGAGTCCGTCCGTGTTGCCGTCGGCAGCCTCGTCCGCTCCCTCGGCTTCGACGCCATCGCCTTCGCCTCGGCGGAGAGCTTCCTCGCATCGGGGCGGCTCGGCGACGTCGACTGCCTGATCACCGACGTGCAGATGCCGGGGATGAGCGGGCCGGAACTGCAGAGCCATCTCGCCAGCGAGCGCAGCGACCTACCGGTGATCTTCATCACCGCCTTTCCCGAGGAGCGGCTGCGCAAGCAGGCCGAGGACGCAGGCGCCTACGGCTTTCTGGCGAAGCCCTTCGACGGCCAGGCGATGATCCGCTGCCTCGAGGCGGCCCGCGACTGCGGCGACCCGCGCCCGCACTGACGTCCCGGCGCCGGTGGCCCCCCGCCCGGAACGGACCGCTCCGGCTGGTCCCCGGACCGATCGGCGGATTGATGGCGCCGGGGACGAGAAGGCCGGCGAGCGTCGGGTCCTGCCGATCGGCGCGTCGCCTGCCCGCAAAGGCGCGAATGCCCCGCCTGGAGCGGCCTGCTCCGGGCGGGGCACTCGCTGTCGTGGGCGGGCCGCGACCCTGTGCGCTTTCGGGCCGCGCTGCCCGCCCGCTACCGGACGGCTTGCCCCTGAAGCGCCGCCGCCCGCAGCACCGCGACCAGGCTCTCGACGTCGCGCTCGCCGTCGTAGCGCAGGCCGTTGATGAAGAGGCTCGGCGTGCCGTTGACGCCGCTCCGCAGGCCGCCGGCGACGTCGCGGCGGATGCGGCCGTCGAAGCGCCCGTCGAAGGCGTCTAGGACAGCCGACTGCGACAGGCCGATCCGCGCGCCGTAGGAGACCAGGCTGTCGTCGTCGAGGGCAGCCTGGTTCTCGTAGAGGAGGTCATGGGCCTCCCAGAACGTGCCGACCACCGCCGCCGCTTCGGCGAACTTTGCGGCGTGCCCAGCGTGCGGATGCATGTCGGTGAGGGGGAAGTTGCGGAAGACGAAGCGCAGGCGGTCCCCCATGACGCGCTGCACGGCCTTCAGGACCGGGTAGGCCTCGCCGCAATAGGGGCACTCGTAGTCGCCGTACTCGACGAGGGTGACAGGCGCATCGGCCGGCCCCGCTGCGTGATCGTCGGCGGTGACGGGGGGTGTGAGGTGGGACATCGGTTGTCCTTCCGCGTTACTGCGGGCGGCCGACGAGGGCGTCGAGGGCCGCCAGGATGCCGTCCGCGCCGGGATTGATCCCGACGGGCGAGAGGTAGCTCCAGGCGATGGTGCCGTCGGCGTCGATGACGAACAGGGCGCGCTCGGACGTGCCCTCGCGCTCGCGGTAGACGCCGTAGGCGCGGGCGACGCCGCCCTTCGGCTCGAAGTCCGCGAGTAGGGGGAAGTGCAGGTGGCGCGCCTCGGCGAAGGCAGCATGGCACCAGACGCCGTCGGTCGAGAGACCGACGAGTTGCGCGCCATAGGCCTGAAACTCGCCGAGGACCTGGTTGTAGAGCGCCATCTGGTCGCCGCAGACCGGGCTCCAGTCCGCCGGATAGAACGCCAGGATCACCGGCTTGCCGCGGAGGTCGGCGAGGGCGAGGGACTGATCGGGCGTCGCCGACAGCGTGAAGTCCGGGGCGACCGTGCCGGGTCGGAGCAATCCCGCCGGCGCGGTTTGGGATGCGGTGGTCATATCGGTACTCCATGCACGGGCATGCCGCCGGTACCCGGCCGGGTCAGTATCGGCGGCAGTGGCCGAAGATTTCAGTGATTGGACCGGGTCGCCTCGTGGAGGAACCACGTCCGCCGCTCCGCCTCATCGATCCAAATCTCGATCAGGCTGGTGCTGGCGACGTCGTTATATTCCTCGCAGACGGCGTGGGCGGCGCGCAGGTAGCCTGTCAGTTGCTTGTTGTCGCTGCCGAGCTCGGCCAACATGTCGGCGGCCGTGACGAAGTCGGCGTCGTTGTCGAGCAGGCGCTGCAGCCGCTGGATGTGGCCGATCGAGCGCAGCGTCGTGCCGCCGACCTTGCGCGCCCGCTCGGCGATCGCGTCCGTCGTGGCGAAGATCTGGTCGCCCTGCTCGTCCAGCATCAGGTGGTAGTCGCGGAAGTGCGGCCCCGACAGATGCCAGTGGAAGTTCTTCGTCTTCAGGTAGAGGGCGAACATGTCGGCGAGCAGCCCGGTCAGCGCCGCGGCGATGTCGCGCGTCGCGTCGGCGCCGAGGTCGGTCGGCGTGTGCAGCGCCGCCGTGCGGCGGGCGGTGAGGGTGGGGTTCGTCATCTCCAGTCTCCAGGGCTCCATGGGAAGGGGCTGCGGCCGGCCGCGGGTCCACGCCCCACGGCCGCGCCGGCCGGCGCTCAGGCCTCGATGAAGGCGAGCAGATCCGGGTTGATCACGTCGGCATGGGTGGTGAGCATGCCGTGGGGGAAGCCCGGATAGATCTTCAGCGTGCTGTTCTTCAGGAGCTTCGCCTGCAGGAGGGCGGCGTCCGTGTAGGGGACGACCTGGTCGTCGTCGCCCTGCAGCACCAGCGTCGGCACCGTGATCGCCTTCAGGTCCTCGGTCTGGTCGGTCTCCGAGAACGCCTTGATGCCCTCGTAGTGCGCCTTGGCGCTGCCGATCATGCCCTGCCGCCACCAGTTGTCGATGACGCCCTGCGAGACTTTCGCGCCCGAGCGGTTGAAGCCGTAGAAGGGGCCGGCGGCGACGTCGACGTAGAACTGGGCGCGGTTGCCGGCGAGCGCAGAACGGAAGCCGTCGAAGACTTCGATGGGCGTGCCGCCGGGGTTGTCCGCCGTCTTCAGCATCAGCGGCGGGATGGCGCTGACCAGCACCGCCTTGGCGACACGGCCGTGCGGCTGGCCGAACTTCGCCACATAGCGGGCGACCTCGCCGCCACCCGTGGAGTGGCCGATGTGGACGGCGTTGCGCAGGTCGAGGTGCTCGGCGACGGCCGCCGCGTCGGCGGCATAGTGGTCGATGTCGTGGCCGTCGCTCACCTGCGATGAGCGGCCGTGGCCGCGCCGGTCGTGGGCGACGACACGGTAGCCCTTGGCGAGGAAGTAGAGCATCTGGGCGTCCCAGTCGTCCGACGACAGCGGCCAGCCGTGGTGGAAGACGATCGGCTGCGCCTCCCGGGGCCCCCAGTCCTTGTAGAAGATACGGACGCCATCGGAAGTCTTGACGAAACCGTTGTTCATCGTATTGCTCCGGATTTATGCGATATCAGGCAGACAAATCGCCTGTGTGGCGGAAACATCTGCGCCTATGTGGCGATCTATGTTGGCGAGTGACGATGTCGGACTCGCTGAAACAACAATAGTGCCTGGGGAAAAGATCTGAACTATACGGGCGTATAGGCTGCCTATATGTCAGCGGACCCGGACCATTTTTTGGATTGGCTGGAGAGCCCGGATGGACCGCCCGCGCGCGACGGCGGGATCGGCCGCTCGCAGGCCGCGCGTGCAGCGCCCGCGTTCGCTGCACCCCGGCGG
>CALRZT010000103.1:0-13470 GCA_943372725.1 Pseudoxanthobacter soli DSM 19599
GACAGAGGCGCGGCCGTAGGTGATGACGTCGAGGTCCGCCCCGGCGGACGGTCGATGCACCGCGCTCATCGCGCCTTCTCCCTGTGGCCGGGCTCCTTCGGCACCGGCGCCTTGGCTTCACCCGTCCCGCGCGACGCCACCGGCGAGCCGGCCGACTGGACAACATGAAACGAGAATTCTATTCTGGTGTCAATTCGGAATGAACGTTCTGGTTTGGCCGCTTGTGGCCGGCCGGGCAGGGGAGGCGGGAGCCGACGATGACGGGCATTGCGCTGATCGGGGCCGGGCGGATCGGCCGAATCCACGCGGCGAACGCCGCCGCCCATCCGGGGGCCACCCTTGTCGCCGTCTGTGACGCCGATGCGGACGCCGCCGCCGGCCTCGCCGCCGCCTACGGTGCCCGCGTCTCCTCGAGCGAGGCCGCCATCGCCGCGCCGGACGTCGCGGCGGTGATGATCTGCTCGCCGACCGACACCCACGCCGACCTCATCGAGGCGTGCGCGCGGGCCGGCAAGGCGGTGTTCTGCGAGAAGCCCGTCGACCTCGATTCGGACCGTATCCGCCGCTGCCTCGAGGTGGTGCGCGCCGCCGGCATCCCGCTGATGATCGGCTTCAACCGCCGCTTCGACCCGAGCTTCTCCCGCCTGAAGCAGCGCCTCGATGCCGGCGCCGCCGGAGATGTGGAACTGGTCACCATCATCTCGAAGGACCCGTCGCCGCCGCCGGTCTCCTACATCGCCCGCTCGGGCGGCCTGTTCCGCGACATGATGATCCATGACCTCGATCTCGCCCGCCATCTCCTCGGCGAGGAGCCCGTCGAGGTGCACGCCGTCGGCGCCGCCCTAGTCGACCCGGCGATCGGCGAGGCCGGCGACGTCGACACCGCCGCGGTGATGCTGAAGACCGCTTTCGGCCGCATCGCCACCATCACCAATTCCCGCCGCGCCACCTACGGCTACGACCAGCGCATCGAGGTGCACGGCTCGGCCGGCCTGGTGCGTGCCGACAACCGCCGCGAGACGACGGTGGAGGAAGCCGACGGAAGCGGCTTCCGCATCGAGCCGGCGTTGCCGTTCTTCCTCGAGCGCTATGCCGAGGCCTACCGGCGCGAGCTCCAGCACTTCCTCGAGTGCCTCGCCGAGGGCCGCGCGCCGTCCCCGTCCGGCGAGGACGGCTTGCGCGCCCAGATCCTCGCCGACGCCGCCACAGAGGCCTGCCGCAGCGGCCGGCCCGTGCGTGTCTAGCTGGGCCGTGGCCCGGCGGCGTTCAGCCGCCGTTGCCGTCCGGCGGTGCCGCAGCTCGCCCGCTCCGGAACGCGCTTGGCGTCAGGCCGGTGTAGCGCCGGAAGAAGCGTGACAGGTGCGTCGGGTCGGCAAAGCCGAGCTCGTAGGCGATTTCCGACGCCGACAGGTCGGTGAACAGCAGCTGCCGTTTCGCCTCCGTCAGCACGCGCTGGCGCAGGAGGTGGGCGGCGGTGACGCCGGTGGCGCGCTTGCAATGCTCGTTCAGCCGGTCGGCCGTCATGCCGAGCTTGGCGGCATAGTCCGCGAGCCGGCGGCTCGTGCGGAAGTCCGCTTCGATGAGGTCACGCAGCTCGGCGACGGTGGCGTCGGCACGCCGCAGGGTGACCGCGGCGAAGCGCTCTCCCGGGGGGCTCGCCCGCGACAGCGCCACGGCAAGCAGCACCAGCAGCGCGCGCTGCGCCGTGCGCGTGTCGGGGCGCGCCAGCGCCTCCTCCTCCGTCAGCGCGTCGAGGAGCGCGATCAGCCGGTCGAAGTCGGGGCCCGGGGCGAACTGCAGCACGGGGCGGGACCACAGGCGCGCCAGCCGGTCGGCCGGCGTGCCGTAGGCGTCCGGTACGCCGGCGAGCACGTCCTCGGTGAAGTTCAGGACGTGGCCGTCGCAGGGCGGCGTGAAGCGGAACCCGTGCACGACCCCCGCCGGCGTCAGCACGACGGCGGGCGCGGCGAAGTGCACCGCCTCGCCGTCGATCAGCGCCTCCCCGGCGCCCGAGGTCACCGCCGTCACCTGGTGCAGGTGGCGGTGCGCGTGGGGGTCGATCACCCAGCCGAACCGGGCCGAGCGGCGCGAGAGCGGTTCGACGTGCACGAAGTCGAAATCTTCGCTCCGCTGGCTTTCGCCATAGAGGTGAAAGTTCGGGATGCTACGCACGGTCGTCACCGGATCGCCCCCGGAGCGGTTTCGGTTGCCGCGCAGCCGGATAGGCCTAACCTATAGGTCTGGCCGGCGCTGAGGCACCGGGTCGGAAAGGATGAGATGCTCGCTCGGGACGACGACGGTCAAGCACCGCTGCTCGAACTGGCCGCTGAGATCGCCACCCTGGTGGGCGACCTGGGGGACTGGCGACAGGCCGCGCCGGCGTTGGCGGCACGGGTCGCCACGGCGCTGCGCGTCCATCGCGTCTTCCTGTTCCAGGTCCACGAGATACCGGGGCGCGGGCTCGGGCAGACGCTCCGCTTCGACTGGGCGGCACCCGGCTTCGAGCGATTGTCCGGCGACATCGGCCTGATCGACGAGGATCTCACCCACGGCGATCCGACGATGCTGCGCTGGGCGGAGTTGCGCCGGCGCGGCGAGATGATCGTCGGCCTGACGCGCGACGTCGACGGCCACATGCGTTCCGAGCTCGATCGCCAGCAGGTACGCGCCTTCCTGTCGGCGCCGCTGATCGTCGCCGGGCAGTGGTGGGGCCACGTCGGTGTCTGCGACTGCGAGAGCGAGCGGGTGTGGCGGGCCGAAGAGATCGGCTTCGTCCGCCTGGTCGGCAGGCTGCTCTCCACGGTGATCGAGCGCTCGATGAGCGGGCTGGCCGCCAACGCCGTCGGCCGGGTCTCCATCCTCAATGCCGCCTTCGACGCCATCGTCACCGTCGACGAGGCCGACCACATCGTCGAGTTCAACCCCGCCGCCGAGGCGATGTTCGGCGTGGCGCGCGACGCCGTTCTCGGCAAGCCGCTGGCGCTCACCTTCGCCGTCGATGCGGGCGACGGCGAGGCGCACCCGATCCGTCAGCTCGCCGCGGCGCGTGGCGCGGACGCGGCGCTCGCCCACGAACTGACGATGCGGCGGGCGGACGGGCGCTCCTTTCCGGTGGAAGTGTCGATCTCCGAGGTCACCGCCGCGGAGCGTCGCTTCTTCACCGCCCACCTGCGCGACATGTCCGAGAAGCGCCGGACGGTGGAGGCGCTCGCCGCCAGCGAGGCGCAGTTCCGCGCCCTCGTCGAGGACCAGTCGGACCTCGTCACCCTGTGGGACGCTGACTTCCGCGTCACCTTCGAGAACCGCGCCTTCCGCGACATGTTCGGCCTGACCGTCGACGGTGACGGCCGCCGCCACGCCTCCATCACCATTCCCGACGACGTCTGGGAGAAGCTGAAGCCGGCGTTGGAGGCGCTGACGCCGGACGCGCCGATCCATCGCAGCGAGAACCGCAAGTATCCGCGCAGCGGCGAGGAGCGGCTGTTCGCGTGGACGAACCGGGCGCTGTTCGACGCGCAGGGCCGGGTGACGGGCTACCTGTCGGTTGGACGCGACGTCACCGAACAGCGCCGCCTGGAGCGGGAACTCGAGCGGCTCGCCTTCGTCGACAGCGCCACCGGCCTGCCCAATCGCAACGCCGTGCTGCAGCGCTTCGTCAGCTGGGAGAGCGCCGATAGCGGCCACGACACCGTCGTCACCGTCCGGCTGTGCGATTTCGTCGAGATCACCGCGTCGTTCGGACACGCCTTCACCGACCGCCTCATGGCGGCCGTGGCGGCGCGCCTGCAAGGGCGGCTGGAGGGCCGCGCCGCTCTGACGCGGGTGGGGGAGCACTGGTTCGCCGTCTTCGCCCGCCTCACCCAGGACGGCGCCCTGCGGCTCGCCCACGGGCTCCGCGACGCCTTCCTGCACCCCTTCGAGCTCGAGGGCCGGCGCGTGCCACTCGGCGCCGCCTTCGGCATCGCGCGCCGCACCGGCGGCATCGAGCGCCTCCTCGAGGACGCCGAGATGGCCTGCCGGTCCGACCGGCCGGGCGCCATCAACCGCTACGACGCCGCCGTCCGGACCCGCCACCTCGAGCGCCTCGAGATCGAGGCGGACCTGCGCGAGGC
The DNA here is from genome assembly GCA_943372725.1 of Pseudoxanthobacter soli DSM 19599. GTDB lineage: Bacteria > Pseudomonadota > Alphaproteobacteria > Rhizobiales > Segnochrobactraceae > CAMDHY01. The sequence continues at coordinate 4,113 of CALRZT010000103.1, forward strand.
GCTGTCGACGCGGCCGTCCGAGATCTTCGCCGCCTTCCAGCCGATCTTCGACATCGCCACCAACGAACTCGTCGGGTTCGAGGCGCTGGCGCGCTGGAACCACCCGGAGCGCGGCGGTGTGCCGCCCTCGGTGTTCATTCCCATCGCCGAGGCGACCGGCCTCATCCTGCCGCTCGGCGAGCGCATCCTGTCGCTCGCCGCCGCCTCGTCGTCGCGCTGGCTGGAGCGGCGCGTCCGTGACGGCCGCAAACCCATCTACGTCTCGGTCAACCTGTCGGCGCACCAGCTCGCCGACCCCGACCTCGCCGACCGCATGGCGGCTGCGCTCGGCCCCCGGCCGGTCGATTTCGGGACCCTCTTCTTCGAGATCACCGAAGGCACCCTCATGGCCAATTCCGATCAGGTCGTCGGCGTCCTCCGCCGCCTCAAGAAGCTCGGCGCCGGGCTCGCCATCGACGATTTCGGCACCGGCTACTCGAGCTTCGGCTACCTCCACCAGTTTCCCATCGACAGCCTGAAAATCGACCGGTCCTTCGTCTCCGGCATGACCCGCTCGCCGAACGACCGCGAGATCGTGCGGGCGATGATCGACCTCGGCCACGGCCTCGGCCTCACCGTGGTCGCCGAGGGCATCGAGGAGTGGGAGACGCGCGACGCCCTCGTCGACCTCGGCTGCGACCACGGCCAGGGCTTCCTGCTCGGACGCCCGCTGGCCGTCGAGGAGGCCGACGAACTCGTGCTGCTTCCCCTGACGGCTGCGTGATCGGCAGTTCGGCCGCACAAGCGCGACTTGACGACATCGACGGCCTTCTCCATTCAAGGTCGCCGTCCGTTCCGGCCGCGTTCGCGGTGCTTCGGGAGCCGGTCGAAGGCCGCTCGCCACGTCTCACTTCCGCAGCCCCTCGCACAGTGCCCACGGTGGCGGCGCCCGCCGGTCCGGCGGTCGCGATCCGTCAGGAAGGTCTCGAACATGCGCATCTTGGTGACGGGTGGGGCGGGTTTCATCGGGTCGGCGGTGTGCCGGCATCTGGTGCGCGACACCGACAACTCGGTCGTGAATCTCGACAAGCTCACCTATGCGGCCAACCTCGCCTCGGTCGAGATGATCGCCGGCGACCCGCGCTACGCCTTCGTGCGCGCCGACATCTGCGACGCGCCGGCGATGACGGAGGTGTTCCGCCAGCACGATCCGGACGCCGTCCTGCATCTCGCCGCGGAGAGCCACGTCGACCGCTCGATCGAGGGGCCGTCGGCCTTCGTCGAGACCAACGTCGTCGGCACGTCGGTGCTGCTCGAGGCGGCGCGGCGCCACTTCGAGACGCTTGAGGGGGAGCGGCGTGAGCGTTTCCGCTTCGTCCACGTCTCGACCGACGAGGTCTACGGCTCGCTCGGCCCGGAGGGGCTGTTCACCGAGACGACCGCCTACGATCCGTCCTCGCCCTATTCGGCCTCCAAGGCTGCCTCCGACCACATCGCCATCGCTTGGCACCGCACCTACGGGCTGCCGGTGATCGTCTCGAACTGCTCGAACAACTACGGCCCGCACCACTTCCCCGAGAAGCTCATCCCGCTGATGATCCTCAACGCGCTGGAGATGAAGGCGCTGCCGGTCTACGGAGACGGCTCCAACATCCGCGACTGGCTCTATGTCGAGGACCACGCGCGGGCGCTCGTCACCATCCTCGAGCGGGGCCGTCCGGGCGAGAAGTACAATGTCGGCGGGCGCAACGAGCGCACCAACCTGCAGGTCGTCGAGCGCATCTGCGACATCCTCGACCGCATCGCGCCGGCCGACCGCTCGCGCCGCGAGCTCATCACCTTCGTGACCGACCGGCCGGGCCATGACCACCGCTACGCCATCGACGCGCGGAAGCTCGAGGGCGAACTCGGCTGGACGGCGCAGGAGAGCTTCGAGAGCGGCATCGAGAAGACGGTCGCCTGGTATCTCGACAACCGCCGCTGGTGGGAGCCGATCCGCAGCGGCAGCTACCGCGGCGAGCGGCTCGGCCTGAAGGCGCGCGCCTGAGCCTCGGGAAACGGGGCGGCACAGGAAGAAGAGGGACGATGAAGGGTATCATCCTCGCCGGCGGGCACGGCACCAGGCTGCATCCGGTGACGCTCGCCGTCTCCAAGCAGCTGCTGCCCGTCTACGACAAGCCGATGATCTATTATCCGCTGTCGATCCTGATGCTGGCGGGCATCCGTGAGGTGATGATCATCTCGACGCCGCAGGCGCTGCCGCTCTACCGCGCCGTGCTCGGCGACGGCTCCGACTGGGGCATCACCTTCACCTATGCCGAGCAGGACCAGCCGCGCGGCCTCGCCGAGGCTTTCCTGATCGGTGAGGAGTTCATCGGCACGAGCCCGGTGGCGCTCGCGCTCGGCGACAACATCTTCTACGGCTCCGGCCTCACCGGCCTCGTCGAGGAGGCGGCCAAGCTGCAGAAGGGCGCCACCGTCTTCGCCTATCCGGTGGCGAACCCGCGCGCCTTCGGCGTCGTCGAGATGGCGCCGGACGGCCGGGCGCTGTCGCTGGAGGAGAAGCCCGAGCATCCGAAGAGCAACCTCGCCGTGACCGGCCTCTATTTCTACGACGCCGACGTGGTGGAGATCGCCAAGGGCGTGACGCCGTCGCCGCGCGGCGAGGTGGAGATCACCTCGGTCAACGAGGCGTATCTCAAGCGCGGCGACCTCAGGGTCGTGCGCTTCCCGCGCGGCACCGCCTGGCTCGACACCGGCACCACCGACTCGCTGCTCGAGGCGTCGGAGTTCGTGAAGACGATCGAGCACCGCCAGGGCTTCAAAATTGCATGCCCGGAGGAGATCGCCTGGCGCAAGGGCTGGCTCACCGCCGACGCACTCGCGTCACTCGCCGCCCGCTACAAGAATTCCTACGGGGCCTACCTCACAGACCTTCTCAAGGATCCGCTGTCCCATTCCCAGGGGCCCGAAGAGCTCGGCTGAGCGCCCCGTCATCATTGCATTAGGAGTAGAGCATGAAGATTGCGGTCCTGGGCGCCGGCTATGTCGGCCTCGTTTCGGGCGCCTGCTTCGCGGATTTCGGCCACGAAGTCGTCTGCATCGACAAGGATCCGGAGCGTGTCGCCATGCTGATGGGCGGGCGCGTGCCGATCTTCGAGCCCGGCCTCGACGACATGGTGGCCCGCAACCAGCGCGACGGCCGTCTCTCCTTCACGCTCGACGCCGCTCCGGCGATCGCCGAGGCCGACGTCGTCTTCATCGCCGTCGGCACGCCGTCGCGCCGCGGTGACGGCCGCGCCGACCTCACCTACGTCTTCTCCGCCGCCCAGGACATCGCCCGCGCCGCCACCGGCTTCACCGTCGTGGTCACCAAGTCGACCGTCCCGGTCGGCACCGGCGATGCCGTGCAGCGCATCATCCGCGACACCCGGCCCGAGGCCGACGTCGCCGTGGTCTCGAACCCTGAGTTTCTCCGCGAAGGCGCCGCCATCGAGGACTTCAAGCGTCCCGACCGCATCGTCATCGGCCTCGAGGACGAGCGCGCCCGCGAGCCGATGAGCGAGGTCTACCGGCCGCTGTTCGTCAACCAGGCGCCGGTGATGTTCACCGGCCGGCGCACCGCCGAGCTCATCAAGTACGCCGCCAACGCCTTCCTTGCGACCAAGATCACCTTCATCAACGAGATGGCGGATCTCTGCGAGGCGGTCGGCGGCAACGTCCAGGAAGTCGCGCGCGGCATCGGCCTCGACAACCGCATCGGCGGCAAGTTCCTGCACGCCGGCCCGGGCTTCGGCGGCTCCTGCTTCCCCAAGGACACCCGCGCCCTCGTCGAGACGGCGCGCGAGTCGGGCGCCCCGACGCGCCTCGTCGAGGCGGTCGTCGCGGTCAACGACCAGCGCAAGAAGCGCATGGCCGAGAAGGTCGTGCGCGCCTGCGGCGGCAGCGTCTCCGGCAAGACCATCGCCATCCTCGGCCTCACCTTCAAGCCGAACACCGACGACATGCGCGAGAGCCCGGCCCTCGACGTCGTGCACGAACTTCAGCAGGCCGGCGCCACCGTCCGCGCCCACGATCCCGAGGGCATGGAGCAGGCCGCCAAGCTGATGACCGGCGTCCTCTTCTGCGACAGCCCCTATCACTGCGCCGAGGGGGCCGACGCGGTGGTGCTCGTCACCGAGTGGGATACCTACCGCGCCCTCGACCTCGACCGCCTGAAGACGATCGTCAACGTGCCCGTGCTGGTCGACCTGCGCAACGTCTACCGGCGCCCGGAAGTCGAGCGGCACGGCTTCACCTACGCCGACGTCGGCCGCGGCGCCTGATCCGGCCGACGGCGGCTCGCCTCTGAGCCGCCGCCCGCCGCCGACCCGATGACGACCGTCCTCCTCTCGCTCTGCAACCTCAAGCGCAACGGCGTCCGCTTCCCGCTGATCGTCGGCAGTCTCGATCGCCGCCGCTTCGGCCTCGTCGACTGCGCCTCCTGGATCGCCCCGCCCGACACCGGCGTCACCGGACTGCTCGCCACCGAAGACGCGATCTATGTCAGCGTGCAGGGCCGCGACAGCGGCCGGGTGGTGGTGCTCGCGCCGGACCTGTCGCTGCGCGCCGTCGTCACTGACGACCGCTTTCGCGACCTCCATTCGATCAAGCGCCTCGGCGCCGAGATCTGCGTCGTCTCCACCGGCAACTCGCGGCTTTTCGTGTTCTCGCCCGACGATCTCGTCGTGCGCGAGCTGTGGGCCTACGAGCACGCCGACGGCCGCCTGCACCTCAACGACATCGGCCTCCACGACGGCCGCGTCCACGTGCTGTCGCACGTCCACCCCCGCTATGACGGCCACGGCCGCTCCGGCGCCGTCTGGGACCTCGACAGCCGCGAGGTGCTGATCGGCGGCCTCAAGCACCCGCACTCGCTGGTCGAGGTCGGCGGCACGCTGCACTGCCTGAGCTCCGCCGCCGGCCAGCTCGTCTCCCGCGACTGGGCGAGCGGGGCGATCACCAAGCTGAAGCTCGGCGGCTACCTGCGCGGCCTCGCCGCCACCGACACCGGCTTCGTCGTCGGCCAGTCGAGCACGCGCTTCTATTCCCGCAAGCGCGGCCCGGCGGTGAACCCGGCCGACCTGGACGCCGTCGTCGGCAATCCGAAGTTCATGTCCTTCCTCGGCGAGGTCGGCGGCAGCAGGATCGGCCGCCGCCACAACCTCACCCACCTCGGCCTCGAGATCTACGACGTCGTCACCGCCGCCGTCGACTACGACGCCCTCGTCGAGAAGAACTCGGCGCAGTTGCGCGCCCAGTCGCTCTACCAGCGCATCGCCGAACTCGAGATGCTGCTCGACGGGCAGAACGCCGAGCCTCCGCAAGATGTCGACGGTGACGACGACGCAGACCCGGAGGACAGCCAGGACGCCGACCCCGGTAGCCGGGAGTCCCCCGGTCCCGGCTAGGGCGTCATCACGTCGAAGGCCTTGCCGGCCGCGGTGTAGGTGACCCAGCCGCCGTCCATGCCGTTCGCCGCCTCGACACGGATCTCGAGCGTCACCTTGCCGTCGGGGGAGGGCACCATGAAGTCGCCCATAGGCGTCATCAGTTGGCCGACCGAGAAGGTGTAGCGCGACACCGGCATCTTCGCCGGTTCCGTCTTCAGGCGGCGGTAGGTCTCCTCCGTCAGCCGCCGGAGCGTCGCCGCGTCGAAGAAGGCGAGGTCGGAGATGCGGAAGGCCAGGTCGCCGTTCGTCTCCGCCTCCCACGGCATCGGCGTGCCGAAGCGGGTCATGTCCTCGGCGTCCATGATGAAGTTGGCGTTCGAGCCCGGGCTGCGCGGGTCCTCGGCCAGCACCTGCGCCTGGCCGTTCTGGAACATCAACTGCGAGATGCGTGTCGCCGCGCCGAGCTCCCGTTCGAGCCGGCCGAGCGTCGCGGCGACGGTCTCGGGCGCCATCCAGTCAAGCTTCGGGCGCCTGCTCGGCGGCAGCGTCACGGCGACGACGCTGCCGTCCGTGCCGAGGACCACGGAGCCGCTCTCGCCGCCGGGATCATTGAAGTTGAGCGTCCAGCGCAGCGGCGGGGCGCCGGCGGCGTCCATGTCGCGTCTCAGCATCATGTAGACGAGGCGGGCGCCATCGTTGCCCCACGCCTTTCGCGCCGCGTCCCGCACGGCCGAAAGCCCGGCGAGATCCACCTCGCCGACTAGGAAGGACGCTTCGTCCGGCGTGCCGGGAAACAGGGGCATGCCGATGCCCATGGTGCGCACGCCGGAGAGGTCCCAGGTGTAGCCCATCGTCTGCTGCGCCGCCGTCGGGTGGTCGGCGTCGATGCTGAGGAACTGGTCGTGGACGGTCAGGCTGCGGATGCGCCGGGCCGGGCCGAGCACGGCGGTGAGATCGGCGATCGCCTCGTCCTTCGGCCAGTCCTGGGTGGCGATCAGGTTCAGCGTCCGCGCCCGCTCGGTGCCGGAGAGGTCTGCACCGACGATGCGGCCGGCCTCGTCGGCGAACACCGTGGCGCTCTCCCGTCCCGTGCCGACGCTGATCGTCCAGCGCACCGGCCCGAAGCTCGGGCTCGGCAGGATCGACACCTGCCGGGCAATCGTGATCGAGGAGACCGTCGCCGCGTCCTGCAGCGCCGCCCGCTCGATCGCCGCCGCGACGAGGGCGGGGACGTGCTCGAGGTCGCCGGGGGACAGCGGGAAGAAGCCCGGCACGACGTCGCGAATGTAGCCGGGCGCGGCGACCGGCTGCGGCCCGCGGGTCGGCTCGACGGTGAAGCCGAGGCGCCGGATGCGGCGGATGCTCCACGCGTCGATCTCCGACGGCCGCCCGGCGCCCTGCACCTCGAGGGCGATCTCCTGTGGGGTGATGCGCACCGAGTAGACCGCCGGGCGCCGACCGATCTCGTCGAGCAGCGTCCCGAGAGCGCGCGCCGCGTCGCCGGGCGTCGTCAGGTAGGAGTCGGCCGCAGCGGCCGGCGCTGCGGGAAGGATGAGGAGGCCGAGGAAGGCGAGGGCGGTGAACCAGCCGATCGAGGCCAAACGCATGGCGGCACTCCGTGCGGGCCCGTTCCGCGCGCGGCCAAAGCAGCGGCGGGACGGGGCGACGGCAGAGGCGCAAAACTTATAGACGAACCGGGATCACGGGTGCAGCCGGGCGGCGATCACGCTTCGCTGATGGGGGCCGGGCGGCGGCCGTTGTCCGCCGCCCGGACGCGTCAGATCGGCGTCGGTTCAGTTCGGAGCCTTCTCGTCAACGCCCTGGATGTACCAGTTCATGCCGAGGATCGCCGGGTCGGGCAGCACCTCGCCCTCCTTCGCGGCGAGCGTGCCGTCCTGCTTGGTGATCGGGCCGGTGAACACCTTGTAGGTGCCGTCGTTGATCGCCTTCTCGGTCGCCTCGGCCATCGCCTTCACGTCGTCGGGCATGTTCGTGTAGGGCGCCATCTTGAGGATGCCGCTGTCGAGGCCGCCCCAGACGTCGGTCGATTCCCACGTGCCGTTCAGCGCGGCGTTGACGCGGTCGATGTAGTAGCCCGACCAGTCGTTGACGATTGCCGTCAGCTGGGTGTTCGGCCCGAACTTGATCATGTCGGAGTCCTGGCCGAAGGCCAGCGCCCCGCGCTCCGCCGCCACCTGCATGGCGGCCGGGCTGTCGGTGTGCTGGGCGATGATGTCGGCGCCCTGGTCGAGCAGCGTCTTGGCGGCGTCGCCCTCCTTGCCGGGGTCGAACCAGGAGTTCACCCAGACGATCTTCACCTTCATGTCCGGTCGGACCGACTGCGCGCCCAGCATGAAGGCGTTGATGCCGGAGACCACCTCGGGGATCGGGAACGAGCCGATGTAGCCGACGACGCCGGTCTTCGACATCTTCGCGGCGATCTGTCCGGAGATGTAGCGGCCCTGGTAGAAGCGGCCGGCATAGGTCGCGAGGTTCGGCAGCCGCTTGTAGCCGGTGGCGTGCTCGAACTTCACGTCGGGATTGCGCTGCGCCACCTTCACCGTCGGCTCCATGAAGCCGAACGAGGTGGTGAAGATCAGCTTGTGGCCCGAGCGCACCAGGCCCTCGATGACGCGCTCGGCGTCCGGGCCCTCCGGCACGTTCTCGACATAGGTGGACTCGACCTTGTCGCCGAGCGCCTCCTGCATGGCGCGGCGGCCGACCTCGTGCTGGTAGGTCCAGCCGAAGTCGCCGACCGGGCCGACATAGACGAAGCCGACCTTCAGCTTCTCCTGGGCTTCGGCCGGGGCCGCGGCGACGAGCGCCGCCAGGCCGAGCGCCGCGATCGCGCCCTTCAGAAATGCTCGCATGCAGGGTCTCCTTGGTCTTGAGGCGGCCAGGGGCGGCCGCCCGGGATGGGACATCGGTTTGCCGCCGCCTCAGCGGTCGGGCACGAACGGCACGCCGAGGCAGGCCGGCGCCCGCGCCCGGGCGCGCGTGCCGGCGATGGCGACGAGGACGACGATCGTCACGAGATAGGGCAGCGACGACATCAACTGCGACGGCAGCCCGATGCCGGCGCCCTGGGCATAGAGCTGCAGGATCGAGACGCTTCCGAACAGGTAGGCGCCGATGACGAGCCGCCCCGGCAGCCACGACGAGAACACCACGATGGCGAGCGCGATCCAGCCGCGCCCGGCGGTCATCCCGTCCACCCAGAATGGCGTGTAGACGAGCGACAGGTAGGCGCCGGCGAGCCCCGCGCAGCCGCCGCCGAACAGCACCGCCCCGAGCCGCACCCTGAGTACCTTGCTGCCGAGTGCGTGTGCCGAGACGTGGTTGTCGCCGACCGCCCGCAGCGTCAGCCCGGCGCGGGTGTGGAACAGGAACCACCACACGCCGGCCACCAGCACGAAGGAGGCGTAGACGAAGGCGTCCTGGCCGAACAGGATCGGGCCGATGAAGGGGATGTCCGACAGCCCCTCGATCGAGAGCTTCGGCATCGCGTCGCGCCGTGCGCCGACGAAATCGGCGCCGACGAGGCCGGACGCCCCGAGCCCGAGGATCGTCAGCGCCAGCCCGCAGGCGACCTGGTTGGCGGCGAAGCCCAGCGTCATCAGCGCGAACAGCGCCGCCAGCGCCACGCCGGCGCCGATGCCGCCGAGAATGCCGATTAGCGACGAATCCGTCGTGATGGCGATGGCGAAGGCGCAGGCCGCCCCCATCGCCATCATCCCCTCGACGCCGAGGTTGAGCACGCCCGAGCGCTCGGCGACGAGCTCGCCGATCGCCGCCAGCAGCAGCGGCGTCGCCGCCGTGATGATCGTCAGGATGGCCGGCTCGAGCAGGTTCATCGCGCCGCCTCCGACGGGCCCGGAGCGACCCGCGGCCCCGAGGCGACGAGGCGAAGGCGGTTGACGATCAGGGTGTCGCAGGCGAGCACGTAG
>CALRZT010000104.1:0-13434 GCA_943372725.1 Pseudoxanthobacter soli DSM 19599
CGGCGTCGTTGAGGCCCTGGTAGCCGCCGCCGGTGCGCAGCACCTTCAGGGCCGCCGATTGCCGGCCGCGGCGGTCGCCGCCGGCCGCGTCGCCCGCCCTGAGCGCGGCGAACAGGCGGTGCTGCAGCGCGCCCGCCGCCGCCAGGAACGTGGTCGCCATCGCCTCGATCACCTGCGGCCCGGCGAGGATGTTGCCCTGGCAGGCGAAGCCGTCGCCGACGCGGTGGCCGGCCCACGCCTGGCAGCGCGCGCCGGTGTGGGCGGCGGCGCTGCCGTCGAGGCCGACGAGGCCGACCTGCCGCTGGTCGCTGTGCGCGTCGCCGTCGAGCAGCCGCGCCAGGGCCGCCTCCGCCGTCAGGCCACCCGCCATCAGCGCCAGCCCCTGCGACCCATAGGTGCCGTTCGCCAGCGCCTGCGTCGCCACCGCGCCGACGCCCGGCAGCGGCCAGGGCACGATGTTGCCGGCGGCGAGGAACTTCGAGGCGACCGCCACGCCGACGTCGCCGGTGGTCCGATCGACCGCGGCGATCGAGAAGGTCGCCACATAGGGCTCGCCGGTCGGCGTGCCGAAAGGTTCAGGGGCGTGTCGCATCGGCGTTCCTCCAGGGAGAGCGGGCCAGGCTGCGCTCAGCCGGCGGGCGGCGGCACGTAGTCGAGGTCGTAGCCGAACGCCCGCGGCCCGACATAGGCGAGCGCCCGGTCGGTCGTCAGGGCTGGGTCGGCGGGCAGCGCCACGACCGAGACGCGCAGACCGTAGCGGATCGTCTCGGTGCCGATCGCCTCGCCGGTATCGGTCTCGATGAGGCAGACGAGGTCGGGGACGGTGCGGACCAGCGCGCCGTCGATCCGGCAGATCGTCCACTCGTTCTGGAACTCGACGGTGAGCGTGCGTCCCTCGAAGGCCTCGAGGCCCTCGAGCGCGGCATGGCCGCGGCCGAAGCCGCCGGCGGTGACGCGGGCGACGTCGACGACCTTGCCGCGGAACAGCAGTGTCCCGCCGGCGGCGGCGGCGATCGTCTCGGCCGCGTCGCGGAGGCCCCGCTGCGCGGCGATCACCGCATGGCCGAGCGCCAGCGCACGGCTGACGGAGCCGAGGAGAGCGTGGGCGCGCACGTCCGCCGCCCGGCGCGGCGGCCGGCAGGTGGCGGCGATCGAGCCCATCTCGGTGCAGAGCCGCCGCGCCATCCGCTCGACCCAGATCGGGTCCTCGCCCTCGGTCAGCATCACCTCGTTGTCGCGGATGTCGGCGATCGCCATCGGATGCAGCGGCAGCCCGGCGAAGACGAGGCTGCTCATCTGCAGTTCCGGGAAGGCGCGCCCCATCGTGTCGGCGTCGAGCACCGGCAGGCCGAGCTCGGCCGCCACCATGAACTGCAAAAGGCCGTTCTCGGCGCCGATCTCGCTCGACATCACGGCGGAAAACTTGAGGCCGAGGAACGCTTGCATCATCGACACCGGTCGGGCGGCGTGGGCGGAATCCGGCAATCGCTCCTTGGTGGCGAGCGGCGCCCCCATGTAGCCGACCTCCGCCACCCACGCGTCGTCGGCGAGCTCGTCGATGGTGACGAGCCGCAGCGGGTGGCCACTGCGATGCAGCTTCAGGAGGTTGAGGTACTCGAGGTAGGGATGCGTGCCGCCGCCGGTGCCGAGAATGCCGCAGCCGAGCGCCAGCGCGGCGAGATCGTCCTTGTCGAGGATGCGGGTGGTCATGGCGCGTTAGCCTCCGGCAGCGGCGGAACGCTGTGCCACCACTCGTTGAACTCGGTGCAGAGGTCCTGCTCGTTCAGGAACACCTGGTAGATGCCGTCGAAGCGCAGACGCTCCCCGGTCTCCTTCCAGATCAGGTCCGCCTTCCAGCGGGCGATGCCGAAGGCCTCGGTGACGGCGAGGATCTCGCAGGAGAAGTGGATGTCCTCCTGCAGCCCGACGGCGCCGCGCTCGACATACTGGCGGATGTCGTCGTGGCCGCGCATCAGCCGGTGGAACGGCGTGTACATGTAGGTCGCGTCCGGCGCGAACAGCGACAGCGTCGTCTCCGGCGACTGGGTGACCCAGCCCTGTCCGTAGGCGTCGAGCCAGCGCTTCAGGCGGGCCTCGGTCAGCATGGTCTCTCCTCCCCCTTGGCGCGGCGCCGGTCAGACGCCGGCGACGTCGCCGACGACGCGGATGCGCACGCGCAGCGAATTGCCGGGCATGTAGGCAAGCGGCAGGTCCTCGACCTCGACGAGGCCGAGGGTGTCGCGCGCCGCACCGGCGGCGACCGCGTTGTCCTCGGCGGCGCGGCGGGCGGTGGCGATCGCCTCCTCGCGGGAGAGGTCGCGATAGATGCGGTCGATCTCGCCGCTGACCTGCGCGATCGCCGCCCCGACGGCATTGGCGACGGTGTGGTGCGGCACCCGCACCACCTCGCTGACGCCGGCGAGCTTCTCCGGAACCAGGAAGGCGCCGCCGCCGACGACGATGAGCGGCACGTCGCGCGCGTCCGTCTTCATGCGGTCGACGGTCGCCTCGATGCGCTCGCGGATCCAGGCGGAAACCGCGTCCAGCAGCGCCGGCGCGAGATCCTCGACCTTCGCCGGCTCGCCGATCGCGGCGAGACCGCGCGCCACGCCGACGTCGGTCAGCGTCAGCACGTCGCCGCCGAACACCCTTGCGAGCCGCGTCACCTCGTAGCCGACGCTCTTCGGGCCGATCACCGGTGGGTCGCCCTCGACGCGCGTGCCGCCGCCGAGCGCCAGCGACACGAGGTCGGGCATGCGGAACATCGTGCGTACGCCGCCCACTTCGACGGTCGAGTTCGCCTCGCGCGGAAAGCCGTTGCGCAAAAGGCCGATGTCGGTGGTGGTGCCGCCGACGTCGCAGACGAGTGCGTCGGTCATGCGCGACAGGAAGGCTGCGCCGCGCATCGAGTTGGTCGGGCCGGAGGCGAAGGAGAACACCGGGAAGCGCTCGGCGAAGGCGGCGCGCATCACCGTGCCGTCGTTCTGGGTGAGGAACAGCGGCGCGCCGAGGCCGCTGTCGGCGAGCGCCTGCTCGAACGCCTTCACCGTCTTCGTCGCGAGCGGCCGGAGGCAGGCGTTGAGCAGCGCGGCGTTCTCGCGCTCGAGCAGGCCGATGCGGCCGAGCGAGCTCGAAAGCGTCACTGCCACGCCGGGGCAGAGTTCGGCGAGGATCGCCGCCGCCTCGTCCTCGCTCTCGCTCGTCAGCGGCGAGAACACCGACGTCACCGCCACCGAGCGCACGTCGCTCGCCGCGATCTCCGTCGCGACGCGCCGCATCGCGGCACGGTCGAACGGCACGATCGGCCGGCCGTCATACTCGTGGCCGCCGCCGATCAGGAACACCGGGCCCCTGACGACGTCGCGCAGGTCCGCCGGCCAGTCGATGAACGGCTCGAGCGAGGCCGCCGCCGGCAGGCAGATGCGCACCGCCGCCGCCCGCTCGAGCCCGACGCGCTGCACCACGGCGTTGGTGAAGTGCGTCGTGCCGATCATCACCGCGTCGATGCGCGCGCCGCCGTCGTCGGCGAGGATGCCGGCGAGGGCGTCGCGGACGCCGGTGGTGACGTCGGCGGTAGTCGGCCGCTTCACCGAGCGCACCACCGTTGTGCCCTCCAGCAGCACGGCGTCCGTGTTGGTGCCGCCGACGTCGATGCCGATCCGTCTCATGGGGTGCCTCGGTCCTGGTCCATCACCGGCGGCCCGCTCAGGCCGCGTGCCGGCCGGCGAACGGCCGGTAGTCGAAGTCGAAGCCGAAGGCGCGCGGGCCGACGAGCGGCAGGCCCGCCTCGCTCACCATGATCGGTGCTGCCGGTAGCGCCAGCACCGCGACGCGCTGGCCGTAGCGCAGCGTCTCGGTGCCGATCGCCTCGCTGTTCTCGGCGTCGAGCACGCAGATGAGGTCGGGCACGCAGGCGACCACATCGCCGTCGAGCCGCGCGACCGAGAACTCGTTCTGGAAGTCGATCGTCATGGTGCGCCCGGCGAAGGCGTCGAGGCCGGCGATCTTCGCGACGCCGCGCACGAAGCCGCCGGTGGTGCGCCGCGCCGCGTCCTCGACCTTGCCGCGGAACAGCAGCGCGCCCTTCTCATGCGCGAGGATAGCCGCGACCGGATCGGCGTGCGCCGCCCGCGCCGCGCCGACGGCACGGCCCAGCGCGATCGCCCGCGTGACGCTGCCGAGGATCGCGTGGTTCTTGATCTCGGCGCCGGTGCGCGGCGCCTTGCAGGTGCCGGCGATCGAGCCGAGCTCGACGACGACGACGCGGCCGAGCCGCTCCGTCCACTTGGCGCTCGCCGAGCGGGTGATGATCATCCTGTTCGCCCGGATGTCGGCGAGCGCGAACGGGAAGAGGTCGAGGCCGGCGATGGCGAAGCTTGTCATCTGTGCCTCGGGGAAGGCGCGGCCCATGGCGTCGCCGTCGACCACCGGCAGATCCATGGTGGCGCCGACGAGGATCGGCAGGAAGGCGTTCTCGCCGCCGATCTCGATCGACATCACCGCGGTGAACTTGCGGCCGATGTAGTCCTGCATCGCCGCCACCGCAGCGCAGACGGACTGCGGCTCCGGCAGCCGCTCCTTGGAAACGAGCGGTGCGCCCATGAAGGAGACGACCCCGACAAGGTCGTCGTCGGCGAGCTCGGACGCGTCGATCAGCCGGGCGCGGGCGCCGGCGGCATAGAGCTTCCGGGCGGCGAGCAGCTCCAGATAGGGATGCGTGCCGCCGCCGGTGCCGAGGATGCCGGCGCCGTCCGCCAGGGCCGTCAACTCGTCCGCTTCGATCGTCCGCACGGGCTCTCCGTTCGCTCTGTTGCGGGGCTCTGGTCGGGTTCAGGTGACGATGCGGGCATCGGCCGTGCGCCAGCCGATGGTCACCGCCTCGCCGCGCGCCGGCAGCGGCGTGCCGGCCGGCAGCGTCGCGGTCATCCGGCCGCCGCCCTCGATCACCACCACCAGCTTGACGGCGGCGCCGAGGAACAGGATCTCGTCGGCGACGGCCGGAAGCCGCACCATGCCGGGCTCGTCTGGCGGCGACAGGCCGACAGCCTCGCTGCGGATCGCGATCGACGCGGCGTCGCCGGCCCGCACCGTCTCGAAACCGGCCTCCGCCGCCCGGAGGACGCGGCCGCGCAGCGACACCAGCCGCTCCTCGATCGAGGCGATCTCGACCGGCAGCAGGTTCGCCTCGCCGACGAAATCGGCGACGAAGGCGGTGCGCGGCGCGTTGTAGATCTCGGTCGGCGTGCCGTACTGCTCGACGCGACCGCCGCGCATCACGGCGATCCGGTCGGACATCGTCAGCGCCTCCTCCTGGTCGTGGGTGACGTAGAGGAAGGTCAGCCGCATCTCGCGCTGGATGCGCTTCAGCTCGCTCTGCATCTGCCGCCGCAGCTTGAGGTCGAGCGCGCCGAGCGGCTCGTCGAGAAGCAGCACTGCCGGCTCGACGATCAGCGAGCGGCCGAGCGCGACGCGTTGCGCCTGACCGCCGGAGATCTGGTCGATGCGCCGGCCGCCCATGCCGGGCAGTTCGATCATGGCGAGCATCCGCTCGACGCGGCGGGCGATTTCGGGGCGGGCGAGCTTGCGCATGCGCAGGCCGAAGGCGAGGTTCTGCGCCACCGTGCGATGCGGAAACAGCGCGTAGTCCTGGAACACCATCGCGGTGTCGCGCCTAAATGGCGGCAGGCCGACGATCGAGCGGCCGTCGATGCGGATGTCGCCGTCGCTCGGATCGGCGAAGCCGCTGATCATCCGAAGCAGCGTCGACTTTCCGCAGCCGGAGGGGCCGAGCAGCGTAACGAACTCGCCGGGCGCGATGTCGAGCGTCACGTCGTCGACCGCGACGGCGGCGCCGTAGCGCTTGCTGACGCGGTCGAGGCGGATCCCCTGTTCGCCGGCGCTCATGCGCGGCCCGCCCGGGTCTGGCGGATGATCCAGATCTGTGCCGCCACGCTCAACGCCAGCGATACGGCAATGATCACGGCGGAGATCGCGTTGACCGCTGGCGACAGCACGCCGCGCATCGAGCCCCAGATGACGATCGGCAGCGTCTTGGTGAAGCCGGCGACGAACCAGGCGACGATGTATTCGCCGAAGGCGTCTGTGAAGGCGAGCAGCAGCACGGCGACCAGCGCCGGCGCGGCGAGCGGCAGGATGATCTCGACGAACACCCGCACGTCGGAGGCGCCGAGGTCCATCGCCGCCTCGATGTAGGAGCGCTTGAAGCCGAGCAGGCGGGAATAGAGGATCATCGTGGCGTAGCAGGCCGTCAGCGTCGTGTGCGCGATGATGATCGCCGGCTCGCCGATCAGGCCCGGTGCCGCGCGGAACAAGAGGATCAGCCCGAGCCCGATGACGATCTGCGGCACGACGATGGGCGCCAGCACCAGGCACATCACCACCGTCCGCACCTTCACGTCGCGCCAGGCGAGCACCATCGCGCCGGGCATGGCGATCGCGGTCGCGAGCACCGCCGAGCAGAGCGCCAGCCGGACGCTGGTGGCGAGCCCGCCGACGAGTTCGCCGTCGGCGAAGGCGCGGGCGAACCACTGGGTGGTGAAGCCCGCCATCGGCAAGCCGGGGACAGTCTTGTCGTCGAAGGCGAACAGCACGATCACCGCGATCGGCAGGTAGAGGAAGGCGAAGACGAGGCCCGCATAGAAGGCGAGTGCCCGCGTCGCCGCCCGGCCGTGCCGCCTCATCGGGACATCGGCGGCCGTCACCGTGCCACCTCCGGCCGGATCCAGCGCAGCGTCAGCGCCAGCAGCGCGATGATGAAGGCCATCAGCACCATCGAGATCGCCGCGCCGCCCGGCCAGTTCTGGCGGAGCTCGAACTCCATGCGGATCACCTGGGCGATGACGAGGCTCTTGCCACCGCCGAGCAGCGCCGGCACGACGTATTCGCCGAGCCCGAAGATGAAGCAGAACACCGCGCCGACCATCAGGCCGGGGAAGGCGAGCGGGAACGTCACTTCCCAGAAGGCGCGCATCGGCGTCGCATTGAGGTCCTGCGCCGCGGCGATCCAGCTGTCGCGCACCTTGTCGATGCTCGCATAGAGCGGCAGCACGTAGAGCGGCAGGTAGGCGTAGATCAGCCCGATGACGATCGCCGTCGGCGAATAGAGCAGGAAGGAGAACGGTGCGTCGATCAGGCCGGTGAGCTCGAGGCCCTGGTTGATGACGCCGCGCTCGCCGAGCAGGAGGCGCCAGGCGAAGGCCCGCATGATCAGGCTCACCCAGAACGGCAGGATCACCATGATGAGCAGAAGCACCCGCCAGCGCCCCGCCTTCTTGGCGATGAAGTAGGCGACCGGGAAGGCGAGCACGCCGCACACCACGGTGACGAACAGCGCCACCTGCAGCGACAGCAGGAAGCCCTTCAGATAGATCGGGTTGGTGAAGATGCGGACGTAGTTCGCCAGCGTGACCGTCGTGTCGAGGCGATAGTCCTTCATCGTCCAGAACGAGTAGACGAACAGGATGCCCATCGGCACGGCGAAGAACAGCGTCTGCCAGGCGACGATCGGCAGCAGCCCGCCGATCGTCTGGCGCCGGGCGCGGCGGGCGGAGGCCGCCGCCGCACCCGCCGCGGCGGTGGCGCTGCCGTCCATCGGTCCGTCGGCGATGGTCATGCCGCCTTGAACTGCTCCCAGGCGTCGGCCCAGGCCTTCTCGTCGTCTGGCGCCTTGCCCATGATCGAGTTGGCGAACCACTCGTCGATCTTGTCGAGGTCGAGCAGCTTGTACTGTTCGGCGGTCAGATATTTCGACACGCCGGCGTTGGTGACGGCGAACTGCTCCTTGCCCCAGGCCATGATGGAGAGCGCCTTGGCGCTCGTCATGTAGTTGATGTAGGCCATGGCGGAGGCGAGATGCTCGGTGCCGTGGACGATCTGCAGCGTCTCCATCCACATCACGCCCTTCTGCTTCGGCAGCGTCAGGGCGACGTTCTTGCCGGCCTCGCGGGCGACGCGGGCGACGTTGTCGCTGCTCGCGCCCCAGACGACCCAGGCGTCGCCGTTGATGAGGTCGGATTTCACCGAGCCGAGGTCGTCGTGGATGGCACGCAGGTTCGGCTTGACCTCGACGAGCCGTGCGATGGTCGCCTCGAGCTCCGGCCCGACCACCGTTTCCGGCTTGGGATTGCCCTGCCAGAGGGCCGTCATCAGGATGTAGAGTTCCGCCCAGTTGACGATCGAGATGCGGTCCTTGAGCTTCGCGTCCCAGAGCACGTTCGCGTCGGCCGCATCGGCGGCGGACAGCTTGTCGAGGTCGTGGACGATGCCGTTCATGCCGAAGCGCGTCGGTGCGCCGTACATCTTGCCGTCGTACTGGATGTCCGAGAGGTCGCGGAACGGCGCGAACATCTCGCCGAGGCTCGGGATGTCGGCCGGGTCGAGCGGCAGCGTCAGGCCGCTCTGGGCGAACTTCGTCGTCCATACGGCGTCGGGGTTGACGATGTCGAACTTCGTCGTGCCGGCGCGGATCAGCGACAGCTGGTCGGAGTTGCTCTGCGCCTCCTTGACGTTGACGTCGACGCCGGTGAGTTCCTTGAAGCCCTTGATCAACTCCGGATCGTCGTAGCCCGTCCAGGCGAGCACGTTGATCGGGCCGGTCAGCTTCTTGTCGTTGGCGAAGGCGGGCCGGGTGAAGTCGACCTGGCTGGCGATGGCGGCGAACATCGCCGCCGATCCCGCATGGCGCAGCACGTCACGACGCGTATGAAGCCTCATCTGTCCCTCCTCGAGGTCTGTCGGCGGCCGCTCACTCAGGCGAAGGCGTATTCGCCGCGCGCGAGGCGCGGCGTCGGGTAGGTCAGCTTGCTGTGACTGAGGCCGATCGAGACGAGGCTCTCGGCGAGCTTCAGCGCCACCTTGGCGGGGTCGATGACCGGCACGTAGCGGCCGAAGCGCTCGCCGAGCGCGCGCTCGATGGAAAGTGCCATGTCGAAGCCGGTGCCGGTGCAGCCCATGACGAAGCACTCTGCCCCGTCGTCGCTGACGGCGGCGACGGCTTCCGCCACCATGCGGGGCAGGCAGGACTCGTTCAGGTCCATGACGCCGGCGCCGGCGCCGCGGACGCTCGCGAGGCGGTCCGCGAGCCCGTAGCGGGCGACGACGCGGCGCACCAGCGGGAAGATGTCCGCCTCGGTGATCAGGACGGTGAAGCGCATGCTCAGCATCGCCGCGACGTGCAGGGCCGCCTCGCCCTCGCCGATGATCGGGATCGACACGCTCTCGCGGGATCCGCCGAGACCGGGGTCGGTGAAGCAGGCGATCGTGCAGGCGTCGACGCCGTCGGCCTCGGCCTCGCGGGCGAGCCGCATCACCTCGGGTGCTGCGAGCGCCGAGTCGAACTCCGTTTCGATGGTGTCGGTGCCGCGGGCGAGCGGCACCGCACTGATCTCGGTGCCCGGCGCGGCGACGGCGGAATATTCCTGCCGCGCCTTGCCGACGAGGCCGGGACTGTCGAGCACGGGAACGATTACGCGGACGTGCATCGGCATTCCTGAGTGCGTATCATTTCATCACCGTCTGGCCCGGCCGTGACGCGGGCGGACGGCGTGACGGCGGCGCCCAGTCTAGGGGGATGTCCGCATCGTGAGAATGGTGACCGCGGTCACCAAGGCGGCGGCGTTCGCACGGCGTTGGCGTGCGAGGCAGGCCGCTGAGACCCGGCCGCGGGCACGAGTCTTGCTGCGCCGGTTCGCGACCGCATCGATTTCGACGTTGCGACGGGAGGGAGCAACGCATGTCCGACGTGATCGCCGCACGCCCGCCGCTCGCCCACGCCGCGACGACGCTGCCGGGCGTCGACCTGCTGTCAGGCGCTCTGCGGGCGGTCGGCGGCGATAGTTTCTATCCGTCCCTCGTCGCCTGGGTCGGCAGCATCATCCCGAGTGAGATCTGGTTCGTCACGCAGTACAGCCGCTCGCACAAGCCCGTCATCCTGCACGACAACTGGGACCGCAGCGACGCCAAGGCCTACTACATGGACGGCGTGCACGAATACGATCCGACCTACCACGTGCTGGGCGACGAGCTTCTGATGAGCGGCACCAGCATGGCGCACGTCGCCGACCGCTTCAGCCTCGACCGGCGCTATGCCGACTATCTCGACAACGTCGCCGGTATCCGCGACGAGTTGATTATCGTCCTGCCGCGGCTGGACGACCGCTACATCGCGATCGGGCTCGACCGGTCGTCCGATCGGTTCTCGAGCGACGAGATCTACCTCGCCAGAAACCTGTCCGGGCTGCTGGCCGAAATGCACCGGCTGCACGTCGAGCGGGCCGGCGCCCACATCGACGGCGCCGCCGAGGAAGCGATGCCGTCGAGCGCGGTTCCGGACTGCGAGCGTTCGTCGAGCCGCCCGGCCGTCGTCTCGACGATGCTCGGCGACTTCGCCCAGCGGCAGGGGCTGACGCCGCGCGAGACCGAGATCACCGCTCTGTGCCTGCGCGGATATTCGAATGCCGCGATCGCCCGCGCCCTTTCGATCGGCCTCGGAGCGGTGAAGAACCACAAGCTGCGGCTCTACCGAAAACTCGACATCACGGCCGAGCGGGAGCTGTTTTCGCTCTTCTTCAAGACCTAGCGGCAGAAAGTGAACGACAAAGCCGCCGCCTGGAAGATATGTCGAAGAGATCACTGTTTCAGTGGGGCCCCGTCACCCCCACGCCTCGCAGAGTCCGATCAGTGCTCGCCCCGCCCACGGGCGAGGGCGGTATCGGTCGGCCGCCTGCAGAGACGGCCGGACCAGGGACCCGTCAACCGTCTCCCGGTGTGACGCGAGATCCGTCAGAGCCCGCTCGGCTCGAGCGAGAAGATCACCGTCACCTCCGCCGACAGCTCCACCGAGCCCGCTTCCACCGGCGCGGCGGGTGCGGCTTCCGCGGCCATCCGCATCATCGGGCGCGGCGCCATCTCCGCCGACATCTCGGAGATCGCCAGCACGCGGCCGATCTTGACGTCGGCGGCGGCAGCGAACAGCTCCGCCTTGCGGCGGGCGTCGCGGACGGCGCCCTCGCGCGCCTGGTCGCGCAGGATGGTGTCGTCCTCGATGGTGAAGGCGACGCCGTCGATCTGGTTGGCGCCGGCGCGAACCGCCGCATCGAGGAGCTCGCCGAGCTTGGCCACCTCGCGCACCCGCACCGAGACGCCGTTGCGCACGGTGTAGCCGGCGATGCGCGGCGGCGCGTCGTCGTCGGTGCGGTCGGCATAGCGCGGATAGACCGAGAAGCCGGAGGTCTGCACGTCCGCGGCCGCCACGCCGGCCGCCTTGACGGCGTCGATCAGCTTCGTGGTATCCGCCGAGTTGCCGGTGAGCGCGGCGCCGGCGGTGTCGGCGTCGGTCACCACCGACAGGGTCACCATCGCCGTGTCCGGCGCGCCGGACACGTTGGCCGAACCGGTGACGACGATGCGTCCGTCCGCCGGCAGGATCGACAGCTGCTGCGCCTCGGCCCGGTCGAAGGCCGCCGGGGCGAGGAGCACGCCGGCGAACAGGGCGGCAGCGAGGGCGGCGGCGGGTCCGCGGCGGCAGGTGGTCATCGTGTCGTCTCCTCGGGTGTCGGCATCGGCGCCCTCGGCCGGCGCGCGCCCGACCGGTCCCACGCCATTGCGACCGCAATACGACGTGCTATAGCGCTGCCACGCGCCTCGCGCGGGCCCGTAGCTCAATGGTTAGAGCCGGCCGCTCATAACGGTCTGGTTGCAGGTTCGAGTCCTGCCGGGCCCACCATCGTCGCGCCGGGCGCGCCGATGTGCCCGTCCTCAGTGCTCGATGTCGACGTCCTTGGTCTCCCGGCCGCAGAGCAGCGCGATCAGCGTCAGCCCTGCCATCGCCGAGAGGTAGATGCCGACCCAGAACGGGCTGCCCCCGCCGAGGCTCCACAGCGCCACGGCGATGAAGGGGGCGACGGCGGCGCCGAGGATCGACGAGACGTTGTAGGCGATGCCCGAGCCGGTATAGCGCACGTTCGCCGGAAACAGCTCCGGCAGGAGCGCGCCCATCGGGCCGAACGACGCCCCCATCAGCACGAAGCCGAGGATCAGCCACGCCATCACCCCGGTAGTGCCGGCGGCGAGCATCGGCACCCAGACGAGGCCGAAGAGGGCGATCGCGACCGTCACCCAGATCAGCGTGCGGCGGCGGCCGAAGCGGTCCGCCCACGGCCCGGAGACGAGGGTGAAGACGCCGAAGAACACCACCCCGACGATCATCATCAGGACGAAGGTGCGGTAGTCGTAGCCGAGGCCCGGCAGCGCCGCGGTCGTCGGCGCGCGGCCATAGCTCAGCGAGAAGGTCGTCATCAGGTAGAACAGGACGTAGGTCGCCAGCATGTAGAACGTGCCGAGCACCAGCGCCTTCGAATGCTTGCCGACCGCCTCGGCCAGCGGCAGGCGGCGCACCTTGCCCGCCCGCACCGCCTTCTCGAAGGCGGTGCTCTCGACGAGGTGGAGGCGGACCCAGAGCCCGACCGCCACCATCACCACCGAGAACAGGAAGGGGATGCGCCAGCCCCAGGTGAGGAAGGCGTCCGAGGGACGCGACGGGTCTTCCGACGGCAGCCACGCCGCGATCGCCAGGAACAGACCGTTGGCGATGATGAAGCCGATCGGAGCACCGAGCTGCGGGAAGGTGCCGTAGACGGCGCGCTTGCCGGCGGGGGCGTTCTCCGTCGCGACGAGGGCGGCGCCCGACCACTCGCCGCCCAACGCGAAGCCCTGGGCGAGGCGCAGCACCACGAGCAGCGCCGGAGCGAGCCAGCCCGCCATCTCGAAGGTCGGCAGCGCGCCGATCAGGAAGGTGGCAATGCCCATCGTCAGGAGCGCCCCGACGAGGGTGACTTTGCGCCCGTGCCGGTCGCCGAGATGGCCGAAGGCGACCGCCCCGAGCGGCCGCGCCACCATCGCCGCGCCGAACACGGCGAAGGAGGCGAGCAGCGCCGTCGTCTCGTTGCCCGGCGGGAAGAACAGGTGCGGGAACACGAGCACCGCCGCCGTGGCGTAGACGTAGAAGTCATAGAACTCGATCGTCGTGCCGACCAGGCTCGCCAGGATGACGCGCGAGCGGGGATTGGCCGGGGCGGCGAGAGCCGCGGTCGCGGCGTTGGTCGATGACATCGATGGGCTCCGAACAGCGGCGCGGGGGGGGGCCGGGCGGGCGAACGAGGGGGTCGGCCGTGGCTGGTCGGGCGACGTGAAGCCGCCTCCAATGAGCCGGCGGCGGGCGGCGTGCAAGAGGCGCGAGGTTTGCGGCTCGGTGGGAGATCCCCCAGCGCCGCCTCGCACGCCATGAGAGGCCGAGAGCCGGCGCCCTCACGAGCGTGCCCCCAACGCCTCCACCAGCCCGTCATCGACATAGTGCGGGCCATCGAACAGGTAGAGCGGGTAGCCTCTGAGCGCCGAAATCTGCGGGGCGATCTCCTC
>CALRZT010000105.1:0-13350 GCA_943372725.1 Pseudoxanthobacter soli DSM 19599
CGCCGATGGCCCCGCGCCTCACCACCCGCGTCGAGCGCTATCCGATCGCCGGCACCTTCACGATCGCCCGCGGCTCGAAGACGGAAGCCGTGGTGGTGATTGCCGAGATCGCCGACGGGCCGCATGTCGGCCGCGGCGAGTGCGTGCCCTATGCGCGCTACGGTGAGACGGTCGACGGCGTCGAGGCGGACGTGCGGGCGATGGCCGACGCCGTCTCCGGCGGCCTCGATTCGCCCACCCTGCAGGGGGCTATGAAGGCGGGGGCGGCGCGAAACGCGCTCGACTGCGCGCTCGTCGACCTCGCGGCGAAACGGGCTGGAACCAGTGCCGCGGCCCTCCTCGGCCTCGCCCCGCTGCAGCCGCTCGTCACCGCCTACACGCTGAGCCTCGGCACGCCCGCGGCGATGGGGGCGGCCGCGGCGGCCGCCTGCGCGCGGCCTCTCCTGAAGATCAAGCTCGGTGGCGCCGGCGACCCCGAGCGCCTCGCAGCCGTCCGTGCCGGCGCCCCGGATGCGACGCTGATCGTCGACGCCAACGAGGGCTGGACCGACGCGCTATTCACCGAGAACATGGCCGCCTGCGCGGCGGCCGGCGTGGCGCTCGTCGAGCAGCCGCTGCCGGCCGGCGCGGACGCCATTCTCGCCGACGTGCCGCACGCGGTGCCTGTGTGCGCCGACGAGAGCCTGCACACCGCCGCCGACATCCCGCGCCTCGCGGCACTCTACGACGCGGTCAACATCAAGCTCGACAAGGCCGGCGGCGTCACCGAGGCGTTGGCGATCGCAACGGCCGCACGTGCGCACGGGCTGAAGGTGATGGTCGGCTGCATGCTCGGCTCCTCGCTCGCCATGGCACCGGCGGTGCTGGTTGCCCAGGGCGCCGACTTCGTCGACCTCGACGGCCCGCTCCTGCTCGCCCGCGACTGTGAGCCGGGCCTCGTCTTCGAGGGCTCGACGCTGATGCCGCCGCGGCCGGAGCTTTGGGGCTGAGGGCACAGCGCGCGGGCGCATGACCCCTCCCCCCTGGTGGGGCAGGTGGCGGGCGGAGCCCGCCGGAGGGGGCCGCCGCGCGAGCGCGGCGGTACGGCGCCTGAGACTGCCGAGCCGTCGCCCGCCGCCGGCTGGGTCGCCGGTGGCCCTCCCCGGACCGCGTTGCGGCCCGCCCCCCACTGTGAGGGTTTGGGTCCCCCTACCGCCTCTCCCGCAGCATCACCCACGCCGCGATCAGCAACCCAGCCCCGGCCGGGACCGTCATCGTCAGGAATCCTGCCGAGCCGAGTGCCGCGTAGAGCGGCCCGGAGAGCGCGGTGGCGGTCGCCATCACCAGGGCGATGACGCTCGCCGCCAGCGACTGCACGGCGCCCGCGCGGCCCGGTGAGGCGGTCTCCGAGACCCGGCGCACCAGGGCGAGGTGGGTGGCGGCGAAGGAGAAGGCATGCAGGCCCTGGGCGGCGACGAGGACGGCAAAGCCCGGTTCGGCGGCGATCGTCACCCAGCGCACGATTGCCGCCAGCGCCGCTATGACGGCGAGCAGCGAGGCCGAGGGGCGCGACGTCCAGCGGTGCGGCAGCGCGAACAGGATCACCTCGCCGATGACGCCGATGCCCCACAGGAGCCCGATCTCGGCGCCGGAGAAGCCGCGAGCCTCGAAGGCGAGGGAGCCGAAGCCGTAGATCATCGCGTGGCTGCCCTGGACGAGGGCGCAGGCGAGGACGAGCGGCAGCGCCGGCCGGATCGCCAGCACGGCGTCGGCGAAGCGGGGCCGCTCGGCGGGCCGCTCGACCCGGCCGCCGCGGGCGCTTGCCACCATCACGCCGGCAGCGGCAACCGCCAGGGCGAGGGTCGCCATCATCATCGGCCAGACGGCGGTTGCCGGCAACTGGCCGAGCACCGCGCCGGCGGCGAGCGAGGCGGCGATGAAGGCGGCCGAGCCGTAGAGCCGCATGCGCCCGTAGCTCGCCCGCCCCGCCCGTACCACCGCCATCGCCGCCGCGTCAGCGATCGGCAGCTGCGTCGTCCAGACCGCCGTGAAGGCGAGGCTGACGACGAGAAGCGCGACGACGCCGGACGACACCGCGACGAGGCCGAAGATCGCCAGCGACGCAATGGCATAGGCGAGGATGGCGCGCGGCAGCGAGCCGATGCGGTCGGCGAGCGCGCCCATCGCGGCGAGCGTGACGACGCGCGCCGCCATCGGCACGGCGAGCACGACGCCGATCTCGTCCGGCGTCAGGCCGACCGCGGCGAGGTAGACCGGGAAGTACGGCAGGTGGACGCCGACGGAGAGGAAGATCGCGGCGAAGTAGAGCGAGATCGTCCAGGGCGCCGGAAGGCCGGGCGTGGCCGGGGCGGGACGGTCCACCGCCGGACGATCGACCGCGGGGCGCTCCGCCCTCGGGGCTGCGGTCAAGCAGGGTTCTCCGCAAGCGCCCGCGCCAGCACGGCCTCGTCGACGTTGCCGCCCGACAGCACCACCACCGACGTCCTGCCACGGCCGTCGATACGGCCCGTGAGGAGCGCGGCGAGCGCCACCGCCCCGCCGGGCTCCAGCACCAGCTTCAGTTCGCGGAAGGCGAAGGCGACGGCGGCGAGCGCCTCGGTATCGCTGACGGCGACGGCGCCGGCGAGCGTCCGGCGGTTGACGGGAAAGGTCTTCTCGCCGGGCATGTTCGACATCAGCGCGTCGCAGAGCGAGCCGCCGAGACGCTCGTTCTTCAGCCGCTCGCCACCCGCCAGCGACCGCACGTGGTCGTCGAAGCCCTCGGGCTCGACGGCATAGACGGCCACATCCGGGAACGCGCCGGTGAGCGCCGTCGAGATGCCGGCGACGAGGCCGCCGCCAGAGGCCGGCGCCATCGCGAGGTCCGGCACGATGCCGAGCCGCCGGCACTCGGCGGCGATCTCGAGCCCGACGGTGCCCTGCCCTGCCATCACGCCGAAATCGTCGTAGGGGTGGACGAACGTGGCAGTGCGCTCGCCGGCGATGGTGCGGGCGATGGCCTCGCGGTCCTCGGTCAGGCGGTCGTAGAGCACCACCTCGGCGCCGAGGGCGCGGGTGCGGGCGATCTTCATCGCCGGCGCGTCCTGCGGCATGACGATGACCGCCGGCATGGCGAGGATCGCCGCCGCCGCCGCCACGCCCTGGGCGTGGTTGCCGGACGAGCAGGCGACGACGCCGCCTTGGCGCTCGGCTTCAGGGATCATCGACAAGCGGTTGAAAGCACCGCGGAATTTGAACGAACCAGTCCGTTGCAGCGCCTCTGGCTTGAGGAGCACGCGGCCGCCGATGCGGGCGTCCAGCACGTCCGACGACAGCAGCGGCGTCACCGCCGCCTGCCCGGCGATGCGCCCAGCCGCGGCGGTGATGTCGGCGACGGAGAAGCCGGCGGGGACGGAGGCGTCGAGGACGGACATGGGGGCTCGCGGCAAACGGAGGAAGCGGCAGGGGCGCCCGTTCGCTTGCCCGAGCGCCGGGGCGGCGTCAATCGGGGCGGCTCGCCTGCGCGTCGACTATAGCCGCCGCAGGTGGTTGTCCCAGGCCACCTCCGCGTGCCCGACGCCCGCGTCGGCCTCCGCGCGGCGGACCACGACGTCGCCGTCGCCGCTGGTCAGCACGAAGCCGCCGCCGGTGGCGGGGGCGGCGCCGCAGCCATCGTGAAGCGGCCGGCGGTCGACGACCGCGTCGGTCTCGGTGTCGACGACGAGCACGATGCCGCCGCGCGGGCCGGAGACGGCGAGGTGGCGGCCGTCGTCGGCGATGGCGAGCGAGCCGACATAGTGGCGCAGCGCCAGGCGGGCCTCGTCGGGCAGCGCGACGAGGCGAAGGTCCGCGCCGGGCGCGTGGACGGCGAGCAGCGGTGCGGCCGCCTCGTCGGCACCCTCCCACTGGCAGCCGAGCCAGGCGCGGCCGCGGGCGTCGACGGCGAGGTGGCGGGGGCTGAGGCTCGTGAGCGCGGCCGGCGGCGCGACGCTCTCCAGGAGGTCGCCGGTCTCGATGTCGACCCGGGCGAGCGATGGCTGCATGTCGGCGAGGTTGAGCGGCGCGCGCGGATAGTCGGGATGGGTGAGGATGCCGCCGTTGGCGACGATCAGCGTGCGGCCGTCGGGGGCGAACAGGATCTCGTGGGTGCCGACGCCGTGGCAGGGAAGCTCGCCGATGCGGGCAAAGCCCTTGTCGACGTCGTAGACGCCGACGACGCCGACGCCCTCGTCATAAGCGTTCTCCGCCGCATAGAGCAGCCGCCCATCGCGGGAGAATTGGCCGTGGCCCTCGAAGTGGCGGCCCTCGGGGGCTTCGATGACGCGGTCGGGTGCCGCGCCCGCGCGGTCGAGGACGATGGCGAAGGTCCCCGGGCGGCGGGCGAACAGTACGAGCCGGCGGCCGCTCGGGTCCACGGCGGCGCAGTGGCCGCGGGCCGGGATGTCGGCTGTGCGGAGGATGGCGCCGGCCTCGTCGAGCAGCGCGACGCCGAAGCGGCCGTCCGGGAACCGGCAGGCGGAGGCGTATTGCGCGCCCTCCCCGGCGCACGCCAGCGGCGCCACGGCGAGCGACAGCATCAGCCCGCCACCGGCCGACAGCAGCGCCCGGCGGTGAAGGCCGCCCGCCCGCCGCTCAGTCGCCGTCGAGCGCATTGAAGCCGACGCTGAGGCCGAGACCGGCGGCGACCGTCGTCGCCATCGTCGTGCGGACGCTGGCGAGCGCGATCGTCACGTAGTCGAGCTTGCCGCGCAGCGCCGGCTGCGTCGCGATGGCGGCGCCGTCGTTGCCGGCGAGGGCAGCGACGGTGCGCTCGGCCTGGCGCAGCTCGAAGTCGACCGAACTCTTTGCCCAGGCGTCCGCCTCCGGCAGGTCGGCGGCGATGCCGCTCGCGTCGATCAGGTCGCGCTGCGCCTCGATGGCGGCGGCGAGGTAGGCGACGGTCTCGCCGCTGCGGGCATAGGGAAAGCGGTTCGGTTTCGCCTTGTCCGGGGCGTCGCCCAGCGCCGGGCGCAGGGCGAGATCGCGAATCTGCTCGAGGCCGGTGAGCGAGGCTTTCAGCACCTCGTTCGCCGCCTCCTCCCAGGAGCGGTAGGCGGGGTTGCCGGGGCCGGGATTGAGGATCGGCACGTCGTCGCGGGCCCAGGCCTCGTCGAGCGCGCCGGCGATCGCCACGACGTTGCCGGCGGCGGCCTCGGCGACGAGGCAGTTGTCGGCGAGCCCGGCCGGGTCGGTGTCGGCCGGCAGCACCACGACCAGCCGCTCGAGCGCCGGCAGACCCTGCACGGCGGCACTCTGGCGGGCGATGCTCGCCGCGTCGAGGCGCTCCAGCGCGCCACCGGCGACGAGCTGGCGCAGCTGCCGCTCGACAACGCCGCGCGGGTCCGGCCAGAAGGCGACGCGCTCCAGCCGGGCATCGGTGACGGCGGCGCCGAAGCGCAGGAAGTCGAGGCGCGCCCAGGCCGTTACCACCGTCCCGAAGGCGTCGCGGACGGCGCGGTGCTCGATGCGCCCCGGCCGGGCGCAGAAGTGCTCGATGGCGTGGGCGAGCGTCTCGGTGCGGTGGTGGAAGGCGTGGTAGGCGGGGCGGATGTAGTCCTCGACGGCTCGCGCCACGACGGCTTGCTGGCGGGCGGTGACCGGGTCTTCACCACCTGCGACGACGGGACCACCGGATACCGCCAGAGCCAGCGCGGCCGCCAGTACGAAACGTACTTTCATAGGCTTTCCAGATATTTGAGGAGACTTGCTCGATCGCTGTCGGAGAGCGTTTGGTAGGAGGTGCGCGCCGCCGTGGCCTCGCCGCCGTGCCACAGCACGGCTTCCTCGAGTGTAGAGGCGCGGCCGTCGTGGAGATAGCGCCGGCTCGCCGGGTGGCGACCGACGAGACCGATGAGCGGCGCCGTCCGCCACTGCGACGGCGCGGCATCGCCGGCGACGGCGGGGTCGGCGAGGCCGTCGCCGAGGTCGTGCAGGAGCAGGTCGGTGAAGGCCGGCACGGTGCCGCCATCGACGGTCGGCAGCGCCGGCACGTGACAGGCCGCACAGCCGGTGGCGGCGAAGACGGCGGCGCCCGGTGCGTCATCGGCCGGCGCGCGTGGCTGGAGGCCGGCGAGGAAGGCGCCGAGGGCGGCGGTCATCGGCGCCGCCACCTCGTGCGGGCCGCCACGGTCGCCTCCGCCGTGGCGGGCATCGCGGCAGGCGGTCTGGGCGGGCGTGCAGTCACCGGCCGGATCGGGGAAGGTCGCGGTCGAGAGGCCGAGGTCGACAGTGAAGGCGGCGGCGACCTGACGGTCGAGGGTAGCGCCGGTGGCGCGCCAGCCGTAGCGGCCGATGGCGCGGCCCCCTGCCCCGTCGCTCACCCAGTGGACGCGGCCGGAGATGCCGTCCCCGTCGGCGTCATCCGGGTCTGCGAGGGCCACGACCGCCGCCGCGTCGACGGTGTCGAACGCGGCGCGGCCAATGAGCGACGGCGCGCGGCGGACGCCGGCGGATGCCGTGACGGGGCCGAAGGCAAGCGCCTCCAGGCGCGGCGCCACCCGTGGCCCCGGTTCGCCGTCGCGCACGGCTTCGGCCAGCGCGAACACCACCGCCGCCTCGGCCGCCTGGCCGGGCAGGCCGCGGGTCTGGATCTGGTCGCCGTAGATGGGGTCGCCGAGGCCGCCGGCGCCCGCCAGCCGCACCACCAGACCGGCCCCGGCCATCTCGCCGCGGTCGTTGACCGCGATGCGCGCCGCGCCACCGCCCTGGTGGCAGCCGGCGCAGGAGCGGGCGTTGTGGAGGGGGCCGAGGCCGTCGGCCGAGCCGGTGGAGGCGCCGGCGGCGACCCAGACGCGCTCGAACACCGCCTTGCCGACGATGGCGTCGAGGCCGCCGGCCGCCACGGCTCCGCCGGCCGCCACGACGGCGGCAACGAGAAGCGGTGCGGCGATCGCTCTCACGGCAGCGTTCCTCACGTGACCCTGACGTAGCCCATCATGCCGGTCTCCTGGTGCTCGATGATGTGACAGTGGAGCATCCAGTCGCCGGGATTGTCGGCCACCAGCGCCACCTCGAGCCGCTCCTTCGGCGTCAAAAGCACGGTGTCGGCCCAGTGCGGCACGATCTCGCGACGGCTCGACGACAGCACGCGGAAGAAGTGGCCGTGGATGTGGATCGGGTGGGGGTGCGGCGTGACGTTGTGCAGCGTCAGCCGATAGGTGCGGCCGCGCTCCAGCACGGCGAGCGGCGGCGGCAGGCGGGCGTGTCCGCCGTCGGGCCACGGTTCGCGGTTGATCGCCCAGAACGACTTGTCGGTGACGCAGAGCGGGCCGAGCGGCGGGGCGGTGGTGTCGTCGGCGATCTCGGCGACGCTCGCGCCGGTGGCGGTGGCGCTGAAGGTGAGCGAGAGCGGCAGGGCGTTTGCGAGATCCGGCTCGGCGAGGTCGGCCATCAGCAGCGGCGCCGGGGCGAAGGGCGTGGTGTGGCGGGTGTCGCCGGTGCCCGCGAGCGTCGCGAGCGTCACCGGCTGCGGGGCGTGATAGTCGACGAGGCGCGCTTCGCCGCCCGCGGCGGGCGCGCGCACGACGAGGTCGAGGCGCATCGCCGGACCGAGCCGCCAGGACTTCAGCGGAAACGGCGGCACGGCGACGCCGTCGATGGCGACGATCGCGGCTTCCGCGCCTTCGACGCCGATCTCCGGGATGCGTGTCGGGTCGACGTTGATCAGGCGCAGGCGGCAGTCGCCGTTCGCGGGGAGGTCGAGGCGGAGGGCCGCCGCGCCGTTCGCCGAGCGCACGGTGCCGAAGCTGCCGGCGCGCGCGGCCCCCTCGTCGGTGAGGAAGGGCAGGAAGGCGCCGTCTTCGCCGATCCGCCAGTCCTTCAGGCAAACGAGCACGTCCGCTTCATAGGGCGCCAACTCGTCACCCTCGACGATCAGCACGCCGAGCAGGCCCCGGCCGAGCGTCTCGGCGGTGTTGCAGTGGGTGTGGAACCAGAAGGTGCCGGTGTCGGGCGGCGTGAAGCGGTAGCCGTAGGTGCTGCCCGGTGGCACCGGCTTCTGGGTGAGGTAGGGCACGCCGTCCTCGGCGTTCGGGATGCGCAGCCCGTGCCAGTGGACGGACATCTCCTCCGCCCACGCCGGCAACTGGTTGTCGAGGGTGGTGACGAGGGTGTCGCCGCGGCGGATGCGGACGACGTGCGGGAAGGTATCGCCCTCGAAGAAGCTCATCAGCGGCATCGCCCGCCCGCCGAAGGCCGGCAGGGCCACGGAGCGCTCGGCGGCGACGAGCGAGAGCGGCACCTCACGGCCGGCCGGTAGCGCCCCGACGCGGGCGAGCGGCGGCGGCGCGGCGGCGCGGGTGGATCGCCAGCCGAGAACGGTCGCCGTGACGCCGGCGAGGCCGCCGAGGGCGACGGTGCGGCGGGTGGGGGTCATGGGCAATACCTTTCCCTTCTCCCAGCATGGCTGGGAGAAGGTGCCCGAAGGGCGGATGAGGGCGCGCGGCGAAGCCGCGCGTCGGCCCCGTCCCCGGCCCCCCGCGCAAGACACCGGCGCACTTCGTGCGCCGGCCCTCATCCGCCCCTTCGGGGCACCTTCTCCCGCGTGCGGGAGAAGGAAGTGTCGCATCGCTTCCGCCTCAGTTGGCGCCGACGGCCGTCGGGTTGTCGAGGCTGTCGGAGCCCTCGACGGAGATCGTCAGGCCGAGTGCCGAGACCAGGCCCTCGACGGCGCGGGTCTGGGCGACCAGAGCCGTGACGATGTCGTCGACGATCTTGTTGCCCTCGGCGTTGTCCGGCCCGATCATCTGGTCGTAGGCCATCTTGCCGCTGTCGGCGGTCTGCTTCATGACCGTCATCTTCGCGGTGGTGTCGGCCATCGCCTGCTCGACGCGGGTGGCGGCCTCGGGCGCCTTCGCCGCGGCATAGGCGGCGAGGCTCGGGCCCTCGAGCTTCGTGCCGTCGACGCGGGTATAGGTGCCCGTGTAGAGCGCCACCATGCCGGCCTGGTCGTAGAAGTGCGAGTTGTGGGTGTTGTCGGAGAAGCAGTCGTGCTCCTCCTCGGGGTCGTGCAGGATCAAGCCGAGCTTGATGCGCTCGCCGGCGAGTTCGCCATAGGAGAGCGAGCCGATGCCGGTGAGAATGGTGGCGAGGCCGCCTTCTGGACCCTTGGCGATCACGTCCTTGCGGGCCGCGCCGTCCGGACCCCACTGCTGCGCCATGTCCTCGAGGTCGTCGACGAGGAGTTGCGTGGCGACCGTGAGGTAGGCGCGGCGACGCTCGCAGTTGCCGCCGGTGCAGTTGGCGATGTCGAAGTCGGTGGCCGGCCGGTTGCCGGCGCCGGGGCCGGTCCCGTTGAGGTCCTGGCCCCACAGCAGGAACTCGATGGCGTGGTAGCCGATCGAGACGTTCGCCTCGACTTCCTGCGCCTCCTGCAGGCCGGTGAGGAGGTCGGCGGAGATGGTGGTGGCGTCGATCTCGTCGGGCCCGACGCGCAGCTTCGTCGAGGCGACGACGTTCAGCGTGTAGAGCGGGTTTTCGTCGGAGGCGTCGCCATAGGAGCCGCCGTCGACATAGTCGATCAGGCCCTCGTCGAGCGGCCAGGCGTTCACCTTGCCCTCCCACTCGTCGACGAGCGCGTTGCCGAAGCGCAGGCCCTCGGTCTGCTGGTAGGGCACGCGGGCGGCGATCCAGGCGGTGCGGGCGGCGGAAAGCGTCGCGTCGGACGGCGCGTCGAGCAGGTCGCCGATCGCCATCTGCAGCGTCTTGGCGGTGGTGACGCTGTCCGCGTACATCGCCTCGGCGACGTCGGCGTAGTGGGTCACGACCGCTTCGGGCGTCGGGGCGTTGGCCGCCGAGGCGGACGCGACCGCCGCAACGGTCAGGGCGACGGCGGCGGCCGTTGCCGCAAGGAGGGGAAGTCGGCGCATCGGTGAGCTCCATCGTGCCGCGCGCGAACTCGCCGCCGCGGGCCGTTCGAAAGCGGTGCGATGGGGCCGCACCGCTCATCCAGTCGAGGGCGCGCGCCCCGGGGCCGCGCCGATCAGGTCGTGATCAGGAGGACGGGCCGTCGTCGTAGCCGACCTTGTCGACGATCTCGCTCGCTTCCTTGCGGTCGGCGGCGATGGTGGCGAGCGGCAGCGGATCGGGCTTCAGCGCACCCCACGAGGCGACGATCTCGTTCACCTCGAGGCCTGGCTTCACCGGGTACTCGAAATTGGTGTTGGCGTAGATCTCCTGCGCCTCGTCGGAGGTGAGGAATTCGATCAGCTTCACCGCGTTGTCGCGGTTGGGCGCGTTCTTGGCGATCGAGGCGCCGGAGATGTTGACGTGGGTGCCGCGGCCCTCGGCGTTGGGGAAGAGGACCTTGATCGCCTGCGCCCACTCCTTCTGCTCCGGCTCCTTCTCGTTGGTCGCCATCAGACCGACGTAGTAGGTGTTGCCGAGGGCGAGGTCGCACTCGCCGGCGAGGATCGCCTTCGCCTGGTCGCGGTCGCCGCCGGCCGGCTTCACGGCGAGGTTCTCCTTGATGCCCTTGATCGTCTGCTCGGCCTTGTCGGCGCCGTCGTTGGCGATCAGCGAGGCGAACAGGCCGATGTTGTAGACGTGCTGACCGGAGCGGGTGCAGATCTTGCCCTTCCACTTCGGGTCGGCGAGCTCCTCGTAGGTGATGGTGTCCTGGGCGACGCGGTCCTTCGAGGCGTAGACGACGCGGGCGCGCATCGTCAGCCCGACCCAGTGGCCGTCGGGATCGCGGTACTGCGCCGGCACGTTGGCGTCGATCGTCGGCGTCGAGACCGGCTGGGTGATGCCGAGCTGCTTGGCGCCGTCGAGGCGGCCGATGTCCACCGACAGGATGACGTCGGCCGGCGAGTTGGCGCCCTCGGCGGCGATGCGCTCCTCGAGGCCAGAGCTCGCCGAGACGACATTGGTCGTGATGCCGGTCTCGGCGGTGAACTTGTCGAGCAGCGGCTTGATCAGGTCCGGCTGGCGATAGCTGTAGATGTTGACCTCGCCGTCGGCGGCCGCCGGCAGGGCGGCGAGCGAAAGCGCGAGCGCCGCGGCGCTCGCGAGGATGGCGTGGTCGAACGTCTTGCGCATGGCTGGACCTTTCCCGTTGCTCCGACGTCGTGGTCGCGTCCCGCCGCTCACCCGCCCTCGAGTTGCGGCGCGAGCCGTGACCCGCGGCGACAGGAAGCGGTCGCACCGACACGACCCGCGTCGATTGACTGTATCGGACAAGAAACGAAGCTGGGCGTCGCTGTCAATCGACGATTTCGTCACAGACGGAGATCGGAATGGTTTCAGATGCGAGCTGAACAAGGAAGAATTCCGCAGGCCAGCGCCCGCACCAATCTTGAATTAAAATGATTCAAAACAGTGATCTAGAATTTTAGTTATTCTAATTCATGTCTAGGGGCGGCCGGCGTGGGCGGTCGAGGCCGCGGCTGCGGGGGAGATACCGAAGCTACGGTCCCGCCGACGCAGTGGCGGGCCGCGGCAGTCGCGGTGCTCGCGTCCCGCCCTGCCCGCCCCGTCAGGGAACGATGCGGACGTCGGCTTCGGTGTGGAAGGCACCGGTCCCGACGAAATCCTGCGAATACTGCGCCTTGATCTCGGCGATCTTGGCCGCGTTGGCGGCGTCGTCCGGGTGGACGACGATCAGCACCTTCGTCATCTCGGCAGGCACGACGTCGGCGCCGGGATTCGTGCCCTGGCCGTAGGCGGTGACGACCGTCAGCCCCTGGGGAAAGCGCGGTGTCACCACCTCGGCGAGGAACCGTGCCCACTCCTGCTCGCTGACACCGCGACCATCGGCGGTCTTCAGGCCGAAATAGAGCGTCGTCTGCACCGCGGCGATCTCGCCCGCGGCCTGCTGCGCCCGCACCGGGAGAGCCGCGCTGGCGGCCAGAACCGCCGCCGACAACAGGCAGGCGGCGGCGAAACGGTGGATCGGACGGGCTTTGGTCACAGTTGCTCTCCCCCTTCCGCGAGGTGGCACGGCCCACCCCGCGTTTGCTTGACTTCCCCGAGCCTCGCCCCTTATATCCGCGCCACCCGCGCATCGCGCAACGGGCGGTTAGCTCAGCGGTAGAGCACTGCTTTCACACGGCAGGGGTCACAGGTTCAATCCCTGTACCGCCCACCATCAGATCAACGACTTGCGAGCCCGGCCGACACGCGGCCTTGGTTCGAGCGAACCCGGGCGCCGGGCGCATGCGCGCCTCACCGCGGCCGCGGACCGCCAGGATGGGCGCGGCCGCCGCGGTCCGTCGGGCGCGTGCGCCTCAGGTCGCCCGGGCCGCCGCCATGAAGGCCTCGGCCTTCTCGCGGTCCCAGTACAGGCGGTCGCGCGGGCCGGCGCCGTCGCGCATCAGAGCGGTCGACACGATCGCGCCATCGGCAACGGCGAGGGTCTGCGCGACATTGCGCGCCGTGACGCTGCCGCCGAGGAGAATCGGCCGGCTGACGCCCGCCGCCCGCGCCTTTGCGATGCGCTCGAGGCTCTCGTCGAAAGTCGCGCCGGTGATGACGAGGGCGTCGGCACCGAGGCGTTCCGCGCCCAGCGCCGCCTGTTCCGGGGGCACGTCGATCAGCGGCACGCAGGTGCGGTCGAAGACGTCGGCGAGGATCGCGATGTCGTCGCGGCGCAGCTGGTGGCGGTAGGTGAGCGCGTCGACGGCGAGTGCCTCCTTGCGCCCCTCCATCGTCATCGCCGCGCCGACGAACACCTTCAGGCGGACGAAGTCGGCGCCGCTCGCATGGGCGATGGCGAGCGGCCCGATCGCGTCGTGCGCCTCGACGATGATGCCGAGAGAGACCGTCGGATGAGCGAGCTTCAGGGCGCGCCCCAGCGCCGCGGTCATCGCGATCGTTTCGGGGCTTGCCGGGCCGCGCTGGCGCGTCTGGTCCTGCAGCATGATGCGGCGGATGCCGGCCGAGACGAACACCTCGGCGTTGGCCAGGGTGTAGTCCTCGAGGAAGGCCATCGACAGCGTGCGGTCGACCGCCCAATCCGGCAGGTGGAGGGCGGCGACGATCAGCGGGTCGTCAGAGGTCGACGTCAGCAGGCTCATGCAGGTTCCGGGATTCGTTGGGGAGTCGGACGCGTTCAGGATAGGCGCGGGATGTAGGCCGCGCCGGGCTCGCCGGTGACGCGGCCGTCGCGGGCGACGACGCGGCCGCGCACGACGGTCGCCTTCACCTTGCCCGTCACCGGCACGCCCTCGAACGGCGTCCAGCCGCAGGCGCCGATGAGCTCCGTCTGGCGGATCGTCCAGCGCTCGCCGGGATCGACGATGGTGAAGTCGCCGTCCGAGCCGATGGCGATGGCGCCCTTGCGGGGATAGAGCCCGTAGAGCCGCGCCGGCGCCTCCGCCATCAGGGCAGCGAGCC
>CALRZT010000106.1:0-13343 GCA_943372725.1 Pseudoxanthobacter soli DSM 19599
GCCGCGCCGGCGGATGGAGGCGGCCTCGACCCGCAAGAGGTCGGGCCGCGCGGGAGGCGGATAGCAATTCGGGCCGTGTTCGGCCTTTTCTGAAGGGGACGGAGAGGATGACGAAGGAAACCTTCGCGGCGGATGCCGTCAAGATCGCGATGGAGAGGTTCCAGAGCGGACAGATCGACCGTCGCACGCTGCTGACCGCGCTCGGCGCGCTCGGCCTCGTGGCGGTGGCGCGCCCGGGCGTCTCCTACGCCCAGGCCAAGGAAGTGGTGCTGTGCAACTGGGGCGGCGCCGCCGTCGAGGCCTTCCAGAAGGCCTATGGCGAGCCGTTCACCAAGAAGTCCGGCATCAAGGTGGCGATCGACGGTGCCGGCCCGACGACGGGCGCGGTCCGCGCCATGGTGGAGTCCAAGGCGGTGATCTGGGACACCACCGACGGCGGCATGGTCGACGGCGTCGTGCTCGGCAAGGGCGGTTTCCTCGAGCCGATCGACTACACGATGGTCGACAAGTCGAAGGTCGGCCCGACCGGCGCGGCCGAGTTCGGCGTCGCCAACTACGCCTTCGCCAACGTGCTCGCCTATGACGTCAGCAAGGTCGGCGCCACGCCGCCGACGAGCTGGGCGGACTTCTTCGACACGGAGAAGTATCCGGGCAAGCGCACGATGTGCAAATGGATCCAGGGCCAGCTCGAGCCGGTGCTGCTCGCCGACGGCGTCAAGCGGGAGGACCTCTATCCCCTCGATGTCGACCGCGCCTTCAAGAAGCTCGAGCCGCTCCTGCCGCAACTGATCTTTTGGGAGGGTGGCGCTCAGAGCCAGCAGCTGTTCCGCGACGGCGAAGTGGTGATGGGCAACATCTGGCACACCCGCGCCAACCTCCTGAAGAAGGAGGCCCCGGAGCGCTTCACCTGGACCTGGAACGAGAACGTCCTGTTCTGGAGCGCCTGGTCGGTGCCGAAGGGCAACCCGGCCGGCAAGCTGGTGTTCGAGTTCATCAACTCGAGCCTCGATCCGGAAGGGCAGATCACGCTGCTGCGCCTGATGGGCAATGGCCCGTCGAACCCGGCCGCCCAGGCGGTGATGACGGCCGAGGACAAGGCGGTCGACCCGGCCTCGCCGGAAAACACCAAGAACAACATCGCCATCAGCACCGAGTACTACGCCGACAACGAGGCGGAGTTGCAGAACAAGTTCCTCGACTTCATCGCCACCTGATCGAGACTGGACGGGGCCGTCGCCGCCATGGCGGCGGCCCCTCCACCGACGCCCCGTTCCGAGGGACTTCCGGATGCGCCCGTTCGACAGGTGGGCGGTCGGCCTCACCGTGCCGGCCGTGCTGCTCACCACCCTCTTCTACGTCCTGCCGATCGCCCAGGTGCTCGTCCTCAGTGTGACGGAGCCGGCGCCCGGCCTTGCCAACTACCAGCAACTTCTCGGCAGCCGCGCCGTCGCCCGCGTCGTCACGACGACGCTCGAGGTGTCGCTGTGGACCACGGCGCTGACGATCGCGGCGAGCTACCTCGTCGCCTACGCCCTCGTGCAGATGCGCCCGAGCGTGCGCCGCGTCGCCCTCTTCATGGTGCTGGTGCCGTTCTGGATCTCGGTGCTGGTGCGCGCCTTCTCGTGGATCACCATTCTCCGCCGCGAGGGCCTCGTGAATCTCGCCGTGACCGGCCTCGGCATCGTCGACGAGCCGCTGCAGCTCGTCCACAACCGCACCGGCGTCATCATTGGCATGGTCCACTACATGATGCCGTTCGCGGTGCTGCTCATCTACGCGAACCTCGCCGGCATCGACCGCCGTATCATGCAGGCCGGCCGCTCGCTCGGCGCCCGCCCGATGACGGTGTTCTGGAAGCTGTGGGTGCCGCTCAGCGCGCCGGGCATCGCGGTGGCGACGCTGTTCGTCTTCATCTTCTCGCTCGGCTTCCTGATCACCCCGACGCTGCTTGGCGCGGGCCGCACCGTGATGGTCGCCGAATACATCTCCGTGCAGATCACCAACACGCTGCGCTGGGGCGTCGCCACCGGCCTCTCGACGATGCTTTTGATCGCCGTCGGCTTCGTCGTCTTCATCGCCATGCGCCAGCCGGCGCTGCGCGCCGCCTTCTCCGGGAGGCAGGGATGAGCCCCTCGACGCTGCCCGCGGAGCCGCACCGGCGGGAATCGACCCCGCTCGGCCGGGCAATCTCGAAGGTCTTCGCCGTCGGCCTGCCGTGGCTCCTGCTCGGCTTCCTATTCGTGCCGGTGCTGGTGCTGGTGCCCGTCGCGCTCACCGACCGGGAATATCTCTCGCTGCCCGAGCACGGCCTGTCGCTGCAGCACTTCTGGTCGCTGACGGAGTGGGAGAAGGGGTGGCTCCCCTCGATGATGACCAGCCTCGTCATCGCCGCCATCGCGACGATCGTGTCGGTCTCGGCCGCCGCGTCCTATGCGCTCGGCGCCTGGGCGCTCACCGGCTGGTGGCCGTCCTTGACGCGCGTCATGCTGCTCGCGCCGCTGATCGTGCCGCCGATCATCTATGCCGTCGGCATCTTCAAGCTGTGGGCGCGCTTCAGCCTGATCGACACCTATCCCGGCGTCATCATCGTCCACGTCGTGCTCTGCCTGCCGTTCGCGATCCTTGCCATCGGCGCCTCGCTGGCGCAGCTCGACCCGCGGCTGATCCAGGCGGCCCGCTCACTCGGCGCCCGGCCGCCGACGGTGTTCTTCAGGGTGATCCTGCCGAACGTAACGCCCGGCATCGCCGCCGGCGCGGTGTTCGCCTTCGTCACCTCGTGGGACGAGATCACCGTGACGCTGTTCATCACCAGCCGCGCGGTCGAGACGCTGCCGCGGCGCATCTTCACCGGCATCGCCGACTCCGTCGATCCGGCGCTCGCGGCGATCTCCGCCGTGCTGCTCGCCGTGACGCTTCTGGCGCTCGCCGCCCGCACGTTCTGGTTCGACCGCTCGCCCAGTTCCTGAGCCGGTCTCGCCCCTAGGCCCGCAGAAGACCCGAACACCACCAAGCGAACCACCAACAAGGACGGACGTGTCATGGCCCACCTGCCCGCAATGAGCGAGCACGAGTATCGCGAGAACAAGTTCTTTGAGATCTTCGGCTCCGTTCCCGAGCCCGCCTTCGAGAGCGAGAGCGAGCTCGTCGACGGCTGGGGCCGCAACTGGGGCGTCTCCAACGACGTCGGCAAGCTGCGCGCCGTGCTGATGCACCGTCCGGGCGACGAGCTCTCGGTCGTGAAGAACCGGCCGCTGCAGGAGATCGGCGGCTTCGGCGACCCCGAGGAGGGCTGGTACTGGATGGGCAAGACGATGCCTGACCTGCCCGCCATGCAGAAGGCCCACGACGCCCTGACCGCGGCCCTGAAGGCCGAGGGTGTCGACGTGATCCTGGTCGGCGACGCCGCCAAGGGCCGCATGAAGCAGATCTTCACCCGCGACAGCGTCATCGGCGTCGAGGGCGGCGCCATCGTCACCCGTCTAGCCCGCCGCGTCCGTCGCGGCGAGGAACTGCCGGTGACGCGGGCGCTCGCCAACGCCGGCTGCCCGATCCTTGCGACCCTGAACGGCACCGCCGTCTTCGAGGGCGGCGGCTTCGCCCACATCGACGCCAAGACCGCCGTCTGCTCGGTCAGCGTCGCCTGCAACCCTGAGGGCGTCGCCCAGGTCGAGCGCGTGCTGAACGGCCTCGGCGTCACCCTCATCAAGGTGCCGATGCCGGGCTACCGCATCCACATCGACGGCTCGTTCATGATGGTCGATGTCGAGACCGCGATCGTCAACAAGAACGAGCTGCCCTACGTCTTCATCGACTATCTGGTGAAGCGCGGCATGAAGCTGATCGAGCTGCCACCCGAGGACAACGCCTTCTCGCTGAACTGCTTGGCGGTGGCCCCCGGCCGGCTCATCATGCACACGACGACGAGCCCGCGGCTCGCCGACCGTCTGGACCAGGCCGGCATCACCGTCATCGAGGTCGACTACGAGGCGGTCGAGCTCGGCGGCGGCGGCATCCACTGCTCGACGGCGCCGCTGATCCGCGATCCGATCTGAGCCACCGCGTCCCGACTAGCCGAAGAGAGCCAGAAGAGAGCTGATGTCGTTCCTCGTCGCCCGCGATCTCCGCAAGACCTACGGACCCGTGACGGCGCTGGCCGACATCGGCCTCGAGGTCGAGGAGGGTGAGTTCGTCACCCTCCTCGGTCCCTCGGGCTCGGGCAAGACGACGCTCCTGATGGCGATCGCGGGCTTCACCCGGCCCGACAGCGGAACGATCTCGCTCGCCGGCCGCGACATCACCGGCGTCGAGCCGGAGGATCGCGACTTCGGCTTCGTCTTCCAGGGCTACGCGCTGTTCCCGCACATGAGCGTGGCGGACAACATCGCCTTCCCCCTGAAGGTACGCAAATGGGACCGCGCCCGCATCGCGGCCCGCGTCGAGGAGATGCTGGCGACGGTCGGCTTGGCGGACCTCGCGAAGCGCAAGCCGCGCGAGCTTTCCGGTGGCCAGCAGCAGCGCGTCGCGATCGCCCGCGCGCTCGCCTTCCACCCGAAGATCCTGCTCCTCGACGAGCCGCTGTCGGCCCTCGACCGGACGCTGCGCGAGACGATGCAGCGGGAGCTGAAGCGCCTGCACCGCCAGACCGGCGTCACCTTCCTCTACGTCACCCACGACCAGGAGGAGGCGATCGCCATGTCGGACCGCATCGCCGTTTTCCAGAAGGGACGGATCGTCCAGGTCGGCGCGCCGCGCGACCTCTACTACGCGCCCTCGACGCGCTTCGTCGCCGGCTTCCTCGGCGTCAACAACCTCGTCGACGCCCGCCTCGTGCGCGGCGCCGGCGGCGCCGTCGAGATCGAGGCGCTCGGGGCCCGCGTCGCGCTGCCGCCCGGCAAGGTGGCGGCGCTCCCCGAGGGACCCGCCACCGTCTTCATGCGGCCCGAGGACATCGCCCTCGAGCCGACCCCCGGCGAGCCGTCGCTCGCCATCGCCGGCACGGTGGTCGACGTCTCGTTCGTCGGCTCCTTCGATCTCGTGGTGATCCAGCCCGCCGTCGGGCCGGAGATCACCGCCCACCTTGCCGCCGACCGCACCCGCTCGCTTCCGGTCGGCGCGCCGATCACCGTCCACGTCCGGGCGGACGCCATCGGCGTCGTCCCCAACGCCTGATCCCCGCGCCGCCCCGGATACGAGCCGGCGCTGCGTGACGGCACCCCCACGCCTCGAGGAGACCAAAACAATGAAGAAGATCCGCGTGCTGCTCGCCGGCGAGACCTGGTCGAGCGCCACCACCCACACCAAGGGCTTCGACCAGTTCTCCACCGCCGAGTACCAGACCGGCATCGCACCGCTACTCGCAGCACTCGAAGGCTCTGACGTCGAGATCGTCCACCTGCCGGGCCACGAGACCCACACCCGCTTCCCGTTCACGGCGAAGGAGCTCGAGGCCTACGACGTCGTCGTGCTCTCCGACGTCGGGGCAAACTCGCTGCTCCTCCACCCCGACACGTTCGTGCGCGGCAAGCGCACCCCGAACCGCCTGAAGGCGATCGCCGAATGGGTCGAGGGCGGCGGCGGCTTCATGATGATCGGCGGCTATTTCTCCTTCCAGGGCCTGAACGGTGCCGCCCGTTATGCCCGCACGCCGATCGAGACGATCCTGCCGGTGACGATGCTGACGGCCGACGACCGCGTCGAGGTGCCCGAGGGCTTCCACCCGGCGCCGACCGGCGCCGCCCATCCCGCCATCGCCGGCATCGCCGGCGCGTGGCCCTATCTCCTCGGCTACAACGAGACCAAGCTGAAGGACAACGCGACGCTGCTGCTGTCCGTCGGTTCCGACTATGGCGACCAGCCGCTGCTCGCCGCCGGCACCTATGGCCGCGGTCGCACGATGGCGTGGACGTCCGACATCGGCCCGCACTGGCTGCCGACCGAGTTCACCGAGTGGGACGGCTACCGTCGCCTGTGGACGCAGGCCTTCGCCTGGCTCGCCGGCCGGGGCTGAGATGACCGACACCGTCATGCCGGCGCCGGCCGCCACCCCGGCTCCGGCGCGCCGCCGCTTCGGCCGCCTCGATTTCGACGTCACCGAGATCGGCTACGGCGCCGCCCCGATCGGCAACTTCCTCGCCCCGATCGAGGAGGGCGTCGCCGAGGCCATGCTGGAGG
Source organism: Pseudoxanthobacter soli DSM 19599 (assembly GCA_943372725.1). Lineage (GTDB taxonomy): Bacteria > Pseudomonadota > Alphaproteobacteria > Rhizobiales > Segnochrobactraceae > CAMDHY01. The sequence goes on from CALRZT010000106.1 coordinate 6,172, forward strand.
CCGCCTGGACGGCCGGCCTCAACTACTTCGACACCGCGCCGCTCTACGGCAACGGCCTGTCGGAGCACCGCGTCGGCCAGGCGCTGCGCTTCAGGCCGCGCGACGCCTTCGTGCTCTCGACCAAGGTCGGCTATCTCCTGAAGCCCGGCCGGGTCTATTCCGAGCGCGATCCGTGGCGCTACGGCCTGCCGTTCACGCCGACGTATGCGTATGGGTATGACGCGACGCTGCGCTCGGTCGAGGACAGCCTGCAGCGCCTCGGCATGGATCGCATCGACATCGCCTTCATCCACGATGTCGACGTCATCAACCACGGCGTCGCCCGCCAGCGGGCGCACTTCGAGGTGGCGATGGCCGGCGGCTGGGACGCCCTCGTCCGCCTGCGCGACGAGGGGGTGATCCGGGCGATCGGCGTCGGCGTCAACGAGTGGGAGGTCTGCCGTGACGCACTGCTCGCCCGCGACTTCGACTGCCTGCTGCTCGCCGGCCGCTACACGCTGCTCGAACAGGAGGCGCTCGACGAGCTGATGCCGCTGTGCGTCGCGCGCAAGGTCGCCGTCGTGCTCGGCGGCGGCTTCAACGGCGGCATTCTCGCCACCGGCGCCAAGCCCGGCGCCAAGTACGAGTACAAGCCGGCGCCGCCGGAGATCATGGCGAAGGTGGCGACGATCGAGGCGGTGTGCGCCCGTCACGACGTCCGCCTGATCGACGCGGCGATCCGCTTCGTGCTCGCCCACCCGGCGATCGTCTCGATCATCCCCGGCACCCGCACGCCGGCGCAGCTCGCCGACAACCTCGCCGGCCTCGCCCGCCCGATCCCGTCCGACTTCTGGGCGGAGCTGAAGCATGAGGGGCTCCTGCGCGCCGACGCGCCGGTGCCCACGTAGCAGCTTGCCCGACCCCCGGAGAGCCCCGATGTCCCCCCGTCTCGCAACGATCGCGATCCCCGATTTCGGCCTGCCGGAGGCGGCGCCGGAGATCCCCGCCGCCACCTACGAGCGCCGCTGCCGCGAGGCCTACGCGAGTGCCGGCCGCACCTGGCTCGCGGTCTACGGCGACCGCGAGCACCTCGCCAACATCCTGTTCCTCACCGGCATCGAGCCGCGCTTCGAGGAGATGCTGCTGCTGCTCGGCCCCGGTGACCGCCGCGTCATCGTCGTCGGCAACGAGTGCATCGACTACGCGCCGCTCGCCGTGCTGCCGGGCCTCGAGATCGTGCTTTCCCAGTCGTTCGGGCTGATGGGCCAGGACCGCACGGTGGCGCCGCGGCTGCCGGTGGTGCTCTCCGACATCGGCCTCCGCCCCGGTGACGCGGTGGGCCTCGCCGGCTGGAAATACCTCGAGGTCGAGGAGTGGGACGGCGAGCCGAGCTTCTTCGTGCCGTCGGTGGTGGTCGACGCGCTGGCGCTCGCCGTCGGCGGCCGCGAGGGGGTGTCGGATGCGACGCGTGTGCTGATGCACCCGGCAAGCGGCCTGCGCTCGGTCGTCGACGTCGACCAGATCGCCGCCTACGAGTGGGGCGGCGCGCATTGCTCGGCAATGGTCTGGCGCATCCTGGCGGGTGCCCGGCCCGGCGACAGCGAGTTCGCGGCCGCCGGGCGGATGGGATACGCCGGCCAGCCGCTCGCCTGCCATGTGATGATGTCGGGCGGGGATCCCGCCCATCCGGTCGTCGGCCTGCGCAGCCCGTCGGCCCGCCGGCTGGCCGAGGGCAACGGCGTCACCACCGCCGTCGGCCTGTGGGGCGGCCTGTCGGCCCGCGCCGGCGTGCTGGCGAAGCACGACGACGCCTTCGAGGCGGTCGCTAGCGGCTACTTCGCCGGCCTCCTCGCCTGGTACGAGACGGCCGACATCGGCATTTCCGGCGGCGAGATCTTCGCCGCCACCACCGAGGCGCTCGCCCGCGCCGGCCTGCGCTCGGCCCTCAACCCCGGCCACCTCACCGGCCACGACGAGTGGACGCACACGCCGATCCGCCCGCACTCGCCGGAGACGATCGATTCCGGCATGCCGATGCAGGTCGACATCATCCCGGTGCCGATGCGGCCGGGCACCGCGCTCAACTGCGAGGACGGCATCGTCTTCGCCGACGAGGGCCTGCGGGCCGCGCTCGCCGGGCGCCACCCGGCGGTCGCCGCCCGCATCGACGCCCGCCGCGCCTTCGTGCGCGACGTGCTCGGCATCGAGCTCAAGCCGTCCGTCCTGCCGACATCGAGCATCCCCCTGATCCTGCCGCCGTGCTGGCTGGCGCCGGAGCGGGTGTTCGTGGCGGGGTAGGGGGGCGACGCGCGATTCCCCTGCCGGCGAGCGCTGCCGCGTCCTCCCCCTGGCAGGGGAGGGACCGGCATCGTACTACTCCCCCACCGCCGCCCCGGCCGGCCGGCGGTTGTCGTTCGCCCCGTACGTCCAGCCGTCCACCACCGGCCGCCCCCGCAGCACGTCGTCGCCGAAGCTCGCCGCCTCGCCCGCCTTTGGCTCGCCGCCGCCGACGAGGATCGCCTCGACGGCGCCCCAGGGGTTCTGCACCACCACCGTGTGGCCGCGCTCGGTGAGGAGCCGGCGGGTGTCGGCCGACAGCGCCCGCGGCTCGGCGTAGAGGGTGTCGGGCATCCACTGGTGGTGGATCCGCGGCGCGTCGACGGCCTCCTGGATGGTCATGCCGTGGTCGACGACGTTCATGATCGTCTGCGCCACCGCCGTGATGATGCGCGAGCCGCCGGGGCTGCCGAGCACCATCACGGGCTTCCCGTCCTTCAGCACGATCGTCGGGCTCATCGAGGAGAGCGGCCGCTTGCCGGGGGCGATCGCGTTCGCCTCGCCCTGCACGAGGCCGAACATGTTGGCGGCACCTGGCTTCGTGGTGAAGTCGTCCATGGTGTTGTTGAGGAGGACGCCGGTGCCCGGCGCCATCACCTTGGCGCCGAAATAGGAGTTCAGCGAATAGGTGACGGCGACCGCGTTGCCGTCGCGGTCGATCACCGAGAAATGCGTCGTCTGCGATCCCTCGTGGGCACCCTTGCCCGGCTTCAGGGCGGCGGACGGCGTCGCCCGATGCCGGTCGATGGCGCCGCGCAGCTTGCCGGCATAGTCCTTCGAGGTCAGGTGGGCGACCGGGTTGTCGACGAAGGCGGGGTCGCCGAGCTCGGAATTGCGGTCGACGAAGGCGTGGCGGAAGGCTTCCGTCATCAGGTGCACGGCGTCGGCGGAGTTGTGGCCGAGCCAGCCCATCGGATAGCCCTCCAGCACGTGCAGGATCTCGCAGAGCGCGATGCCGCCGGAGCTCGGTGGCGCCGCCGAGCGCACCTCGTAGCCGCGGTATCGGCACTCGATCGTCTCGCCGAAGCGCACGGCATAGTCGGCAAAGTCCTCCTTCGAGAGCAGCCAGCCGCCGGCCGCGCTCGCCGCGACGATCGCCTCCGCCACCGGGCCATTGTAGAAGTAGTCCGGCCCGTCCTTGGCGATGCCTTCCAGTGTCGCGGCGAGGTCCGCCTGCACCAGCTTCGCCCCGGGGGCGAGCGGCTTGCCGTCGGCGAGGAAGATCGCGCCGAGCACCGGGTTGGCCTGGAACGCCTTGGTGCCCGCGGCGAGGATGTCGGTGTCGCCGCGCGTCAGCGAAAAGCCGTCGCGGGCGAGGCGGATCGCCGGTGCCATCACCGTGGCGCGGTCCTTCGTGCCCCACTTCGCCAGCACCGCGTCGAGCCCGAGCACGCTGCCGGGCACGCCGACCGCCTTCCAGCCGTCGAGGCTCGCTCGCGGGATCACCTCGCCCTTGTCGTCGAGATACATGGCAGCGGTCGCGGCCTTCGGCGCCGCCTCGCGGAAGTCGACGAAGATCAGCTCGCCCGAGGCGAGGCGGATCGTCATGAAGCCGCCGCCACCGAGGTTGCCGCAGCACGGATTGACGACGGCCTGGGCGTAGCCGACCGCCACCGCCGCATCGATGGCGTTGCCGCCGGCGCGCAGCATCTCGGCGCCGACCTCGCTCGCGAGCCTCTGGTCGCTGACCACCATGCCGTGCTCGCCCTCCACCGGCTGCGGCGAGATCGCCGCGGCGGGGCCGGCAACAAGGAGGGCGAGGGCCGCTGCAAGGACAGCCGTCGGGCGGACGGCAGCGGGGCGAAGGGGGGCAGGGCAGGCATGTGCGTGGGAACTGCTCTGCACCATCGGACCCTCCTCGTCGGACCGGGACCCCCGCGTCGGGTCCCTGGATCGCGACAGCATCCCGCCTTCCGGCTGCGATGTCGACGGTCCCGGCCGCATCAGGCCGGCTGATGGCGGCGACCAGCACAGATAATTTGAACGCCGGCCGCGCCACCCCGACAGTCCGTCGCGACAGCCGCGCCCGCGACGCGGCCACAATCCGAGGGAGGGCCGCCATGCACGTCTTCGACATCGTCGCCGAGAAGGCCTTCGACCCGAAGAAGCACGTCGAGAAGATCCTCGGCGAGACCGGCGGCGGCGACTACACGGTCGCCTGCTGGGAGCCCGGCCAGGCGAGCCCCTACCACTGCCATCCCGACTGCACGGAGATCTACTTCTGCTTCTCCGGCGGCGGCACGATGCGCACACCCGACACCCTCGTCGACGTCACGCCGGGCTCCTTCGTCGTCCATCCGCCGGGCGAACTGCACGAGTACAGGAACGGCCCGGAGCGCACGCTCCTCTATCGCATCCGCTACGGCACCGACATGAAGGCCCACGCCATCCGCTGGCACGGCCACCCCGAATGGGTGCAGCCGGAGGCGGACAAGGCCTATTTCGCGAAGCACCCGGTGCCGGCGGGGGTTTGAGGGGCTTTCGGGTCGTCCCGGCCCCCGCGCGCCCTCGCCACCCCACGACCGTCATCGCCCGGCTTGACCGGGCGATCCATCCACCCGGGAACGGTTGCTGGTGCCGCTTGCAGGTCCCGAGCGAGGGGGCCGGCCGGACCGCCTACAACTGGGACAGACGGATAGCCCCGCGTCCGCGATGGATCGCCCGGTCAAGCCGGGCGATGACGGAGCGAGAGGCCGGAGACCTGAGGCTTACGTCTCTCGCCCCCACCCGCCCCCTCAAGGGGCGGGTGAGCCGTTGTCGAAACAGGTCAATGACTTGCGGCGCTTGTTCGCCGTCGCCCTATCGGTGCCTTCCCCCGCTCCGACCCTCACCCGCCGTTGCAGAACTGCTGCGGCGTCAGCACGCGCACCTTCTGCACCGGGGCGCCCTGCTTCACCACGTATTCCGAGATGCCGTAGTGGTCCTTGGAGTCGGGGTTCCAGTTGTAGGTCCAGCCCATGCCTGTGAAGGGATAGCCGGGGGAGGGGAAGCCGACATTGAAGGACGTCCACATCTGCGCGAAGACGAAGGCCTGAGCGGCCTCGACCGCCTCCTTCTCCTTCTTCGACTTGAATTTTGTCGGCAGGGTGAAATCGCACTTGGTCGTGGTGATGTCGGGACTGCTGGCGCAGGGGCGGAAGATGTGCTTCGGCGCCACCTCGAACTGCACGAGTTCCCAGTCGCCGGCCGCCGGCGGCATGCCGAGGATCTGTTCCAGCGCCAGCACCGGGTCCTTGGCGCCCTTGCAGGCCTTCGAGGATTCCGACGGCTGCGACACCCAGGTGTCGTACTTCAGCACGCCCTTGTCGCCGGACGAGGCCTCGATCGTCTGACGGCCGCGCGTCTGGTCGAATGGGTGATCGGGCTTCACCGGCTGGCCCTTCTTGTAGGTCAGCGTGATCACCTTCACCCGCGACTGCGAGGCGTCGATCGGCTTCAGCTTCAGCTGGAACGATGGCCGCTTCACCGCCGCATCGGCGATCGACTTGCGGTAGAGCTCGTTGTTGCTCTTGGCGGTCGGGGACGAGACGTCAGCGGCGGCGGGCGCGGCCGTCAGCGTCGCTGCGCCAAAGGCAGCGAGGACGGCGGCGGCGAGGAGCGAGCGGTCGAGGCGTCGGCCGGCCGGCGCCGGCAGAGAGGCGAGCAACATTACAGATGGTCCCTGGATGTCTGTCGCGCGCCCCCGCCCGATCGCCGCACGGTATGCGCGATTGCGGACAACTTGCAACAGCCCCGCGCGCGGGTCACGCCGCGGTCGGCTCGATCGTCAGCATGCGGCCGCCGAGCGAGGCGAAGGCGCGGGTGCGGCAGGTGAGCACGATCACCTGCTGTCGACTGCCGGCGCGATTGAGCGCGTCGAACATCTGTGCGATGCGGCCGTCGTCGGAAAACACCAGCGCGTCGTCGAGCACGATCGGCACCTCCTCGCCGCGCTCGGCCAGCATCGCCCCCATCGCGAGGCGGACCAGCACGGCGATCTGCTCCTTGGTGCCGTCGGAGAGGCGCTGGAACGCCTCCGCCGCCCCGCCGCGCTGGAGCGCATCGACGCTGAAGCCGTCGCCGAGCGCGATCTCGGCGGCGGGAAAGAGGTCGTTGAGGTAGGGGCGCAGGTGACGGCGGAGCGGCGCGTTGAGCTGCTCGCGCTGCTCGGCGTAGCAGGCCTCCACCGTGTCGCGCAGCAGCGCCAGCGTGTCGGCGCGCGCCTGCAGGTGGTCGCGTTCACGCGCCACCAGCGCCACCTCGGCCTCGAGCGTCGCGGCACGTTCGCCGAGCCCGTCGCCGCCGGCGCTCTCGATGCGGCCTTCGAGGTTGGCGATGTCGCGCTCCAGCGCGGCGAGGCGCGCGGCGTGGTTGGCGAGCGCCTCCTCCAGGCGCTGCACCCGGCCGCGCCGGCGCTCGATCTCCTCGGCCGGCGGCGCGGCACGGCGCTGCGCCTCGAGCGCGGCGGCCTTGGTGCCGTGGTCGTCGGCGGCCGCCCGCTCGGCCGTCTCGGCGGCGGAAAGCGCATCGGCACGGGCGTCGTCGGGCAGCACGGCGAGGTCGGCGGCGAGGCGGGCGCCCACCACGGTGAGCGTGCCGGCGAGGCGGCCGCGGGCGTCGGCGAGGCGGGCGAGCGTCGCGCCGTGCGCCTCGATGGTGCCTTCGTGCGCCTGGCGGCGCCGGCGGGCCTCGTCGCGGGCTGCGCGGACGGCATCGAGCCGCTCGTCGAGGGCGTCGGCGGCGGGCAGGGCGGTGAAGCCAGCCTCGGCGAGGGGGGCGGTGGCGATCAGGGCGTCGATCGCCGCGAGCTCGTCGCGCGCCGCGGCGAGGACGGCGGCGACCGTCTCGGCCCCGCCCCGTACGCCGCGCTTGCCGAC
>CALRZT010000107.1:0-13123 GCA_943372725.1 Pseudoxanthobacter soli DSM 19599
GAGCGGGCGGCGCAGCCGCCACCGGAGGCCGCCGGGCCGACGAGCGAGGTCTACGAGCGCTGGCGCTCGGGCGTCGGCGGCACCGGCGTCAGCGACGTGGTGCAGCAGGTCCTCGACTGGCTGCGCGAGAGCTTCGGCCTCACCCTCGACATGCTGCATCTCGCCGAGCCGGAGAACCGCACCGTCCGCCTGGCGCCGCGCACCACGGTGGTGATCGCCCAGGCGCGCGGACCGGGTTCGGCGGTCTCGACCTGGACCGTCGTCACCGCGCCGTCCGGTCCGCTGCTCGCCGCCGGCGTCGAAGGCATCACCGCCCCGCAGACCTGGTTCACGATGGACGGCTCCGTCGCCGCCTATCAGGAGACCACCGGCCTGGTGCAAGACTTCTTCCCCGGCCAGAGCTACCATGTCCAGACGGTGCCGTTCTCCTTCCAGAACGCACGCCTCATCGCCGCCAACTGGTTTTCGATCAACGTGCTGGAGTACGCACTCGCGCTGATGCTCTCGAGCGGCAGCCTGGGCATCGTCTCCTGGGTGCTGATCCGTCAGATCGGACGGGAGAACAACGCATGACCCTTCCGCGCGCCCTCCGCGGCCTCCTGCTCTGCGCGCTCCTCGCCGTCGCCGCGGCCGTCGCGGCCGGACCGGCGCGGGCGCAGTCCTCGCCCGTCGTCGACTTCGTGCTGCCGGCCGACGTCTGGCACGCCTACAAGACGCGCTTCCTCGACCCGAGCGGCCGCATCGTCGACACCGCCAACGGCGACATCAGCCACAGCGAGGGCCAGGGCTACGGGCTGCTGCTCGCCTACTATGCCAACGACCGCGCCGCCTTCGAGCAGATCTGGACGTTCACCCTCACCGAGCTGCTCATCCGCGACGACGGGCTCGCCGCCTGGAAGTGGGACCCGCGGGCGAAGCCGCACGTCACCGACATCAACAACGCCACCGACGGCGACCTCCTGATCGCCTGGGCGCTCGCCATGGCGGGCGAGCGCTGGGCCATGCCGGTCTATCTCGACGCCGCCCGCCGCATCGCCCGCGCCATCGGAACGGTGGCGATCCGCAACGACGGGGCGCGGCCGATCATGCTGCCCGGCGCCACCGGCTTCGCCGCCGGCGAACGCCCCGACGGCCCGGTGCTGAACCTCTCCTACTGGGTCTTCGAGGCGCTGCCGGTGATGCGCGGGCTCGCCCCCGGCTACGACTGGGACGGCCTGTTCCAGACCGGCCTGCAGCTCGTCGTGCAGGCGCGCTTCGGCACCGTGGAACTGCCGACCGACTGGATCTCGGCCCCGTCCGGCCGGCCGCCGCAGCCGGCCGAGGGCTTCCCGCCCTACTTTGGTTACAACTCCTTAAGGATACCGCTTTACCTCTTGTGGGCGGGTCAGACGGAGAAACAGCTGCTCGAGCCCTTCCTCCGCGCCTGGACGCGCGACGGCGACGATCGGCCGGCGATCGTCGATGTCGAGACGGGCAGGGTCATCGAGACACTCGGGGAGCCGGGATATCGGATGCAGACCGCGATTCTGGCGTGCGCGCTCGCCGGCCGGGCGATCCCGGACGATCTCAGGCGGTTTCAGCCGACGTCCTACTATGCCTCGACGCTGCACCTTCTCGCGATGACCGTCGTAGCCCGACGGTACTCGCGATGTTTGTGAGGTTCGGCACAGCCGCCCTCCTGCTCGTTCTCGTCGCCGTCGTCGCTGCCGTCGGCCAGACGAGCGATCCCGCCGCCCCCGCCGGTGGCGGCGTCGTTCCGCGCGCCACCCTCGACGCCGGCCCGGCCGCGCCGCCGCCCGGCGGGTCCGCCGCGCCGGCCGGCCCGGACACCGCGGCCCCCGGCGTTCCCATCGTCGACGAGGAGGCGCTGCGCTACTTCGCGCGCGAGGGCGACCTCGACCGCCTCGAGGCCGAGATCCGCCGCCTGAAGACGCTCTATCCGAGCTGGGAGCCGCCGACGGACCTGTTCGATCCGAAGGCGCCCGGCCCGAGCGACGTACAGCCGCTGTGGGACCTCTACACCGCCGGCCGCTATGCCGAGCTCAGGGCCGAGATCGTCCGCCGCCAGCTCGCCGAACCGACGTGGGTGCCGCCGGCCGACCTGCTCGCCCGCCTCAAGCAGGCGGAGGCGCGCATCCGCCTCGTCAACGCCTCCGATTCGAAGCAGTGGAACGCCGTCCTGGCGATCGCCACCGACGACCCGTCGGTGCTCACCTGCGCCAACATCGACGTGCTGTGGCGCGTCGCCGAGGCCTTCGCCGGCAGCGGCCGGATGGACCGCGCCCGCGACGTCTACGTCTACATCCTCGAGAACTGCACCGGCGAGAAGGAGCGGCTCGCCACCATGGACAAGGCGAGCGCGCTGCTGCCGGTCGACATGGTGACGACGCTGTTCCGCTACGCCCGGCAACAGGACGGCGGCGGCGACGAGTTCGCGCAGATCCGCCTCAACCTCATCCGCCGCAGCGTCGGGGCTGCCAACGAGGATCCGTCCCTGACCGTACCGGCCGAGGACCTCGCCGTACTCGACCGGGCGGCGCAGTCGGGGACGGGGCCGGACGACGCCATCCTGCTCGGCTTCTACGCCTACCGCCACGGCGATCCGGCCACCGCGATCCGCTGGTTCGACCTCGCCCTGCAGCGCGGCGGCAGCGCCAAGGCGGCGGAAGGCTACGTGCTGTCGATGCGGGCGGTCGGGCGCGACGCCGAGGCCGAGCCGATCGCCTACGAGTGGCGCAATGCCGGCATCGACAACCTCGTCACCTACATCACGCTCGCGACGGCGCTGCTGACGTCGGAGACGGCGCAGGTCGCCCAGACGGTCGTCGACCGCTTCGCTCCGGTCGTCACCGAGGAGCGCTCGCCGCTCGGGGCGCAGGCGCTCGGCTGGTACGCCTACAACACCGGCCAGTCGCCCACCGCCGTCGCCTGGTTCCAGACCTCGCTCGAATGGGAGCCGTCGGAGGTCGCCGCCTTCGGGCTGCTGCTGTCCCTGCAGCGGCTGAACGACCGCCCCGGACTGCGCCAGGCGCTGGAGATCTGGGGTACGCGCTATCCGCGACTGCCGGAGATGGTGCTGGGCGGCGGCACCGCGGCGCTCCGGCTTCAGCAGCGGGCGGGCCTGACGGCACCGGCGGCCAGCGCGGCGACACGGTCGGCGACGGCGCCCGCCGCCGCCGGCCTCGCGCCGCGCCCCACCGCCGCCACTTCCACGACCGCGCCGACGAGTACCGCCGCGATGGACATGATCCTCGTCGACGCGGGCTCCACAGCGTCCCCGGCGGCCGGCTCCGCCGCGGCCCCGAGTGCCGCGGTCGCCGCCGCATCCGGAGCGGGGCAGTACGCCACCTGCGTCGCCCGCACCGATGCCGGCATGCGCACCGGCCGGCTGTCACCGGCCGACGCCCTCGCCCGCGGCTGGTGCCTGATGGAGCTCGACCGCCCCAACGAGGCGGCCACCGCCTTCGATCTCGCCCTGACGGCGTCACCGGCGAGCGAGACGGCGCAGCAAGCCGCCTATGGCCGCTCGCTCGCCTATCTGCGGCTCGGCCTGACCGACCAGGCGGCGGTGTCGTCGTCGCGCACGCCGCTCAACCTGACGCGCAAGGCCGAGCTCGGGGCGGAGATCCTGATCCAGCGGGCCCTTGCGGCTTCACGCGACGGGCGCTGGACGGAAGTCATCCTGGCGATGGCCTCGCTCGCGGAGATGCGGCCGCTCACCCACGACCTGATGATGTTGCGCGGCTACGCCCACTACAACCTCGGCCAGTTCGAGGAGGCGCGGCAGATCTTCGACGCCGTGAAGGCGAGCGGTGTGCAGATCGAGGCGCTGGCCGCGATCGAAGTCTTGAACGAGCGCCTGACCAAGCGCAAGTTCTGACCGAAGACGGGCCGCCCGCCGGGCGGCCAGCGCGAGCCGCCGACAAGGCGGCCGCCGGGGGGCAGGGAAGAGCGGATCGTGGCCGCACGCGACGACGAGGGACGCGGCAGTACTGCCGTGGCGGCGAAGGGCGACGATGTGGCCGGTGGCGATGGTGCGGGCGGCGGCAGGGCCGAGAACGACTATCACGGCCGGCTGATCGCCCAGGTCGAATCGATCGCCCACATCGGCAGCTTCGTCTACGAGGCCGACGGCCGCCCGGTCGAATGGTCCGAGGAGATGTTCAAGCTCCTCGACTGGTCGCACCAGGCTCCGGCCTCCCTCGATGTCCTCGTCGACGCGGTCTCCGAGGAGGGCCGCGGCAAGCTGCGCACCGCGGTGGAGGAGGCGCTCGCCACTGGCAAGCCCTTCGACCTCGAGGCGCCGCTGGTCACCGGGCGGGGCCAGTTGCGCCTCGTGCGGCTCAGGGCGGAGGCGCCCGAGCGTGGCGACGGCGTGCGCCGCCTCGTCGGCATCGCCCAGGACGTGACGGAGCGTCGGCAGTTCGAGGACCGCACCTGGCGGCTCGCCAACCAGGATTTCCTCACCCGTCTCCCGAACCGGCGGCTGTTCGAGGAATCACTCGAGCGCGCCCTGGAGCTCGCCCGCTTCAACGGCGGCAAGGTCGGGCTGCTCTTGCTCGATCTCGACTACTTCAAGGAAATCAACACCTCCCTCGGCCACGAGACCGGCGACGTGCTGCTGCACGTCGTCGCCGGGCGGCTGCGCCGGGCGGTCGGACCGGGCGACGAGGTGGCCCGCACCGGCGGCGACGAGTTCGCCGTGCTCGTCCGCGACCCGGAGGGCCCGGCGTCGCTGGTGGCGCTGTCGCGCGCGGTGCTGAAGGCGGTCGAGCAGCCGGTGCCGATCCGCGGCAGCGAGGTGGCGGTCAGGGCGAGCGTCGGCGGGGCGCTGTTCCCCGACCATGCCCGCGGCGTCGGCGACATGCTCGACAGCGCCCAGGCAGCGCTGGCGCGCGCCAAGACCACCGGCCGGCGCATCGGCCTCGTCTATGACGACGAGATGCGCCAGGGCGCCGACTCGCGCTTCCGCATCCACGAGGCGATCCGCGGCGCGCTCGCCCGCGACGAGATCTTTCCCCACTATCAGCCGAAGGTGAACCTCGAGACCGGGGCGGTGATTGGCCTCGAGGCGCTGGTGCGCTGGCGCACCGGCTCGAGCGGCCTCGTCTTCCCGGCGGAGTTCGGCTCGGCCCTCTCCGACGGCTTCCTCGGCTCGGCGATCGCCACGCGGGTGCTCGAGAAGGTGACCGACGACATCCGCGACTGGCTCGATGCCGGGCTGCCTTTCGGCAGCGTCGCCGTCAACGTCACCGCGATCGAGCTGATGCGCGGCGCCTACCATGAACAGGTGGCGGAGGTGCTGCAGCGCAAGGCGATCCCCTTCGACCGCTTCCAGGTGGAGGTGACGGAAACCGTCTTCCTGCAGTTCGAGGGACGCGAGATCCGCGACACCATCGCCAGGCTCGACGCCCTCGGGGTGAAGGTGGCGCTCGACGACTTCGGCACCGGTTTCGGCTCGCTCGTGCACCTGCGCCGGCTGGCGGTGAGCCTCATCAAGATCGACCGCTCGTTCATCGAGCACATCGACACGCAGCCCGAGGACGAGGCGATCGTGCGGGCGCTGATCGCGCTCGGCAAGGACCTCGGCAAGCGCGTCATCGCGGAGGGCATCGAGCGCGAGGAGGAGCGCCGGGCGCTGCTGTCGCTCGGCTGCGTCGAGGGTCAGGGCTACCTGTTCGGCCTGCCGTCGCCGAAGGCGGAGACGGCGAAGATGCTCGAGGACGAGCGCCGCCGGCGGCCGGGCGGCTGAGGCTCAGCCGCGGGTGGCGGCGGCGGCGACGCCGGTCCACTGCTGCGGCAGCGGCGGGCCGTCGTTGGCGAGCGTGTCCGCCGGCAGCGGCGTCCAGCCGGCGATGGCGAGATCGGCGGCGCCGCGATCGGCCGGCGAGAGGTCCCGGCCCACCTCGTCGCGCCGCACCGCCGCCTCCTGGTCGCCCTGGCGGGCGGCGAGCGCGAACCAGCGGTAGGCGGCGGCGGGATCGGTGGCGACGCCGAGGCCGCGGACGTAGAGCACCGCGAGATTGAACTGGCTGTCGACGAGCCCGTGGCGGGCCGCCTTCTCGAACCACGAGACGGCGCGGTCGAGATCGCGCCCCTCGCCGGCCTCGGACAGCAGAACGGCGAGGTTGTGCATCGCCTTGACATGGCCGCGGCCGGCGGCGCGGTCATACCAGGCCTTGGCGGTGTCGCGGCTGCGCGTCACGCCGATGCCACGCTCGTAGAGGGTGCCGAGCCGGAACTCGGCCGGAGCGAGGCCGGCATTGGCCGCCGCCGTCAGCCACGGCACCGCCGCGGCGGGATCGCGGGTCACACCGACGCCGTCGAGCAGCGCCACGGCGACCTCGAGGGCGGCGCGCGGGTCGCCGCCGGCAGCCGCCTCGCGCAGCCCCGGCGAACCGAGCGTCGTCGGCAGCGTCGCGGCGCCGGGAACGGTCGTGCGCGCGGCGGTGAAGGCGGCACCGGCGGCGGCAGCGTCCGGGGCGCGGGCGATCGAGCCGGTGGTGCGCGGATCGAGCAGCGTCGGCACGCCGTCGGCGACGGTGCTCGTCGTCTCGCTGCCGGAGAGTGTCAGGATGAGCGCGCGCAGCGGCTCGGAGGCGAAGCCGTAGGCGCCGCCGACGAGGCCGACGACGGCGGCGGCGAGAAGCAGCATGCGGCGCGTGCCGAGCCCGGCGGCGGCGGCCGTCGCCTGCGCCTCGTCGGGTGAAGCGGTCTCGACCGGGAAGAAGTCCGGCTCGGGCGGGGCGACGCGTCGCCGGGCGAGTTCGACCACGCGCGCATCCAGCGCCGGCGTCGCGGGCGGCATGTCCACGGGCGACGGCTCGGCCGGGGCCGTGGCATCGGAGGCGGACGGTGCGCGCGGCCCTCTCGGGGCGCCGTCGGTGGCCGCTGCCTCGCCGCTGCGACGCAGGATCGGGTGTTCGATCGCCCGCCGGGCCGCCGCGATCAGGCGGCCGGTGCGCGTCGGCGCCACCGGCTCGCTGGCGGCGGGCGGCGGCTCGGCCGCGACCGCCGGGGGCGGCGGCGACGGGACGACCTCCGGCGTGACGGGCCGCCGGGAAACGGCCGGCGCGTCCGCGGGCGCACGGCGTTCGCCGGCGGCCGGTGCCTCCGGCCGGGCGTCGCGCGGTGCCGGTGGACGGGCGTCGGCGAGGCGACGGTCGAGGGCGGCGACGGCGCGCTCGATGCCGTGCAGGCGGTCCTCGCGGTCGCCGGCGGCGAGGCCGTCGAGGCGGCGGTCGAGCTTCTCGATCCGCCGCACGAGGTCGGCGACGACCGGCATCGTCTCGGCGCCGGCGGAGCGGGCGGCGGTCTTGACCTCGCCGGCGAGGCGGGCGAGGGCGGAGCCGAGTTCGTCGAACTGGGCGACGATGCCGCCGCGGGAGAGTTCGCCGAGCTCCGCGCGCATCGCCGCGACGTCGCGGGCGAGGCTCTCGCTGCCGTTGCGCGCCGGGGTCTCGGCGATGCGCCGTACGTCGTCGGCGAGCCGCGCCAGCCGCAGATCGAGCCCCGCCACCGCGTCGGACGCGGGCACCGTCTCCAGACGCTCGGCGATCCAGTCGATGCGGCGCCGCAGGGCGTCGATGCCAGGGTCCGGGCGCGTGCCGGCGGCGACGTCGCCGAGCCGGTCCAGCATGGCGTCCTGGCCGGCCTCGATGGCGTAGAGGCGGCGATCGAGATCGAGGTCGACGACCGTGCGGCCGAGGGCCGTCAGGTCGGTCTGCACAGCGTCGAGCCGGTCGAGCGCCAGCGGTCCGGCGCGGCTCGCGCGCTCGACGCGGACGACGAGTTCGTCGAGCGCGGCGCGGTCGCGGGCGTCGAGGCTCGCGGCCGGCCGGGTCGCGACGGCCTCGTGCAGTGCCGAGAGATGGTCCTGCATGGCGTCGAGGCGGTCGAGCGCCTCGGACCCGACGGCACCGGCGCGGTCGAGGCGGCTCGACAGCGCCTCGAGGGCGGCGCGGTCCTCGGCGGCGAGGCTCGCGACCGGACGGGCGAGCACGGCCTCCGAGAGCCGGGCGACGTCGTCGCGGACGGCCGCGATGCGGTCATCGGTGCGCTGGCGCAGCGCGTCGACGCGCTCGGCCAGCGCGCGGAAGTGGCGGTCGATGTCGTCGGCCGCGGGGGGACGCTCGGGCGCGCGCCGCGCCGGGCGCTCGTCGGCTTGCGCCGGGCTCCGCACCTCGGGGTGCTCAGCCGGATGGTCCGGCCGCGGCTCGGTGCGGGCCTTCTCACGCTGGCTCTGGCGCAGCGCGGCCGTGAACGGGCGGATGGTCGCCGGGGCCGGCGCGTCGGAGGTCGGCGCGCGCGTCGCGGGGCGCTCGGGATGCCGCTCGACCGGGCGCGTGGCGGGCGCGGTGTCCGGACGGCGGGTGCGCTCGACGGCGTCGAGCTGGGTGATGATGCGGTCGACCATCGAGGCGATGTCGCCGACCTGGGTGATGTCGCCGCCCTGGGTGATGGTGCCGACCTGGGTGATGGTGCCGACCTGGGCGGCCTCCTCCCGCGGGGCTGCCGACGCCGGGCGGGGGGCGTAGGCGCGCGCGAGGGCGGCGCGCCCGGCGTGCGGGCGGAATTTCTCGGCACGCAGGGGTTCGTCGCGAATGATGTCGCCGCGCGGCGGCTCGGGCGCGGCGACGGCACGGCGACCGGTGATCCGGACCGGCTCAGCTGGGGGGGACGCCTCGCGTCGCCAGGAGGGGCGGTCGTCGCGGCGCCACTCGCTGTCGTCGTCGTAGGTCATCGCCGCCCCTCGAGATGCGCGCCTGGCGTCGGATCCTCGCCGCCCGAGTGATCCGCCCCCATTGATCGGCCCTCATGGTTACTGCCGGGTTAACGGGACACGACGCCGTGAGCGGGATGCTGCGCCGCGCATTGACCCTTACGTCACGTGCAGGTAGCTCTCGACGGGCGTGGGGTTGAGAGGCGTGGCATGGACGAGCTCGAGATCGCGATGGTGGATGGGCGCGACGAGCCGGACGGGCGCGTCGCGGTGCCGGCGACCTACACCATCGGCGAGCTCGCCCGCGAGTTCGACGTGACGCTTCGGACGCTGCGCTTCTACGAGGACAAGGGCCTCGTCAATCCGCGCCGCGACGGCGCGACGCGCATCTACACGCGGCGCGACCGTGGCCGGCTGAAGCTCGTGCTGATGGGCAAGCGCGTCGGCTTCTCGCTGTCGCAGATCCGCGAAATGCTCGATCTCTACGACTTCCGCCACGGCCAGGTGTCGCAGATGCGGGTCGCCATCGAGCGCTTCAACGAGCAGATCGCCGTTCTGGAACACCAGAAGCGCGACATCGAGCAGGCACTCGACGACCTGAAACGCACAGTGGCGGTGGTGTCCGGCATGCTGCGCGAGCGCGAGGGCGCCGGCGTCCGCTGAGCCTGCGGACTGCATCCGCACGGCGGCCCGTCAAACGGCCCCATTCCCGGTGATGATCCCCCCGGCAACGGGAAGGTCGCGTGGAGATGCCGGACGCCTTCGTCTACGACCACGTGCGCACGCCGCGCGGCCGCGGCAAGCTGGACGGGGCCCTGCACGAGGTCTCGACCGTGCGGCTGGCGGCGACCGTGCTGGCGGCGCTGCGCGAGCGCAATGACCTCGACACGGCGCTGGTCGACGACGTCGTGCTCGGCTGCGTCGACCCGGTCGGCGAGGCGGGCGGCGACGTCGCCCGCGCGGCGGTGTTCGCCGCCGGCTGGGACCGCCGCGTCGCCGGCGTGCAGATCAACCGCTTCTGCGCTTCCGGCCTCGAGGCGGTGAACATGGCGGCGGCCGCCGTGATGAGCGGCCAGCACGAACTTGTCGTCGCCGGCGGGGTCGAATCGATGAGTCGGGTGGGCATCGGAGCCTCCGGCGGCGCCTGGCCGGTCGACCCGCTGGTGGCGCTGCCGTCGTTCTTCATGCCGCAGGGCGTCGCCGCCGACCTGATCGCGACGAAATACGGCTTCTCCCGCGACGACGTTGACGCCTATGCCGTCGAGAGCCAGCGGCGCGCCGCGCAGGCGTGGGCAGAGGGCCGCTTCGCCCGCTCCGTGGTGCCGGTCTGCGACGGCCTCGGCATCCCGCTGTTGTCGCGCGACGAGCACATGCGACCGGGCACCGACATGCAGGCGCTGGCGGCGCTCGAGCCGTCGTTCCGGACGCTCGGCGAGCAGATGGGCTTCGATGCGGTGGCGATCGCCGCCCACCCCGAGATCGAGGCCGTGCGCCACGTCCACCACGCCGGCAACTCGTCGGGCATCGTCGATGGCGCGAGCGCGGTGCTGATCGGCTCGGCCGAGGCGGGGGAGGCGGCTGGACTGACGCCGCGGGCCCGCATCCGCGCCTTCGTCTCCACCGGCTCCGACCCGGCGCTGATGCTGACCGGGCCGGTCGACGCCACCGACAAGCTCCTGAAGCGCGCCCGCGCCTCGCTCGCCGACGTCGATCTCTTCGAGATCAACGAGGCATTCTCGGCGGTGGTGCTGCGCACGGTGCAGGCCTTCGACCTCGACCCGGCGGAGGTGAACGTCAACGGCGGCGCGATCGCCATGGGCCACCCGCTCGGCGCCACCGGCGCGATGCTCATCGGCACCCTCCTCGACGAACTCGAGCGGCGCGACCTCGCCTGCGGCCTCGTCGCCATGTGCATCGGCGCCGGCATGGGCACCGCGACGCTGATCGAGCGGGTCTGAGGCGCCATGCGGACCTTTGGACCCTTGGACCTCGGCTGCTTCCGCTTCGACGCCGGCGACGACGGTGTCGCGGTGCTCACCTGGGACACCCCCGGCCGCTCGATGAACGTCATCAGCGAGCGGGCGATCGACGACCTAGAAGCGGTGCTGGCGCGGGTCGTCGACGATGCCGCCGTCACCGGCGTGGTCGTCGTTTCGGCCAAGGCCGAGTTTTCCGGCGGCGCCGACCTCGCGCTGATCGAGCGGATGATCGCCGACTATCGCGCCACCGCGCCCGCCGATCCCGTCGCCGCGGCGACGGTGCTGCTCGCGCGCTCGCGGCGGCTGTCGGTGCTCTACCGGCGCATCGAGACGTGCGGCAAGCCGTGGGTCGTCGCTGTCGCCGGCCGCTGCCTCGGCGGCGCGCTGGAACTGGCGCTCGCCGCCCACGCCCGCATCGCCGCCGACGACAGCGCCACGCGGATCGGCCTGCCGGAGGTGAAGGTCGGGCTGTTTCCCGGTGCCGGCGGCACGCAGCGCGTCATGCGGATGCTCGACCCGGAGCGGGCGCTGAAGGTCCTCAGCGGCGGGCGCGAGCACGGCATGGCGGAGGCTGTGGCGCTCGGACTGATCGACCGTATCGTGCCGCGCGACCGGCTGGTCGACGAGGCCCGGGCGATGATCGCCGCCGGCCTCGAGACGGTGAAGCCCTGGGACCGCTCGGGCTTCCGGCCGCCCGGCGGCGGCGGGCCGTACACGCCTGCCGGTTATCGCTTCTGGCCGGCGGCGATCGCCCGCTATCGCCAGGAGACGTCGGACAACTATCCGGCGGTGCGGCTTCTGTTGCGGGCCGCCTTCGAGGGCCTGCAACTGCCGATCGACCGGGCGCTCGCGGTGGAGCAGCGCCTGTTCGCCGAGGTGCTCGCCGGGCCCGAGGCGGCGGCGATGATCCGCACCCTGTTCACGGGCCGGCGCGCCCTCGACCGCCATCCGCGCCGTCCGCGGGGGCTGCCGGAGCGGCTGCCGCACACGGTCGGCGTCGTCGGGGCGGGCTTCATGGGATCGGCGATCGCCGCGGCGCTGGCGCTCGCCGGCTTCGAGGTGGTGCTGGTCGACCGCGACGCGACGACGGCGGCGCGCGGCCGCGAGACGGCGCTGGCGGGGCTCGCCGAGCGCGTCCGGTCCGGCCGCCTGGAGGGGGCGGCCGCCGAGTCGGCGATGCGGCGCCTGACGGCGGGCGAGGGGATCGCGGCACTCTCCGGCGCCGGGCTCGTTATCGAGGCGGCGTTCGAGGACGCGGCGACGAAGCGGACGGCGCTCGCTGCGATCTCGGAGGTGGTCGCCGACGATGCCGTGGTCGCCACCAACACCTCCGCCCTGCCGCTCGCCGGCCTCGCGGACGCCGTCCGGCGCCCGGAACGCTTTCTCGGCCTGCACTTCTTTTCGCCCGTCGAGCGCATGCGGCTCGTCGAGGTGATCCGGGGCGGCGAGACGAGCGAGGCGGCGCTGGCCCTCGCCCTCGACGTGGTTGGCCGTCTCGGCAAGACGCCGATCGTCGTCTCCGACGGCCGCGGCTTCTACGTCTCGCGCGTCGTCGCCGCCTATGTCGGCGAGGGCGTGCGAATGCTGGCGGAAGGGGTGCCGCCGGCGATGGTGGAAACTGTGGGCCGGCTCACTGGCATGCCGACCGGACCACTGGCGCTCGCCGACGAGATCGGCCTCGACGTCGCCTGGCGGGTGGCGGAGGTGGCGCTCGCCGGCGTGGCACCCGCCGACGATCCCGTCGCCCGCGTGATCTCGGCCCTCGTCCCCGAGCGCGGCCGGCTCGGGCGGAAGGGCGGAGCGGGCTTCTACGACTACCCGGCCGGCGGCCGCAAGGCGCTGTGGCCCGGCCTCGCCGGGATCGCCGGCCGGCCGCGGCCGGCGGAGACCATTCGCGTCGAGGGGCTGAAGCAGCGCTTTCTGGTGGTGCAGGCGCTGGAGACGGTGCGGGCGCTCGGGGAGGGCGTCGTCGCCGAGGCGCGCGAGGCGGACGTCGGCTCCGTCCTCGGCTTCGGTTTTCCGGCCTTCACCGGCGGAACGGCGAGCTATGTCGACGGTCTCGGGTCGGCGCGGTTCGCAGCGATGTGCGTGGAGCTCGCCGATCGCCATGGCGAGCGCTTCCGGCCGCCGGTGCTCCTCGCCGAACTGGCCGCCGGGGGCGGCACTCTGAGGGGGCGCTTCCCGGCCGGCTGAGGCTTGCGCGAGGCTTGCATCGCCGAGGCGTGTGCTTGGCGTTTTCGGGGTGAAGACGTAGTCTGCCGGCGGGGCGCGGCACGAGCGCCACCGATCTGCCGTCGCGCAGCCGGTCGGAGTGCGCGCGGCGACACCGAATTCACCGGGAGAAGACACATGAAGTTCGTTGCTCTGCTGACGGCCGGCGGACTGCTGGCCTCCGGCGCCGCGGCGCTGGCGCAGGACGCCG
>CALRZT010000108.1:0-13090 GCA_943372725.1 Pseudoxanthobacter soli DSM 19599
ATCCCGGAGAGGGACCCGATGTCTGCCGCCAACGACGATCGCCCGCCCGAGAACGCCTTTGCCGGTGGCAGCCTCTACGGCGGCTCCTACGAGCCGGCCTATGCGGGCATCCTCTCGTTCATGCGCCGGCGGCTGTCGCGCGACCTCTCCGGCGTCGACGCCGTCGTCTGGGGCATCCCGTTCGATTCGGCCGTCACCAACCGCCCCGGCGCCCGCTTCGGGCCGCAGGCGATCCGGCGCGCCTCGGCGATCCTGTGCGGTGACCCGCAGTACCCCTTCAATGCCGACCCGTTCGAGCACCTCGCTGTCATCGACTGGGGCGACTGCGCCTTCGACCAGGGCTATCCGATGGAGGCCGCCGCCGCGATGCGCGCGCAGGCCGAGGCGATCCTCGCCTCCGGCGCTTTCCTGCTGACGCTCGGCGGCGACCACTTCGTCACCTGGCCGATGCTCGCCGCGCATGCCGCCCGCCACGGCCCGCTGGCGATGGTGCAATTCGACGCCCACCAGGACACCTGGGACGACGACGGTGGCCGCATCGACCACGGCAGCTTCGTCGCCCGCGCGGCGAAGGACGGCATCATCGACGTTTCCCGCTCGATCCAGGTCGGCATCCGCACCCATGCGCCCGACGACTGCGGTATCGAGATCCTCTATGGCGAGGATGTCGGCACCCTCGGCGTCGCCGGCGTCGTCGAGCGCATCAAGGCGCGCGTCGGCGATGCCAAGACCTACGTGACGTTCGACATCGACTGCCTCGATCCGGCCTTCGCGCCCGGCACCGGCACGCCCGTCTCCGGCGGCCTCACGTCGCGCGAGGCGCTGATGATCCTGCGTCGCCTCGGCGGCCTCGACATCGTCGGCGCCGACGTCGTCGAGGTGGCGCCGGCCTACGACCACGCCGACATCACCGCCGTCGCCGGCTCCACCGTCGCCCAGTACTATCTCGGGCTGCTCGCGGAGCGGCGCGGCCGACGACCGGGCTGAGGCCGACGAAGCCCCGCCCGTTCTCCTCAACGATCTTCCCGACAGGTGCCTCCGATGACCATCCGCATCGCCGTTCTCGGCGCGTCCGGCTACACCGGCTCCGAGCTCGTCCGGCTGCTCGTCCGCCACCCCTCAGCCGAACTGGTGACGCTCACCGCCGATTCGAAGGCCGGCCGGCCGATGGCCGAGGTCTACCCGCAGTTCGCCCACCTCAGGCTGCCGACGCTGACGCGCATCGAGGATCTCGATCCCGCCGCCGTCGACGTCGTCTTCTGCGCGCTGCCGCACGCCACGACGCAGGTCGTGCTGAAGGACCTCATCGGCCGGGGCGGCAATCTCAAGGTGGTCGACCTCTCGGCGGACTTCCGCCTCGCCGACCCCGAGGCCTACGCGAAGTGGTACGGCCACGCCCACCAGGCGCTCGAGCTGCAGGGTGAGGCCGTCTATGGGCTGAGCGAGGTGCACCGCGCCCGGATCGCCGGTGCCCGCCTTGTCGCCAACCCCGGCTGCTTCACCACGACGTCGCTGCTGCCGACGATCCCGCTCTTGAAGGCCGGCGCCATCGATCCCGACGAGATCGTCGTCGACGCCAAGACCGGCATGTCCGGGGCCGGCCGGGCGGCGAAGGAGGGGATGTTGTTCTCGGAAGTGGCCGAGGGGATGCACGCCTACGGCGTCGCCAACCACCGCCACACCGCCGAGCTCGACCAGGAGATGTCGCTCGCCGCCGGCCGGCAGGTCGTGCCGACCTTCACGCCGCATCTGGCGCCGATGATCCGCGGCATCTACGCGACCATCTACGTGCGCGGCACCGGCGGGGCAGGGGGCGCGGACTTCCACCGCATCCTCAGCGAGGCCTACGCGGCGGAGCCCTTCGTCACCGTGCTGCCGCTCGGCCAGGTGCCGCAGTCGCGCCACGTCAAGGGCTCGAACAACGTCCAGATCGGCGTCGTGCCGGATCGTGTGACGGGGCGTGCCATCGTGCTGTCCACCCTCGACAACCTCGTCAAGGGCGCCTCCGGCCAGGCGATCCAGAACATGAACCTCGTCTGCGGCCTGCCCGAGACGACCGGTCTCGAGCAGGTGGCGCTGTTCCCCTGAGAGGGATCAGGCGGCCGTCGGGACGTCGCTGATCAGAGCGTCCGCCGGGATGTTCCAGTCCCGGCGGAGCCGCTGGATCATCGCCAGCGTCAGCGGCCGCCGGCGCGCCAGCACTTCGGACGCCCGCGACCGTGAGCCGAGCACGGCGGCGAGGTCGCTCTGCGAGAGCCCGCGCTCCGACATGACGTGACGGATCGTCTCGACCGGATCAAGTGGCTCGATCGGCCACGCCTTCGCCTCGTACGTCTCGATCAGCGCGGCGAGAACGTCGAAGCGGTCGGCGTCCGGAGTTCCCGGCGTCGGCGGCTTCTCGAAATAGACAGCGATCTCGGCGAGCGCCCAGTCATAGTCGGCTTCGCTGCGGATCGGGCGGACGTCCATTAGATCGTCTCCGGGTCAATGCGGTCGTACTCGGCGTGGGTACCGACGAACTTGATCAGCGCGCGGCGATACCCGTAGGCGACGTGAACCACGAGGCGGTACTTGTTCCCGCCGATATCGAAGATCAGCCGGTTGTCGGCGACGAAGTCGACCGTCGTTCCGAACATGGCCTTTACGTCAGTCGGACTTTGCCAGTCGGCCCGGCTGACCATGGCGAACCAGCCCCGCAACGGCACTTCCGCTCGCGGGTGGCGCTGCCAGAACTCACGCAGCGTCCGCTTCGCGATGATCTGCATCGCGCACTATCACGCGTTCCCGAATTGGGATCAAGCCGTACGACGGTCGGGTGAAAGGGGGGGCGCCCTCACGCCCGCATCTTCACGTACCGCCCCGGCGCGTCCTCGATCGGCTTGTGCTTGCGGCTGCCCACCTTCCGCGCCTTGACGCGGGTGTCGTCGTGGCTGCGCAGCCAGCGGTCCCAGTCGGGCCACCACGAGCCCGGCGTCATCTCGGCGCGCTCGAGCCAGCCCTCGAACTCGCCCGTGGGCGGGCCATCGCTCCAGTACTGGTACTTGCCGGAGGAGGGCGGATTGCAGACGCCGGCGATGTGGCCGGACCCGGACACCACGTAGCGAACCGGGCCGCCGAAGAAGCCCGAGCCGACGAACACCGACTTTGCCGGCGCGATGTGGTCCTCGCGGGTAGCGAGGTTGTAGATCGGAATCTTGACGTCGCCGAGCGACAGTGGCGTGCCGTCGACCTCGATCTCGCCCTTGGTGAAGGCGTTCTCGAAATAGAAGCGCCGCAGATAGAACGAGTGGTTCGCCGCCGGCATCCGCGTGCAGTCGGAGTTCCAGTAGAGCAGATCGAACGGGAAGGGCTCCTTGCCCATCATGTAGTTGGAGACGACGTAGGGCCAGATCAGGTCGTTCGAGCGCAGCATGTTGAAGGCGCTCGCCATCTTCGAGCCGTCGAGGAAGCCCTTCTCGCGCATGCGGCGCTCGAGCACGTCGAGCTGTTCCTCGTCGACGAAGACCTTGAGGTCACCGGCATAGGTGAAGTCGACCTGCGTCGTCAGGAAGGTCGCCGTGGCGATGCGGTTGTCGCCGCGCTTCGCCAGGTAAGCGAGCGTCAATGACAGAAGCGTGCCGCCGACGCAGTAGCCGACGGCGTCCACCGCATCCGTCTTCGCCACCTCGCAGACGACGTCGAGCGTCTCAATGACGCCCTCGCGCATGTAGTCGACGAACGACTTCTCGGCGAGCGTCTCGTCCGGGTTCACCCACGACACCAGGAACACCGTGTGTCCCTGCTCGACCAGCCAGCGCACCAGCGACTTCTCGGGATTGAGGTCGAGGATGTAGAACTTGTTGATCCACGGCGGCACGAACAGGATCGGCCGCTTGCGGACCGTCTCGGTCGTCGGGGAATACTGGATGACCTGGCGGATGGCGTTCTCGGCGATCACCTTGCCGGGCGACAGCGCCAGGTTGCGGCCGACCTCGAACTTCGTCGCGTCGGTCTGCCGCAGCTTCAGGTCGCCCTTCCCCTCGCGCAGGTCCTCCGCCAGCATCTTCATGCCGCGCACGAGGTTCTCGCCGTGCGAGGTGAGGGTGGCGCGCAGGAGCTCCGGGTTGGTGGCGACGAAGTTCGACGGCGACAGCGCGTTGGAGATCTGGCGGACGTAGAAGTCCGCCTTCTGGCGCGTGTGCGGGTCGAGGCCCTCGGCGCGGCCGACCATGTCCTCCGCCCAGCGGCTGGTGATCAGGTAGGCCTGCTTGACGAAGTCGAAGAAGTGGTTGGCCGACCATTCCGGGTCGCGGAAGCGCTTGTCGCGCGCGTCGGGCTCGGCGGCGGGCGTCGACTGCTCGCCCATCATCCGCCGCATCGACTGGTCCCAGAGGTTGATGTAGCCGGACCACAGCCGCGTCTGCGCCTCCATCGTGCGCTGCGGGTCGGCCAGCCAGAACTCGCTCACCTGGCCGATCGTCTTGACGACGTCGGCGAGTTCGTCGGCGAGTTCGTTCTTCTTCTCGCCCGCCTCGCGGGGCCCGAGATAGGCTGCGAGCGCCTTGCCGCCCTCCTCGACGACGCGCGCGAGGTTCTGCGCGAACAGCTCCGGGTTCTGCACCATGTACTGCAGCACCGGGTGCTCCGGCGCAGCCGCGCCGTTTGGCGCAGCCGTGCCGTCCGCCGCGGCACCCGCCGGCCGCGTCTCCTGCTTGCCCTGATCGCCCGCCGCATGCCGAGGCGGGGCCTCCTTGCCGACCGTCATTTCCGTCCCGTCCCTCTTCGGTCCTAGTAAACGGGTCCGATGGCACGGTGACAACAGCGTGGCGTCGACGCACCACAACCATCCGGGGCGTCTGTGCGCCGTCGCGGACGTCTGCTATGTCTCCGCACGGTTTTGAAGAAGCGGGAGCGCGCGTGGTGGGTGGCGGAAGCGAGCGGGATGGACGACGCCGACCGGTCTGTCGGTCCATGCTCGCGATCATGCCCGCCCTCGGCGTCGCGACATTGCTCGCCGCCTGCGCCAACGACCCCGGCGCGACGCTGATCCCGATGCCGGAGCCGGAGCCGAGCGCCATCTCCGCCGCCGAGGTTCCGGCGACGACACCCGACGGCTACCCGAACATCAGCGCCATGCCGGTGATCGTGGGGGGCGTGCCCCTCACCGGCGAGGAACAGGCCACCGCCGAGAAATCGCTCTCCGGCGATCTCGCCGCCCAGGGCGGTGCGCGCCCGGCGGCCGTTTCGACCACCGCGGCAGAACTCCAGGCCGCCGGCGCCAGCCACGAGGCGCGCGCCCGCGCCGAGATCGGCGGCTCCTGAGGATCGCGGCGGCTCGCGATACCACGCCCGCGTGCGTGAGCCGGCGAACGATGCTATGAGGCAGCCGGCCACGGGACGGTCCGTGGCCTCCGTCCACGGGACCCACGACGATGGAAGATTTCCACAAGACGCGCCGGCTGCCCCCTTATGTCTTCGAGCAGGTGAACCGGCTCAAGGCTAAGGCTCGCGCCGCCGGTGCCGACATCGTCGACCTCGGCATGGGCAACCCGGACCTGCCGACCCCGAAGTTCATCGTCGACAAGCTCTGCGACGCGGTGCAGCGCCCACGCACCCACCGCTATTCCGCCTCGAAGGGCATCGCCGGCCTGCGCCGCGCCCAGGCCGCCTACTACGAGCGCCGCTTCGGCGTTAAGCTCGACCCGGACACCCAGGTCGTCGCCACCCTCGGCTCGAAGGAGGGCTTCGCCAACATGGCGCAGGCGATCACCGCGCCGGGCGACGTCGTGCTGGTGCCGAACCCGAGCTACCCGATCCACGCCTTCGGTTTCCTGATGGCGGGCGGCGCCATCCGCTCGGTTCCGGCGGAGCCGGGGCCGGAGTTCTTCCACGCCCTCGAGCGCGCCGTCGTCCACTCGATCCCGTCGCCCCTCGCCGTCGTGCTCTGCTACCCGGCGAACCCGACGGCGATCGTCGCCGACCTCGACTTCTACCGCGACGTCGTCGCCTTCGCGAAGAAGCACGGCATCTTCGTGCTCTCCGACCTCGCCTATTCCGAGATCTATTTCGACGGCGTGCCGCCCCCCTCGGTGCTGCAGGTGCCGGGCGCCATGGACGTCGCCGTCGAGTTCACCTCGATGTCGAAGACCTTCTCGATGCCGGGCTGGCGCATCGGCTTTGCCGTCGGCAACGAGCGGCTGATCGCCGCCCTGGCGCGGGTGAAGTCCTACCTCGACTATGGCGCGTTCACGCCGATCCAGGTGGCGGCCACGGCGGCGCTCAACGCCGGCGACGAGCCGATCCAGGAGGTGCGCGAGATCTACCGCCGCCGCCGCGACGTGCTGGTCGACAGCTTCGAGAAGGCGGGCTGGTCGGTGCCGGCCCCGGGTGCCTCGATGTTCGCCTGGGTGCCGATCCCCGAGCGCTTCCGAGACCTCGGCAGCCTCGAGTTCTCCAAGCTCGTGCTGGAGAAGGCCGACGTCGCCGTCTCCCCCGGTATCGGCTTCGGCGAGCACGGTGACGGCCACGTCCGCATCGCGCTCGTCGAGAACGAGCAGCGCATCCGCCAGGCCGCCCGCGGCGTCCGCCGGTTCCTTGAAACGGCGGGGGAAACATTGCACAACGTCATCCCGATCGGGGCGAGGCGCTGACCGTCTAGGGAAGGCGCCGCGCTCCGCCACCCGCCGCCGAGCACTCCCGCGTCCGCGCCCGGTCCCCCGAGGGCGCGGTTGCGGTGCGCCGGATCGGCCGAGCCGACACGATCCGCGGATTCGACACCCCATGGAAAAGCCACTGAAAGTGGGCCTCGCCGGGCTCGGAACGGTCGGCGCGGCGACGGTCGCCCTGTTGCAGCGCCATGCCGACGCCCTCGTCGACCGCTGTGGCCGGCCGATCGTGCTGACGGCCGTTTCCGCCCGCGACCGAACCCGCGACCGCGGCGTCGATCTCTCCGGCCTCGACTGGTACGACGATCCCGCCGCCCTCGCCGCGGAAGCCGACATCGACGTCTTCGTCGAACTCATCGGTGGAGACGACGGCCCCGCCGCCGCTGCCGTCCGGGCGGCGCTTGCCCGTGGCCTGCCGGTCGTCACCGCCAACAAGGCGCTGCTCGCCGCCCACGGCAACGAACTCGCCCGCATCGCCGACGCCGCCGGCGTCAGCCTCGGCTTCGAGGCCGCGGTGGCCGGCGGCATCCCGATCGTCCGCACGCTCCGCGAGGCGCTCGCCGGTAACGCGGCGAGCCGCGTCTATGGCATCCTCAACGGCACCTGCAACTACATCCTGACGCGGATGGAGAAGGAGGGGCTCGACTTCGCCCAGTGCCTCGCCGAGGCGCAGCGGCTCGGCTACGCGGAGGCCGACCCGACCTTCGACGTCGAGGGCTTCGACACCGCCCACAAGCTCGCGATCCTCACCGCGCTCGCCTTCGGCACCGAGGTCGACGCCGGCGCCATCCACATCGAAGGCATCTCGTCGATCACGCCGGCCGACATCGAGGCCGCCGATGAGCTCGGCTACCGCATCAAGCTCCTCGGTGTCGCCAGCCGCACCGAAACCGGCATCGAGCAGCGCGTCCACCCGACGATGGTGCCGAAGTCATCCGCCATCGCCCGCATCGATGGCGTGCTGAACGCGGTGGCGGTCGACGCCGACGCCGTCGGCGAGATCGTCCTCGTCGGCCCCGGCGCCGGCGGCGCGGCGACGGCGTCCTCCGTCGTCGCCGACATCGCAGACGTCGCCGCCGGCCGCGCCCTTCCGGCCTTCGGCCGCAAGGCGGACCGGCTGGTCCCCTACCGTCCCGCGCAGATGCGCGCCCACGCCGGCGGCTACTATGTCCGCCTGCTGGTGCGCGACCGTCCGGGCGCCTTCGCCACCGTGGCGGCCGAGATGGGCGAGCACGGCATCTCGCTCGAATCGATCGTGCAGCGGCGGCGCGCCCCGAAGGCGGACGCCCCCGGCTCGGCCGTTCCGTCCGACACACAGCCGATCATGATGATCACCTATGAGACCACCGAGGCCGCGATGCGCGACGCCTTGAAGGCCGTCGCCGCCTCCGAGGTCGTCGAGGGCGTGCCGCGCATGATCCGTATCGAGAAGCTGGCCTGACCGAGCCGGCCGCCGCGACGTTTTCGATCCAGAGACAATTCCAGAGGTGAAGCGATGGCGAAGGGCGACAAGGGGCGGACGTCGGCGGTGTTGGATCGCATGCTCACGCTCGAGGTGGTCCGGGTGACCGAGCGGGCGGCGGTGGCGGCGGCGCGGCTGCGCGGCCGCGGCGACGAGAAGGCCGCCGATCAGGCCGCCGTCGACGCCATGCGCCGCGAGCTCAACCGCCTGCCGATCAAGGGCACCGTCGTCATCGGCGAGGGCGAGCGCGACGAAGCGCCGATGCTCTACATCGGCGAGGCGGTCGGCACCGGCGAGGGGCCGAAGGTTGACATCGCCCTTGACCCGCTCGAGGGCACGACGATCTGCGCCAAGAACCTGCCGAACTCGCTCGCCGTGCTGGCGCTGTCGGAGGCCGGCGGGCTCCTCAACGCTCCCGACGTCTACATGGACAAGATCGCCATTGGCCCCGGCTACCCCGCCGGCCTCGTCGATCTCGACGCCTCGCCGGCCGAGAACATCGCCGCTCTCGCCAAGGCAAAGGGCGTGCCGGTCGGCGAGATCACCGCCTGCATCATGGACCGCACGCGCCACGAGGCGCTGATCGAGGCTGTCCGCGCCACGGGCGCCGCCATCCGCCTGATCGGCGACGGCGACGTCGCCGGCGTCATCCACACCACCGATCCGGACGAGACCGGCATCGACATCTACATCGGCATCGGTGGCGCCCCCGAGGGCGTTCTCGCGGCGGCGGCGCTGCGCTGCATCGGTGGCCAGATGCAGGGCCGGCTGATCCTCGACACCGAGGAGAAGCGCGCCCGCGCCAAGCGCATGGGCGTCACCGAGCCGAACAAGAAGTACGACCTTACCGAGATGGCCTCCGGCGACGTCTTCTTCGCCGCCACCGGCGTCACCGACGGCAACTTCCTCGACGGCGTCGCCTTCAAGCGCGACCGCATCGAGACCCACACGGTGGTGATGCGCTCCTCGACCGGCACCGTCCGCTTCGTGAAGTCCACCCATCTCGACTTCAAGAAGTTCGAGAACGATTGACGAATCGCACTGCCGCCGGCTCCCGTCGGGGATGGACGCGATCGCGGCGACAAAGGATCGGGCGGGGGCCGGTGGCCCCCACCGCACGGACGACGAGCGGCCGCTGTTCGACGTCGCCGCCTCGGTTACGGGAAAGCGCTGGCGGCCGCGCCTCGACGCCGCCGGCGAGGCCACCGCGCTCGCCATCGCCCAGCGCCACGGCCTGCCGGACGTCGTCGCCCGCGTCGTCGCCGGGCGCGGCATCGGCGTCGACGCCGTCGAGGCGTTCCTCGCCCCGAGCCTCCGCACCGCGCTGCCCGACCCCTCCGTCCTCACCGACATGGACCGCGCCGCCGCCCGCCTCGCCGACGCGGTCGAGCGGGGGGAACCCATCGGCATCGTCGCCGACTACGACGTCGACGGCGCCTCGTCCGCGGCGATCCTCGACCGCTATCTCGGCCTCCTTGGCCGCCGGCCGCGCGTGCACGTGCCGGACCGCGTCGCCGAGGGCTACGGCGTCGGCCTCGTCGCCGTCGACACCCTGGCGGAGGCCGGCGCCCGCCTCATCGTCGCCGTCGACTGCGGCACTTCCAGCCACGCCGCCCTGGCACACGCCGCGGCCCTCGGCCTCGACGTCGTCGTCCTCGACCACCATCCGGCGCCGACCGTGCTGCCGCCGACGGTGGCGCTGGTCAATCCGAACCGCCAGGACGACCTCTCCGGCCTCGGCCACCTCTGCGCCGCCGGCGTTACTTTCCTCGCCGTGGTCGCCCTCAACCGCGAACTGCGCCGCCGCCGCCGCTTCGCCGGCGGCCGCGAGCCGGATCTGCTGGCGCTGCTCGATCTCGTCGCGCTCGGCACCGTCTGCGACGTCGTCCCGCTCACCGGCCTCAATCGCGCCTACGTCTCGCGTGGGCTGGCGGTGATGCGGCTGCGCGCCAACCCCGGCCTCGCGGCGCTCGCCGACGCCGCCCGCCTCAGCGGCCCGCCGGCCGCCTGGCATCTCGGCTTCCTGCTCGGGCCGCGCATCAACGCCGGCGGCCGCATCGGCGATTCCGGCCTCGGCGCCCGCCTCCTCGCCACCGACGATCCCGTCGAGGCCGGCCGCATCGCCGCCGATCTCGATACCCTCAACCGCATCCGCCAGGACGTCGAGGCCGAGGCGCTCGCTGAGGCCGACGCGATGACGCTGACGCTCGGCGACGATCCGGTCGTCGTGGTTGCCGGCGCGCGCTGGCATCCGGGCGTCGTCGGCCTCGTCGCCGCCCGCCTGAAGGAGCGCACCGGCCGCCCGGCGATCGCGATCTCCGGCGAGAACGGCGCCGGCTCCGGGCGCTCCATCTCCGGCGTCGACCTCGGCGCCGCCGTCACCGCCGCCGTCGAGGCGGGCCATCTCGCCAAGGGCGGCGGTCACGCCATGGCCGCCGGCCTCACCGTCGCGGCCGACCGCATCGACGGCCTGCGCGCCTTCCTCTGCGAGCGCCTCGGCCCGTCGGTCGAAGCCGCCCGCGCCCGCGCCGGGCTTTCCATCGACGCACCGCTGTCGGCCGCCGCCGCCTCGCCGGAGCTCGTCGAGATGATCGAGAAGGCCGGCCCGTTCGGCGCCGGCTGCCCCGAGCCGGTGTTCGCCTTTTCCGGCCACCGCATCGTCGATGCCCTGGTCGTCGGCGGCAGCCACGTCAAGGTGACGATCGCCGGCGGCGACGGCGCCCGGCTCGAGGCGATCGCCTTCCGCGCCGCCGAGGCGCCGCTCGGCCAGGCCCTGCTCGCGGCGCGCGGCAGCGTCCGCCACGTCGCCGGAACCCTCGGCATCGATGTCTGGGGCGGTGGCCGCAAGGTCGTGCTGCGCCTCCTCGACGCCGCCGAGCCCGGCCGGCCGAGCGGCGCCTGAGGGCGCGGACCGGCCCGCCTTAACCTGACCTTTACGATAACGCGCCACTCTCTCCTGGCGCGTCGCTTGAAGGTTCTGCGTCGCGATGCGCATCAGCTTCGCGGGGCGTCGGCAACGGCGCCCCGCTTCGCCGTCTCGTGCTATGGTGCGGCCTTCGCCTTCCATCTGTCGCTGGCGGCCGCCATGCACCTCGACACCCCACCGCCCGCCGTCGCACACCTCGGCCTCAGGGCGCTGAAGGCCGTCGCCACCGCGGACGGCCCCATCCGTCCCGCCCAGCGCGCCCTCCTCGAAGCCGCCTGCGACGTCGTGCTGCGCATCACCGCCGACATCGACGCGCTGCCGCCGGTGACGCCGGCGGACCTCGCGGCGGGCTTCCCGGACCCGGCTCTCCGCCGCCAGTTCGTCGACGGCCTGCTTGTCGTCGCCCTCGCCGACGGCGTTCCCTCCCGCCAGACGACGGCCGCTGTCACCGCCTATGCGGAGGCCCTGGGGGTGGACGGGCCGGAGCTCGGCGATCTCCGGCGCCTGACCGAGCACGACATGCTGCTCTTCAAGCTCGACTTCCTGCGCCGCAGCCAGGTCGGCGACATCATGCGCGACCAGCTCGACCAGCACGGCATCCTCGGGCTCGCCAAGGGCGTGCTCGGCCTGCGCGGTCTCGTGGAGGACGCCGATCTCGCCGCCCGCTACCGCGCCTGGGAGCGGCTGCCCAACGGAACCCTCGGCCGTGCCCTCTCCGACTACTATCGCAGCAACGGCTTCGCCATGCCCGGCGAGCGCTTCGGCTTCCCGGAGGCCGGCGTCTACCATGACTTCTCCCACGTGCTCGCCGGCTACTCGACGCGGCCGGAGGGCGAGATCGAAGTCGCCTCCTTCACCGCCGGCTACAAGAAGCGCCGGCCGTTCTATGTCGTGCTGTTCGCCGTCCTCACCTTCTCGACGGGCGTCGACATGCGCCCCTCCGGCACGCAGCACCCCTCGCGCGGCCTCCTCGCCGAGCCGGGCATGGCCCGACGGATGTTCGCCGCCCTGGAGCGCGGCAGCCGCATGACCCTCGATCTCGCCGACCGGTGGGACTACTGGCCCGTCGTCGGCCTGCCGATCGAGGAGGCGCGGCAGCGCCTCGGCATCCCAGAAGCCTCCTGAAGCTCCGATCCGACTTCGACTATGGTAAACAAGCCGTTGCCGCGGTTCATGTAATTGTTTCGTTAAGCCTGCCGCTTAACGTCGGCTTCACGCCGGTTGGCGAGGCTCCCAGTCCGATCGCTGGAGGGGAGCCGCTCGCCGATGAGCCCGATTGCCGCAACCGTTCGTGTACTCGATCGCGGGGTCGGCGAGGACGTCGGCCGACGGCCGCGCCGGTCCGCTTCCGCCCGCGTCGCGACCGGCGGCGACAGCGCCCGCCTGCCGCTCGACGAGGTGCTGGTCGGCGATTCGATCGCCGTGATGGAGAGCCTGCCGGCCGGCTCCGTCGACGTCGTCTTCGCCGATCCGCCCTACAACCTGCAGCTCGAAGGCGCGCTCCACCGCCCCGACCAGTCCCGCGTCGACGCGGTCGACGACGACTGGGACCGCTTCGACTCGTTTGCCACCTACGACGCCTTCACCCGCCGCTGGCTCGCCGCCGCCCGCCGCCTGCTGAAGCCCTCGGGCACGCTCTGGGTGATCGGCTCCTACCACAACATCTTCCGCGTCGGCACGAGCCTGCAGGACCTCGGCTACTGGGTGCTGAACGACGTCGTCTGGGTGAAGTCGAACCCGATGCCGAACTTCCGCGGCCGCCGCTTCGCCAACGCCCACGAGACGCTGATCTGGGCCGCCCGCGACCGCGACGAGAAGGGCTACACCTTCAACTATCACGCGCTCAAAGCCTTCAACGATGACCTGCAGATGCGCTCCGACTGGCACCTGCCGATCTGCTCGGGCGGCGAGCGGCTGCGCGACGGGGAGGGCGCCAAGCTGCACCCGACCCAGAAGCCGGAGGCGCTGCTCTACCGGGTGCTGCTCGCCTCGACGAAGCCCGGTGATGTCGTCCTCGATCCGTTCTTCGGCTCTGGCACGACCGGCGCCGCCGCCCGC
>CALRZT010000109.1:0-12862 GCA_943372725.1 Pseudoxanthobacter soli DSM 19599
ACCCCCGACACGCGGATTATGATTCCGCTGCTCTAACCAGCTGAGCTACTCCGCCCCGGTCGGCAGGCGGCATATACGGAGGCGCCGGCGACGGTGTCAAGGCGCCTCGCCGCCCCGGGTCGCCGGTGCGGCGCGCGGCAGCGTCAGCGTTGCCGTCGTGCCGCGCGGGACGCTTTCGCCGCCAGCGTTCGCAGCTGGGCTTCCGCCCACGTGCGTAGCTGCGCCTCCAACCGTCGAGGTGTCGGGCGCGGCCGCGGCGAGGGACAGCCGGCCGCCCCAAGCTTCGGCGATGTCGCCGACGATCGCGAGACCGAGGCCGGTGCCGTCGCCGGCGCCGTCGAGACGACCACCGCGCGCGAGCGCGGTCTCGATGCGGTCGGCCGCGATGCCGGGACCGTCGTCGGCGACCGCGAGGACGAGACACTCACCCGCCACCCGGCAGGTCACGGCGACGCGGCTCGTCGCATGGCGCGCGGCGTTCTCGACGAGGTTGCCGACCGCCTCGGCGAGGTCGTCCGGGTCGATGCGGGCGATGGAGCCCTCCGGGATGTCGGTGGTCCACGCCAGCGCCGCGCCGGACGGGGTGCGGACGACGACCGCGAGGACGGCGTCCACCACCGCGGCGACGTCGGCGCTCGCGTCGCCACCGCCGGCGGCGAGACGGGCGCGGGCGAGCTCGCGGTCGACGTGGCGCCGCATCGCCGCGGCCACCTGCTCGATGTCGGCGGCGATCGCCCGTTCGCCGCGCTCGCGCAGCCGGTCGACGTCGCCGGACAGCACCTGCAGCGGCGTCTTCAGGCCGTGGGCGAGATCGGCGGCGCGGGCGCGGGCGCGCTCGACCTGCGCCTCGCGCGCGGCGATCAGGGCGTCGACCTCGGCGGCGAGCGGGCGAATCTCGTCGGGGAAGGCGTCGCCCATCCGGCGCTCCGTGCCGGCCTGCATGCCGGCGAGGCGGGCGCGCACGGCGGCGAGCGGCCGGAGGCCCACCGTCACCTGCACGGCGGCCGACGCGATCAGCACCAGCGCCAGGATCGCGAGATAAGGCAGGAGATCGACGGCGAAGGCGCGGGTCGCGGCGGTGACGTCGGCGGCGTCGACGGCGACGACGGCGCGAAGGGCGCCGCCACCGAGCCGGGCCGGCAGCGTGACGCTGCGCTCGAGCGCCAGCAGCGCGGCGCCGTCCGGTCCGGCGATGCGGTGCTCGTGCACCGCGCCATCAGCGAGCGTGTCCGGCGGCAGCGCGAGCGTCTCGTCCCACAGCGAGCGGGAACGCAGCCGCTCGTCGCCGACGCCGGCCTGCCAGTAGAGACCCGAGAGCGGCGTGTCGAAGCGCGGATCGGCCGGCGGCCGCGTCAGCACGAGCGCCCCGCTCGGGCCGCGGTCGAGCCCGGCCGTGATCTGGTCGAGATAGACGGCGAGTTCGGCGGCGACGCGCCGCTCGACATGGCGCTCGAACAGGAGTGTCAGCCCGAACGCCGAGAGGGCGAGCGCGACGAGGATCGACAGCGCGCCGGCGACGAGCAGCCGGAGGCGGAGCGAGCCCTGGCGCTGGCGCCCCGGCGTCATGGAGCGCCGTCGGCGATCAGGTAGCCGAAGCCGCGGCGCGTCTCGATCGCCGCCGCGCCGAGCTTGCGGCGGAGCCGCGTCACCACCGCCTCGAGCGCATTCGCCTCGCGGGCGTCGTCGTCGCCGTAGAGGTGCTCGAGAAGTTCCGGCGCCGGAACGACGCGGCCCTTGTGGTGCATCAGGTAAGCGACGAGGCGGTATTCGAGCGGCGACAGCGGCACCGGCACGCCGTCGGCCGTCACCCGCATCTGGCGGGCGTCGAGGCGGAGCCGACCCGCCTCGATCACCGGCGCACCGTGGCCGGCGGCCCGGCGCACGAGGGCGCGGGCACGGGCGACGAGCTCCTCCATGCGGAACGGCTTCGGCAGGTAGTCGTCGGCGCCGGCGTCGATGCCCTCGACGCGCTCGGCCCAGGTGCCGCGCGCCGTCAGCAACAGCACCGGCATGACGCGCCCCGCCGCCCGCCAGCGCTTCAGCACCGTCAGCCCGTCCATGTGGGGGAGGCCGAGGTCGAGGACGACGAGGTCGTAGTCCTCGGTGTCGCCGCGGAACCAGGCGTCCTCGCCGTCCACGGCCGTGTCGACCAGGAAGCCGGCATTGGCGAGCGCCGCCGCGACGTCGGCGGCGATGCGCGGTTCGTCCTCGACGAGGAGGCTGCGCATCACTCCGCCTCCGATGCGATGACGCCGCCGGTGCGCGCGTCGACTTCCACTTCGCGGAGCCGCCCGTCGGGCATCAGCAGCTTGAACTCGTAGAAGTAGGCACCGCCGTGACCTTCGAACTCGACGCCGACGATGCGTCCGCCGAGTTCGGCCGCGACGCGGTCACGCAGGGACGCCAGCGGCAGCACGTCGCCGGCCTCGCGGGCACGGCGGGCCGTATCGTGGTCGTCGTCGCCGTCGTCGTCGGCGCGCGCCGGACCGCCCGCCGCGAGGACGAGCGGGAGCAAGAGGACGAGCGCGGTGCGGGCGATGCGGCGGGTCATGACGGTCCTGTCTCGGTCCCCTCTTGCGCCCGCGTGGCTGACAGCTCGCTGACAATGGCGATCAGCGGGGCGTCAGGGCGGCTCGGGCAGTGTCTGCGGCATCGGACGGCGGGTGCCGTTCGACCAGACAGGAGAAACCCGATGCACAAGCGCCTGATCGCCACCGCCGGCGCCGCCGCTCTGCTGGCCGCCCTCGCCGCCTACACCGGCACCGCCTTCGCTTCCGACGATACGCCTGCGGCGCCCCGCGACCAGTGGATGACCGTCGAGCAGGTCAAAGAGACCTTCACGAAGCAGGGCTATGACGTCCGCCAGGTCAAGGTCGAGGACAACGGCTACGAAGTCTACGCCCTCGACAAGGACGGCAAGCGCTTCGAGGCCGACGTCGACCCGGTCACCGGCGCCGTCGTCAAGTCGGAGGAGGGGGACGACTGATGGACGCCTTCTCATCCGAGAAGGCCGGAGCCGGCGGCGTCCTGCCGTCGGCATCCTCCGGCCACACCGGGGAACCGCGCACCGTCAGGGTGTGGGACCCGCTCGTCCGCATCTTTCACTGGTCGCTGGTCGCGGCCTTCGTGACGGCGTGGGCGACCGGCGACGAACTCCAGAAGGTCCACGAGATCGCCGGCTACACGATCGTCGGCCTCCTCGTCTTTCGCGTCTTCTGGGGCCTGTTCGGCAGTACGCACGCGCGCTTCACGGACTTCGTCCACCACCCGGCCGTCGTCGTCGCCCACATCTTCGACACCGCGCGCCTGCGGGCGCAGCGCCATATCGGCCACAACCCGGCCGGCGGGGCGATGATCCTCGCCCTCCTCCTCATGCTGTCGGTGATCTGCGGCACCGGCATCATGATGACGATGGACGCATTCTGGGGCGTCGAGTGGGTCGAGGAGGCGCACGAGATCGCGGTCAACATGACGATCGTGCTGATCGGACTGCACATCGCCGGCGTCCTCGTCGCGAGTGTCGCACACGGCGAGAACCTCGTCGCAGCGATGGTCACCGGCCGCAAGCGGGCCGATAAGACGCAATGAGCGTGACGGCCCGGCATCCGGGCCGCACCGAAGCGACGGAATGACCGTGGCGGCCCGGCACCCGGGCCGCCACGCCGCCCACGGGAGAGGTCGTGATGGGTCGAAGCCACGTCGAAGGACACATGATCCAGCGCATCGGCTGGCTCAGGGCGGCCGTGCTCGGGGCGAACGACGGCATCATCTCGACCGCCAGCCTGATCGTCGGCGTCGCGGCGGCCGCCACCGCGCCCGGCGACGTGCTCGTCGCCGGCGTCGCCGGGCTCGTCGCCGGATCGATGTCGATGGCGGCCGGCGAATACGTCTCGGTGTCGTCGCAATCCGACACCGAGAACGCCGACCTCGCGCGCGAGCGCCTCGAGCTCGCCACCTCCCCCGCCTTAGAGACCGACGAGCTCGCGCAGATCTATGTGGAGCGCGGACTGTCGCCGGGGCTCGCCCGGCAGGTGGCGGAGGAGCTCATGAAGGGCGACGCGCTGGCCGCCCACGCCCGCGACGAGCTCGGTATCTCCGAGATCGTCAGTGCCCGGCCGGTGCAGGCGGCGCTCACCTCGGCGGCGACCTTCGCGGTCGGCGCCGCCTTCCCGATCATCGTCGCGGTGATCGCGCCGGCCGACCTCCTCGCACCGGCGGTCTCGGCCGCCTCGGTCGCCTTCCTCGCGCTGCTCGGCGCCGTCGGGGCGCGCGCCGGCGGCGCCGGCATGGTGAAGCCGGCGCTGCGAGTGGCGTTCTGGGGGGCGCTGGCGATGGCCGCCACGGCCGCCATCGGCGCCCTCGTCGGCACGGCGGTCTGAGCCCTCAAGGGCCCGGGCGCACTGGACCCGGCGAACCGGGTCCGGTGCGGCACGTCAGGCGAAGGTGTCCGACATCAGCGCGCGGAACCACTTGTCGGCGTCCTCGGCCTCCTCCTTGCGGTAGCCGAGCGAGGCGCCGAGCGGGCTCGTGCCGGTGCCGGTGTTGCGCACCACGATCGCGCCGCTCGTCGGATCCACCCCGAAGACGCTGGCGATGCCGATCGCGTAGTCCGGCGCCAGGCGGCTGTAGCAGGTGTTGATGAACAAGGGGTCCGTGACCGGCTGGCCGGACAGCGTCTTTGCCATCGCGAGGGCGGCGACCTTGGCGCCGGCATTGGCCGACGTCGCCGACTTCGGCAGGCCACTCGCCGCCGCGTCGCCCAGCACGTAGACGTCGGGGACGAGCTTCGAGGCGAAGGTGCGCGGATTAACCGGGCACCAGCCCGTCTCGTCCGTCAGGCCCGCGGCGGTCGCGAGATCGCCCGCCCGCTGCGGCGGGATGACGTTGATGACCGCGCCCGAGAAGCTGCCGGCGCCGGCCTCGACCCGCATCGCCACGGCGTCGACCGATTGCACGGCTCCGCCCTGCGAGCCAGGGATCCGGGTGACCATGCCGGGAAACAGCTTCGCCCAGCCCTCCTCGAACAGTGCTTGCTTCGGGAAGGTCTCGTTCGCGTCGAGAATCAGAACCTTGGCCGCCGGCTTGTTGCGCTTCAGGTACCAGGCGAACAGGCTCGCCCGCTCGTAGGGCGCCGGCGGGCAGCGGTAGGGGGCCGGCGGCACCGTGATGATCGCCGTGCCGCCGTTCGGCATCGCCTTCAGCCTGGCCGCGAGCTGCGTCGTCTCCGGCCCGGCGTGCCAGGCCGCCGGCAGCAGCGCCGCCGTCTCCTCGTTCCAGCCCGGCAGGGCGTCGTAGCGGTAGGCCATGCCGGGGGCGACGACGAGCTTGTCGTAGGGAAGCTTGTCGCCGGACGAGAGCGTCACGCGCCGGGCGACCGGATCGATCGCCACCGCCGACCGCCGGACGTGGCGGATGCCATAGGCCTCGGCCAGGGCGGCATAGCCGACGGTGAGCGGCTTGAGGGTCGACAGCCCGACCACCACCTCGTTGGAATAGACGCAGGAGACATAGGACTTCTTCGGCTCCACGAGCGTGATGCGCGCACTCGGCATGGCGCGGCGGAGATATTTGGCGAAGGTCGCGCCGGCGAAGCCACCGCCGATGACGACGATGCGAGGCGTGCGGGCGGCGCTCGCGAGCGCGGTGCCGAAGAGTGGCAGGGCGGCGGCGGCGCCGACGAGAGCGGCAAAGCCGCGGCGGGTGATCCCGGTCATGGTCGTGTTCTCCCGCCGCTCAGCGCAGCTTGGCGAAGTAGTCGGCCATGGCGCGGATCTCCGCGTCCGAATAGCCGCGGGCGATCACCGACATCAGCCGGCCCTCGTCGGGGTCGTCCCGGAGCTCGCGCATCTCCTCGACGAATTCCGACGAGCGCATGCCGGCAAGCCGGTCGAGGCCGTCGCGCGGCGGCTTGCCGTCGGTGCCGTGGCAGATCGCGCAGCTGTCGGCGAGCGTGCGCACGTCGGTATCGGCGGTGGCCGTGCCAACGGCGGCGAGACCGAGCGCCAATGCGAGACAAACACGCCTCATCGGCTTTACTCCCGTTCTGATTGAATATTGCGCGCAGACTTGTTGCGTCTGCTCTCCCCGGATATCTGGCTTCTGCTGTGCGATTTGAATGCGCCAACGCGCCACTCCGGAAACCTCCGGAGTTCAGCTAAAGACTAAATCTGAAATGCATTCGCATCAGAGCGAAAGAACTTCGTCCGCGGCCCACGGAGTTGGCCGAGATATTCGTCGATCGAGTGCGGGGCCGGACGGCGCCAAGCCGTCTCACCCATGATGGGCGCCGCACGGACGGACGGAGAGCGGGCGGGCGTTAGAACGCGTAGCCGCTACCGCGCAACGCCGGTCACTTCCTCCGGGCAACGACCGGGGCGAGCCGTTGGACGGCGGGGCCGAGGCCGGCACGGCGGCCGCCGCCGCGGGTCGGCCGGTCGGCGTCCTCGCCGAGCAGCATGACCGCGACGCCCATCTGCACGCTGCCGAAGGTGAGGCCGAGGGCGAAGGTCAGCGCCGCCACGGCGATGCCGCCGGACGGCGACGCCAACACCAGGGTGCCGAGGCGGGCGACGTCGAAGGCGAGCAGCGCCGCGACGAACACCAGCGCCACCGCGAAGCCGATCAGGGCGTGCCGGAGGAGGAAGCGGACGAGGAGCGGCATGACGTCGTTCTCCCGAGATCCCACTGCCGCCACCGCCGGACCGCGCGGCGCCGGACGTCGTCGCACCGTGCCGCGGAAGACAGGCACAGCGGAAGACAAGCATTCCCGGCCGCGTGAATCCAGCGTGTCGATCGCCGCAGGGCCGCGGCTGGCCTCAGCGGCGGCTCCGTCGGGCGCGCCTGTTCCGCTCGGCAGTCCCCCCGCCGCGATCAGCCTTGCGACTCCCCTCCCCGCGCGCGCAGGGCGCGGATGAGGGCCTCGTCGCGCTCGGCTTCGAGCGTGGCGATGTCGCGGCCGGCGGCCTCGCGGGCGACGCCCTCGATCAGGGCAGCGCGCACCGCGGGCGTCAGGCGCGGGTTGCCGAGGCTCGCCCAGCGGCGCTCCTGGCTGGGGCCGAGGTGCTCCAAATAGGCCTCGATGCCGCCGGGGCCGCCGCCGAGGTGGTAGGCCATGTGGGTGCCGACCACCGACCAGCGCAGGCCCGGCCCGTGGACGAGGGCCTCGTCGATCGCCTCGACGTCGGCGATGCCCTCGGCGACCATGTTGACCGCCTCGCGCCACAGCGCCGAGGCAAGGCGGTTGGCGATGTGGCCGGTGGCGTCCTTCTTCAGCCGCACCGGCCGTCGCCCGGCCGCCCTGTAGATCGCCTCGGCGCGATCGAGGACGGCGGCGTCGACGCCGTAGAGCTCGACCAGCGGCACCAGGTGCGGCGGGTTGAAGGGATGGGCAGTGATGAGGCGTTCCGGTCGGCGCAGACCGGGCGCGAGTTCGGACCAGGTGAGCGAGGAGGTCGAGGAGGCGATGATCGCCGTCCCGGGTGCCGCCGCCTCCACCTCGGCATAGAGGGCGTGCTTCAGCGGGATCTTCTCCGGCGCGTTCTCCTGGATCAGATCGGCGTCCGACACCGCCTCGGCAAGCGATGGCGTGAACGACAGCCGTCCGCGCGGCCCGGCTTCCGGCGACAGCCGCGAGAGCGCCGCGAGGGGAGCGGCCATGCGGCTCTCCGCCGCGTCGAGCGCGGCCGCGACAGGGTCCCAGACGGCAACGGTCGCGCCGTGGTGGACGAACAGCGCCGCCCAGCCGACGCCGACTAGGCCCGCTCCGAGGACGGCGATGTGAGTGTCGGCGAGATCGGCGTGCATGGGGCCCCCGGGCTGGCGCGGCCCGCGGTCGCGGGCGCCCGCCATCCACGCATCGCAGGGTGCGGGGATCAAGCCGCCCGTGCGCGGCAGAGGGCGGGCCGGATCCGGCGGCCGCTCAGTCGCGCGCCTTGTCGAGACGCTGGCGCAAGTCGCGCAGGAACGGCAGGGCGGCGACGAACGGGCCATCGCCCAGGGGGCCGTGGATGTCGGAGAATAGATCGGCGACGGCGGCGATGCAGCGCTCGCGGGCGGCGCGGCCCGCCGGCGTCAGGAAGACGCGCTTGCCCCGGCCGTCGTCGGGGTCGGGCGCGATTTGGACGAGGCCGCGGGCTTCGAGGCGCTGCAGCGTGTTCGTCACCGCCCCCTTGGTGATCTGGAAGGCACGGGCGATGTCGACGGGGCTGCGGCCGTCGCCGACTCGCACGAGGTGGTTGAGCAGGGTGAAGTGCGGCACCAGCAGCCCGTCCGGCAGCACCTTGGCGAGGCGCGCCTGGGCCAGCTGGTCGATGATGCCGATCTCGTTGAAGACGGCGAAGACGACGGGATCGGCGGTGGTCACGCAGGGCGCATCCTCGTCTCGACCGGCCAGCGCGGGCTCGGCGGTACCGCCGGACCATAGCCGATGCGGCCGAGCATCTGCACGCGGGCCGTGTCGCCGGACACGTCGAGCAGGGTCGTGAGCGCCTGCGCCTCCCCCTGCATCTCCGGATATTCTTGCAGGGCCTGACTGACCGGGTGCGCCGACAGCCCGGCGGCGGTTGCGGCGAGGTTGACGCGCACCCAGGCGCGGCCGGCGGCGATCTGGTCGGCGCGGGTGTCGCCCGCCGTCACCAGCCAGACATAGGCCATGCCGGTGTGCATGATCTCGCGGTACATCGCCGTCGTCTGGGCAAATGCGGTCGACGCCGGGTCGGCGGCGGCCTCGCGGGTGAGCAGACCGGCTGTGGCGAGGAGTTCCGGCACGGCGCCGCCGATGTCGATGCCGTCCGGCGAGGCCTCGATCTCGGCCTTGCCGATGCGCAGCAGCCGGATGCTCTCGAGGTGCGTTCGCGGCGTCGCCGCCTCGATCTCGAAGGCGCGGAAGGTAAGCGCGCGCAGGGCCTCGACGAGGTCCGGCGCGGCGGAGGCGCGGGAGAGATCGGGCGCCGCCGCGACGAGGGCGGCGAGCGCCTCGGCCGGAACCGGCCGGGACGTATCGAAGGGCTCCTTGTTGGAGCGGCGGTCGCGCAGGTGGCCGAACAGCGGGTCGGGCGGCGGCGCGCCGGTGCGTGCGAACGTCACGACCGCGACGGGGCGCCCGTCGAGGCGCGGCTGCGGCTCGCCCTCCGGGAACAGCGTGATCTCGGCGGCGTGGCCGTCGGCGGCAGCGGCCATCGCGAGAAGCTCGAGGAAGCAGCCGAAGCCGATGGTGATCTGGCGGTCGAAGGGGTCGGTCTCCGGCAGCCGCCGATCGAGATCACAGTAGACTGCGATCGTGTCGTCGCCGACGAGTTCGAACAGCCAGGGCTGCCGGTTGTGGGGATTGGGCGCGAGGATCGCCAGCGCCAGCGCCCGCAGCCGGGCGTCGTCGGGCAGGTCGGCGACGGCGGCCGCTTCCCAGGGCGCCCGCGCGGCGTGCGGCTCGCGGGTGAGCAGGAAGGCGGAAGCACCGCCGCCGACCACGACGAGCGCACCGGCGGCGACAGCGAAGAAGCGACGTCGGGAGACCATGACGACCATCCGAATTAGTTCAATGTTGAACGTTATAGTTCGACGTTGAACTATGTGTCAAGCGGGACAGTGTGGCGCCATCGGTCGTGAGGGCTGCGGAGTGCGCCTATCGGGCTGCGTGCCGTCCGCTATTCGGGGGCTGCGCCGTCGGCCGCGGCGCGGACCGGCACCGATTTGGCGGCGGGCGTCTTGCTCTGCGCGTCGTGGTGCCAGAGCGGGATGAGGACGTTGAGCTCCGGGTAGTATCCGGCACAGGTGCCGGTCGGGCGGGGGTAGTCGATCACCTGCAGGCCACCGAGGGTGCGGTCAATGCCATCGCCGGCGACGGTGGTGAGGCGCGCATCGCCGCCCTCGGCGATGCCGAGGCGGATGCGGGTTCGGCGCCAGCGTCGCTTAGGCCAGACCGGCGACGATCGCCGGCTCCGACAGGAGGTCGCCGTGGGGCGGCTCCCACTGGCCGCGCGAGGCGTGGATGCAGTTGGTGGAGTCTTCCATCGTCACGATCTGCGGGACGCCGGCCTGCCGGTCGATCTCGGAGCGGACGATCGTCGGCAGCAGCCAGGTGTCGCCGGCCGCCGGGACGAGCTGGCCCGGGACGGCTCCGACGGCGCGCTGGCGCGTCGAGTGACTGATCAACGACCTCACCGACCCCCAGCCGCCCGTTGGTTGCCCATAGGGTCGATAGGTCGCTCGATCTGCAATGTGGCCGCCTCGCTGCGTTGACCTCAGAGAGGCGTAACAGCGGCGGGCGGGATGCGTTCCGCCCCGACCACACGGCTCGGGCGGTGTCGCAGTGGCGGGCGGCCCTTCGATCCTCGGGCCGCCCCTCCCCTGACGGCGCTCAGTCCTGAACGGTGAGCAGGATGTCGTCGAGCTGGCCGAAGCCCTCGCCATAGAGGTAGGCCCGCACCTTGAGCTTGTGGGTCCCCTTCGGCAGGTCGACGACGCCGGCGACGACGGCGCCCACCCAGCGGTCGTCGTCACCGTCCGGCATCGTCTCTGCCCCGGTGCACATGGCGTTGTCGTCGCTGGTCGGCAGGATCGCGGCGAAGCCACCGGCGCCCGCCGGATCGACGAGAATGTCGACGTCCATCCAGTCGCTGGGCTGCCCGTCGACCGCGCATTCGGCATAGAAGGTGATGACGACGGGTCCGGCCTTCGACGTCGTGAACTTGATCGTATTCTTGTTCTCGAAGCCGTCGAGCACCACGGCGACGATCGAGCCCGCGTCGAAGACCTGCGAAGAGGCGTTGACCGAGGTAGCGAGAATGTCCGCGCGCGCGGTGCCGACGGTGAGCGCCGCCGCGATGGCCGCGGCGCTCATGGCGAAAGTCTTCATGGCAGTATTCCTCCCCTGATGCTGACGCCGCCCCGATTCTCCCGAGGTCGGCGAAGTGAACGACATCACAGACAGCCGGGTCAGACTGTGCTGCGCGTCACCGATCAGACGAAGGAATACTGAAGGAATGCAGCCGGCGCCCGGCCCCGTCGGCGCCAGGCGCCTCGAGTTCGG
Source organism: Pseudoxanthobacter soli DSM 19599 (assembly GCA_943372725.1). Classification (GTDB taxonomy): domain Bacteria; phylum Pseudomonadota; class Alphaproteobacteria; order Rhizobiales; family Segnochrobactraceae; genus CAMDHY01. The sequence goes on from CALRZT010000109.1 coordinate 11,027, forward strand.
CATCGAGCTCAGCCGTTCTTCTCGTCGTCAGTTCTCGACGGACAACAGGATGTCGTCGAGAAGCACGGTGCCTTCGCCGAAGAACTGGCCGCTGACGCGCACCTTGTGATTGCCCTTCGGCAGGTTGACGACACCGGCAGACACAGCGCTGACCCAGCGACCGCCGATCCTGTCAGGACCTCCGGCGAAACCGCTGCACATCGCGTTGTTGTCGTTGGTCGGCGGGATCGGAGCGAAGCCGCCGCTGCCGGCCGGATCGACGAGGATGTCGATGTCGACGTAGGCGTCGGGGGCGCCGTTGACCGCGCACTCGGCGTAGAACGTCACGATCACCGGCCCGGCCTTCGATGTGCTGAACCTGATCGTGTCCTTCTCGTCCTGACCGTCGACGGTCACGAGAAACGGCGCCCCGGCAACGAAGCCCTGATCCTCGACGTTCGTCGCCGAGGCGAGAATGTCCGCCTGGGCGGCGGTGGTCGCGAGCACGACGGACATCGCGACAGCGGAAGCACTCAGCATCTTCATGATCGTTCACCTCGTCTGCCGCATCCCGAGATAGGGTGTGTAGGCAGCGAGGTGGAGATCACCACGCCAGAGTATTCAGCACTGTGTTGCGCGTCACATTTTGCTTTTTACCGGCAATCATTAAGCTTTTGTAATGCGTGTTCACCAGACTTCGATCACCGCGACGACGATCCAAAACGCTCGATCAGCGCCCTCGCGGCGGCTGGAGCCTTCGGCTTGTGACCATTGATCATGAAAATGAAGACATCACGAGATACAGCTTTCAGCTTTTGTTCAGCTTGCTTGTGATTTGCTTGCGCGCCGGCAGCCGTCGACAAGCCATCGGGGGCGCCGCCGGCCGCCCATGTGCGGGCGCGCTCGGCCCAGGCGTCGAGATCGGCGGCGGCATAGCCGTGCTCCTCCGTCTCGCTCGCCCGCTGCAGGCGGGCGTAGACGAAGGGCGCGGTGAGGTCGGCGATCTGCGGGTGCTCGTCGGAATCGGCCACGACGATGGCGACGCCGTGCTCGCGGGCAAGCGCGACGAAGTCGGGTGTGACGAAGCTCTGGTGGCGGACCTCGACGGCGTGGCGGAGCGCCCGGCCCTCGAGCTCCGCCGGCAGCAGCTTCAGGAAGGCGGCGAAGTCCTCGGCCACGAAGGCCTTCGTCGGCAGGAACTGCCAGTTGATGGGGCCGAGCTTGTCCTTGAGCTCCAGCACGCCGCCGGTGAGGAAGCGCTCGACCGAGGCGGCCGACAGCGACAGGTCCTTGCGGTTGGTGGCGAAGCGCGGGCCCTTCACCGCGAAGACGAAGTCGTCCGGCGCCTCGTCGTGCCAGCGGGCGAAGCTCTCGGGCTTCTGGGCGCCGTAGTAGGTGCCGTTGATCTCGATCGCCGTGACCTGGCGGCTCGCATACTCGAGCTCGCGCGCCTGCTTCAGGCCCTTCGGATAGAAGGTGTCGCGCCAGGGCTCGAAGGTCCAGCCGCCGATGCCGACGCGGATCTCACCCGCCGCCGCCCGTTTCGCCATGTCCGCATCTCCTCTGCCCGGCCGGCCGGCAGCATCTGCTCCGGCCATGCCGTCGTGCAACCGCTCGCGTGCGGCGAGCAACCGCCGTCCACCACAGAATGCGGCGCCGGGGGATGCGTTCGGGCCAACGCGGTGGAAATCTCCGGTGCCCGCCGGTTCATACGCTCGTACTCGGGCTTGATCTCCAGCCGCCGGATCGACACTCTCGCGCTCCCGCCCCGGCTGCCCGCCGCCCTGCCGAAGGACGACCCGCGATGACCTCCCCCGGCGCCTTCGTGCGCGTCACCGCCGACGATCTCGTCCGCTT
>CALRZT010000110.1:0-12837 GCA_943372725.1 Pseudoxanthobacter soli DSM 19599
AAGTGCGCGCGGCAAACAACAGCAGGTAGCGCCCCTCATGACACCCCCCACCCTCGACGCCATCGACCGAAAACTCCTGACCGTGCTGCAGCAGGAGGGGCGGATCACCGCGCAGGAGCTCGCCGAGCGGGTCGGGCTCACCGCCTCGCCATGCCTCAGGCGCATCCGCCTGCTGGAGGAGGCGGGCATCATCCGCCGCTATGTCGCCGTCGTCGACCAGAAGGCGGTGGGGCTGCCGGTCAGCGTGTTCGTGTCGGTGAAGCTCGAGCGCCAGCGCGAGGAGGAACTCGACCGCTTCGCCGCCGCCATCGGCCGGTGGCCGGAGGTGCTGGAGTGCTATCTGATGACCGGCCCGCGCGACTACCTGCTGCGCGTCGTCGTGCCGGACCTCGAGGCCTACGAGGCGTTCCTGAAGAGCAAGCTGACGCGGCTCGACGGCGTGCAGTCGATCGAATCGAGTTTTGCCCTCGGCCAGGTAAAGTACACGAGCGTTCTGCCGATCGCGTGACCTCCTCCCGGCCCCGGCGCCCGCGTGCTATGCCGCGACGCGTTCCCAGCCGGAGCCCCGATGCCGTCCGCCTCCATCCTCTCGTCCCTGCTCGGCCGCCTCGCCGCGGCGCCGTCGCGCACCGGCTCGCTGATCGTGACGATCTTCGGCGACGCCATCGTGCCGCGCGGTGGCACGGTGTGGCTCGGCACGCTGATCGAGATCTTCCGGGCGATGGGGGTCGGCGACGGCGTCGTCCGCACGGCGGTGTCGCGGCTTTCCGCCGACGGCTGGCTGATGCGGGAGAAGATCGGCCGCAACAGCTACTACCGGCTGTCGGAGAAGGGCCGCGCCACCTTCGCCGACGCCACCCGGCGCATCTATGGCGGCGCGCCGGCGCCGTGGACTGGCGCACTCCGGCTCGCGGTGATGGCGCCGAACGGCGACCGGGCGGCGCTGCGCGGCGCACTCACGGATGCCGGCTGGGGCACGCTCGCGCCCACGGTGGCGGTGACGCCGGAGACGGGTGGCAGCGCGGCGGCCCCCGGCGAGCGCACCGCCGGCGGGCTTGCGGGCGACCGCGCCGATGGCGCGCTCGCCGGCGACGGCGACGACGGCGCCCTGGTGCTGACGGCGACGGGGGAGCCGGAGACGCTGCGGCGGCTCGCGGCGCTCGCCTGGCCGCTTGCGGAGGTGGCGGAGCGCTACGCCCAGGTCGTGGACGCCGTCGGCCCGGTGGCGGCGGCGCTCGAGGGGGGCGCGGCGTTCACCGACCTCGAGGCGCTGATCGCCCGCATCCTGCTCGTCCACGAATATCGTCGCGCCATCCTCAAGGACCCGCTGCTGCCGGCTGCCCTCTGCCCGGACGACTGGCCGGCGCCGGCGGCGCGCGCGCTCTGCGCCCAGGTTTACCGGCGGCTGGTGCGCGCGTCCGAGCGCTGGCTCGACGCGCACGCCGTCGACGACCGCGGCCCGCTGCCGCCGCCGGACGCCGGCTTTCATCGGAGGTTCGGCGAGGGCGGGTGAGGGGCGCAGGCGCTCTCGCCGGCCGTCAACTCTCGGTCCGCCTACCTCTCCCGGGTCATTCCCGGGCTTGTCCCGGGAACCCATTCCTCTCGGCAGCCACCACGGCCCACGAGGGTGCATCCAGCTCGGTGGCCTCGCATGGGTTCCCGGCACAAGGCCGGGAATGACTACGGAGGGGGACGAGCAAGGCGGAGCAGCAGGGCGCTTTCAGGGGGCGGCTTCGAGGGGTCGGCTTGCGGAGGGCGGCTTGCAGGGGCGGCTTGCAGGGGGCGGCTTGCAGGGGGCGGCTTGCAGGGGGCGGCGCGCGCCTTGCACACCCAAACGTGTTACGAAAAAACTTGAACTTGAAAAATTCCGTGACATATTGAGGGGAACAAGCCTTCGGGAGGAGCGTGCCGATGTACACTCAGGCCCTCAATGCGCGGGACGCCGTCGCGCAGCCTCTGAATGCGGAAGACACCGCGAAGTCCGCCGCCTTCCAGGCGCGCGTCGACGACGAGCAGCGCATCGAGCCGAACGACTGGATGCCCGAGGCCTACCGGCGCACCCTCGTCCGCCAGATCTCCCAGCACGCCCATTCCGAGATCGTCGGCATGCTGCCCGAGGGAAACTGGATCACCCGCGCGCCGTCGCTGAAGCGCAAGGCGGCGCTGCTCGCCAAGGTGCAGGACGAGGGCGGCCACGGCCTCTACCTCTACGCCGCCGCCGAGACCCTCGGCGTGTCGCGCGAGGAGGTGGTCGACCAGCTCCTGTCCGGCAAGGCGAAGTATTCCTCGATCTTCAACTACCCGACGCTGACCTGGGCCGACATCGGCGCCATCGGCTGGCTCGTCGACGGCGCGGCGATCATGAACCAGATCCCGCTCTGCCGCTGCTCGTATGGCCCTTACGCGCGGGCGATGATCCGCATCTGCAAGGAGGAGAGCTTCCACCAGCGCCAGGGCTACGAGATCATGCTGACGCTCTCGGCCGGCACGCCCGAGCAGAAGGCGCTTGCCCAGGACGCCTTGAACCGCTGGTGGTGGCCGTGCCTGATGATGTTCGGCCCGCCGGACGGCGAGAGCCAGCATTCGGACGCCTCGACGCGCTGGAAGATCAAGCGCTTCTCCAATGACGAGCTGCGCCAGAAGTTCGTCGACGCCACCGTGCCGCAGGCGCACTTCCTCGGGCTGACGATCCCCGATCCGAAGCTCGCCTTCGACGAGGCCTCCGGTCACTGGCGCTTCGGCGAGATCGACTGGGAGGAGTTCCGCCAGGTGCTCGCCGGCAACGGCCCGTGCAACCGCGACCGCCTGCGGGTGCGCCGCAAGGCCCACGCCGACGGCGCCTGGGTCCGCGAGGCGGCCCTCGCCTACGCCGAGAAGCGCCGGGCGCGGAAGGCGGAAGCGGAGAAGCGGGCGGCTTGAGGGGCGGCGCGGCCCGAGGGCTGCAACGGACGCGGTCCTTTGCAGAGCGGGCCGGCGGTGGAAGTGGGCGCCTCAATCCCTCTCCTCCGTCATCGCCCGGCTTGACCGGGCGATCCATCCGGGCGTGACGACTCGGATGGATGCCCCGGTCGAGCCGGGGCATGACGACTGAAAGAACAGCGGCCATGACGGCGACGCGGCTCTCGCCCCCGTGAACTGCCGCAGTGGCCGGACAGGAAACGACGAGGACATCGCCATGACCGAAGCCAGGATGCCGCTCTGGGAGGTGTTCATCCGCTCCCGCAACGGGCTGTCGCACAAGCACGTCGGCTCGCTGCATGCGGCGGACGCCGAGATGGCGCTGCAGGCGGCGCGCGACGTCTACACGCGGCGCGGCGAGGGGCTGTCGATCTGGGTGGTGCCGTCGAACGCCATCACCGCCTCCGACCCGTCGGAGAAGGAGATGATGTTCGAGCCCACCGCCTCGAAGATCTACCGCCACCCGACCTTCTACGAGATCCCCGACGAAGTCGGCCACATGTGAGCCCCGCGGGGCAGCGCACCTAACCGCGGCACGCCGCCCCACTGCCCATTGCCGACTGCCCACTGCCGGAAACACCCCATGCCCACCACCTCGATCACCCTCTCCGAGACGCCCCTCGTCGGCACCGTGCTCCGGCGCGCCGACGACGCGCTGGTTCTCGGCCACCGGCTGTCGGAGTGGTGCGGCCACGCGCCGATGCTGGAGGAGGACATCGCACTCGCGAACGTCGCCCTCGACCTCATCGGCCAGGCCCGCGCCCTCTATGCCTATGCCGGCGAGATCGAGGGCTCGGGCCACGGCGAGGATGCGCTGGCCTTCCTGCGCGACAGCCGCCAGTACCGCAACCTGCTGCTGGTCGAGCAGCCGAACGGCGACTTCGCCGAGACGATCGTCCGGCAGTTCCTCTATGCCGCCTTCGCCGACCCCTACTGGCGGGCGATGACGGCGTCCTCCGACCCGCGGCTCGCCGAGATCGCCGCCAAGGCGGAGAAGGAGAGCGCCTACCACCTGCGCCACGCCGCTGAATGGCTGATCCGCCTCGGCGACGGCACCGAGGAGAGCCACGCCCGCGCCGCCGACGCGCTGGAGGCCTTGTGGATCTACACCGGCGAACTCTTCGAGGTGGACGCGATGGAGCGTGCCGTCGTCGAGACGGGTGCTGCCGTCGACCCGGCGAGCCTGCGCGCTGCCTGGGACGCCACCGCCGACGCGGTGCTGGCCGAGGCGACGCTGACGCGGCCGGCCGGGCTCGGCGTCCAGACCGGCGGCCGCAGCGGCCGCCATACCGAGCACCTCGGCCATCTGCTCGCCGAGATGCAGTCGCTGCCGCGCACCTATCCGGGAGCGACGTGGTGATGGCTGCCCGCCTCGTCGAGCCGGGCCCCGCGCCTGCGACCGGCGAGGGCGCCCGCGCCGGAACCGAAGGGCTGCGCGCCCGCGCTTGGGCGGCTGCGGCTTCGGTGCTCGACCCCGAGGTGCCGGTCTTGAACCTCGAAGACCTCGGCGTGCTGCGCGGCGTCGAGATCGCCGCCGACGGCAGCCTCGAGGTGCTGCTGACGCCGACCTACACCGGCTGCCCGGCCACCGCGATGATCGCGCTCGACGTCGAGACGGCGCTGGCGCGGGCCGGCCTGCCCGACGCCCGCGTCCGCACGGTGCTGTCGCCGGCGTGGACGACCGACTGGATCACCGCCGAGGGCCGCCGCAAGCTCACCGAGTACGGCATCGCGCCGCCACCGCCGAAGGCCTCGCGCCGCGCCCTGTTCGGCGTCGAGACCATCGCCTGCCCGCGCTGCCAGTCCACCGACACCGAGAAGCTCGCCGAGTTCGGCTCCACCGCCTGCAAGGCGCTGTGGCGCTGCCTCGCCTGCCGCGAGCCCTTCGACCACTTCAAGTGCCTGTGAAGGCTGATCAGGACCATCGGAGGCCCGTCATGGCGCCCACCCCCCGCTTCCACGCCCTCGAAATCCGCGACCTCCGTCGCGAGACGGCCGACGCCGTGTCGATCTCCTTCACTGTCCCCGAGGCGCTGAAGGAGACCTTCGCCTTCACCCCCGGCCAGTACCTCACCGTGCGCACGGTGATGGACGGCGAGGAGGTGCGGCGCTCCTACTCGATCTCGTCGGGCCTCGACGACGGCGAACTGCGCATTGCCGTGAAGCGCGTCGACGGCGGCGCGTTCTCCTCCTTCGCCAACACCGGCCTGAAGCCCGGCGACATCGTCGAGGTGATGCCGCCGATGGGCCGCTTCGCCCACGCCCCGGCGCCGGCGGCGAAAAAGACCTATGTGGGCTTTGCCTGCGGCTCGGGCATCACGCCGGTGATCTCGATCATCCGCACGGTGCTGGCGCGCGAGCCGGAGAGCCGCTTCTTCCTGTTCTACGGCAACCGCGCCACCGGCTCGATCATCTTCCGCGAGGCGCTCGAGGACCTGAAGGACCGCCATCTCGACCGGCTGTCGGTGTTCCACGTGCTGTCGCGCGAGACCCAGGACATTTCGATCCTCAATGGCCGCCTCGACGGCGACAAGGCGAAGCTTTTGATCGCCGCCATGGTGCCGGGCGGCGTCGACGAGGCCTTCGTCTGCGGCCCGGCCGGCATGCTGGACAGCGTCGAGGCGGCGCTGCTGGCGTCCGGCCTGCCGCGCGCGGCGGTGCACGTGGAGCGCTTCACGCCCGCCGAAGGCGCCGTCGCCACGGCCCCGCGGCGGCCTGCCACCGTCATCGCCGCGGAGACGCCGAAGGCGGTCGCCACCATCGTCGTCGACGGCATCCGCACGGACGTGCCGGTGGCCGAGGGCGAGGCGGTGATCGACGCGGCGCTGCGCGCCGGGCTCGACCTCCCCTATTCCTGCAAGGGCGGCATGTGCTGCACCTGCCGGGCGAAGGTGACCGAGGGCGCGGTGGTGATGGACGTCAACTACTCGCTGCAGCCGTGGGAGCTCGAGGCCGGCTTCGTGCTGACCTGCCAGGCGAAGCCGACCACCGAGCGCGTGACGGTCGACTACGACGCGATGTGACAGCGGGCGCCGCTCAGCGGCGCCCGGCACGAGATAACTCCACCCGCGTCAGACTGCGAGTGAGACCCGCCGGCTCAGCCGGCATCCATCTCCTCGAGCGCGCCGAGCGACTCGGGGAGGATCTGGCCGCCGTCGACGACGATCATCTGGCCGGTGACGTAGGCGGCCTCGTCGCTGGCGAAGAACAGCGCCGCATTGGCGATGTCCTCGACCGTCCCGAGCCGCTTCATCGGCACCGACGCCTCCATCTTGGCGATGTACTCCGGGCCGAGGCCATCAAGGCCCTCCGTGCGGATGTTGCCCGGCCCCACCGCGTTGACGGTGATGTTCCACGGCGCGAGTTCGATCGCCGCCGTGCGCATGAAGCCGAGTTGGCCGGCCTTGCTCGCCCCGTAGTGCGACCAGCCGGGATAGCCGGTGATCGGCCCGGTGATCGACGAGGTCAGCACGATGCGGCCGTGGCCGCTCGCCTTGAGCGCCGGCAGGCAGGCGTCGACCGACAGGAAGGTGCTGCGCAGGTTGGTGCTGATGACGTGGTCGAAGTCCGCCAGCGTCATCTTGCCGAGCTTCGCCGCCGGGAAGATGCCGGCGTTGGCGCAGAGGATGTCGATCGAGCCGAAGCGATCGAGCACCGCCTTCGCCATCGCCTTCGTCGCCGCCTCGCCGGAAACGTCGGCGACGAAGGCGGCGGCCGTGCCGCCGGCGGCGGTGATCTCGCCCACCACCTTCTCGGCGTCGGCCAAGGTGCGCGACACCACGGCGACCTTGCAGCCGGCGCGCCCGAAGCGGAGCGCGATGCCGCGGCCGATGCCCTTGCTTCCCCCGGTGACGATCACGGTGCGGCCGGCGAGCGAAGCGAACATGGCGTTCTCCTTGGTAGGGTATGTGGGCCCGGGTCTGGCTTTCCCAGGATTATCGTTCCGGCGCGCCGGCGGCGCTCAGCCGTAGCGGGCGAGCAGGTCCTCGGCCATTGTCAGCGCCCCGTCGGTGTAGGCGGTGCCCATCTCCTGGGCGGTCGGCGTCTCGGCGTGCGAGGCGACCCAGGCGACGAGCAGGATGCGGCGGAGCATGACGAAGACGGGGAGTTCGTCCGCCTCCTCCTGCGACAGCGGCGCCACCGTGCGGTAGCCCTCCACCCAGGCGTCCATCAGGGCGGGAACGATCGGGTCGTGCTCGAAGAAGCTGACGGCGGAGGCGAAGTCGTAGACGAACCACGAGAAGCCGCAGTCGTCGAAGTCGATGACCGACAACCGGTCGCCGTCGACCATGAGGTTCGCGAGCCGCGGGTCGGCGTGGATGAGGCCGTAGCGGGACGATCCCTTGCCGAAGCGTTCGAGCCTTCGGCCAATCAGCGCGACGGCGCGGCCGAGGTGGGCGCGGCCGGCATCGTCGAGGCCGAGCCCGGCGCGCCAGGGCCCCCAGTGCGGCGTGTCGCCGAGCATCGTCTCGAAGTCCCAGACGTCGCGGACGAAGCCCGCGGGCCGCTGCCAGCGGCGCGAATGCTCGTGCATCTGCGCGGTGATGCGGCCGAGCTTGCGGAACCAGCCGACGAGGTCGGAGGCCTGGTCGGGCTCGCGGCCGGTGACGAAATCGAAGGCGACGGCGAAGCGATCGGGCCGGCCGCCGGGCGAGACGAGGCGCTGCACGAACGAGCCGTCACGGGCAGCGATCGGGGCCGGCGTCTCGACGACGTCGCCGGCCCTCAGCGCCTCGATCCAGGCGAGTTCGGAGCGGATCTGCGGTTCGTCGCGGTAGCCGATGCGGTGGACGCGCAGGACGAGGCGGCGGCCGTCGGCGAGGTCGTCGATGCGGTAGGTGGCGTTCTCGGAGACGTTGAGCAGCGTGATCGTCGTGCCGGCACCGAGGCCCCAGCGGGCGAGGCCGTCGCGGACCATCGCCTCGAGGTCCACGAGGGCCTCCGGACTGTACTCGCCGCCCTCCGCCATCCACCCGTCCCCCGGCCATCACGCCGCCGAAAACGGCGCTCTCGCCGGCGCCCGGAAGCCAGAATGGCGCCCGGGAATCATGTTGTAAAGCCCACAGAGCTTCGTGTAGCCTCCAACAGCAGAGGTGAGGAACCCAACATTCGGGAGCGTGTGTGCCGGCCCGTTCAGGGGCATCCTGAGGGGCAGCGAGGGGCGCTCCGGGGCGCCTTCCGAGGGCCCGCCCTGGCACCCGCGATCAATCCGAAGTCACTGAACGACATAACCTTCCTGAGCGATAGGAGACCGGCATGACGACGTTCTCGAGGCGGACGGTGCTGCAGCTGATGGGGACGGGGGCGCTCGCCCTCGGCGGAGCCGGCGGCTTCGCCGGGCGCGCCCACGCGGCCCGCGAGAAGGAACTGAACATCCTGTGCTGGGAGGGCTACAACTCCGCCCAGGTGCTGGACCCCTTCCGCAGCGCCGAGGGCGCCACGGTGCGCGCGGAATCGCTGACGAACGATCCCACCATGATCAACCGGCTGCGCGCCGGCGAGACCAACGTGTGGGACCTGATCAACGTCAACAATCCCTGGGCCCGCAAGATCATGTGGCCCGAGAAGCTGATCAAGCCGCTCGACAAAGCCCGCTTCGAGCCGTTCTTCGATACGATGCTGCCGGCGTTCAAGGCGCCCTACAAGTGGGCGATGAGCGACGACGGCGCCGAGTTGCTCGGCATGGCGCAGCGTTTCGGGCCCTATTCCTTCGTCGTCAACACCGACAAGGTCAGCCGCGCCACCGCCGAGCAACAGGGCTGGGATCTGTTCAACGACCCGGCGCTGGCCGGCAAGTACGGCATCCTCGAATCCGACGACTGGAACGTCTTCAACATCTTCCTCGTCGCCGGCATCGACCCCTTCAAGACGCATGACGACGCCGAGTTCGCGAAGTTCGAGGAAACGGCGAAGCGGGTGTTCAAGGGCGCCAAGCTGATCGGCGATATCGCCACGATGAACCAGGCGCTGATCTCCGGCGAGATCGACCTGCACATGACCGGCGGCACCTACTCGGTCTCGCCGGCGCGCGCCGATGGCTACATGAACCTGCGCGGCGTCACCCCGCTGAAGGGGCCGATGAACGGCAAGGGCGGCGTCTCGTGGATCGAGATCACCTCCACCGTCAACAACCCGCAGCTCTCGCCGCTCGCCGCCGATTTCCTCGCCTACGTCCAGGCGCCGGACGTCGCCCACACGGTGGCGTTCGCCGAGGGCACCTACAACCCGGTGTCGCAGATGGGCAATCCGAAGTGCTTCGAGCTCTTCACCAAGGAGGAGCTCGACGCCATCCAGTGGGATTCGCTCGAGGAGGAGATGGCGCGTTCGGCCGAGTACGACATCGTGCCGGACTACGAGAAGGCGCTCGACATCATGACGGCCGCCAAGCGCGATCGCGGCTGAGACCAGGCGGCGGCGACCGGCGGGGTGCACGCGCCCCGCCGGTCGTGCCGCCATCCCGGCACGACGCGCTCGCGGCCGCACCTGCGGCCGGCAGCGGCCCGCCGCTTGCAAGGCCGTCTGCGCACGGCCGCCGGCGCCCGGTGGTCGCCCCGGCGACGGCCGCCGTCACCGATCCCCCGAGAACGACGAAGCGATGACCAGTACCCTGCAGTTCCGTCACGCCGACAAGGCCGTCTCCGGCCGGCCGATCCTGCAGCTCATCGGGCTGCGCAAGACCTTCGAGAGCTTCGTCGCCGTCGAAACGATCGACCTCGACGTCCGTGAGGGCGAGTTTTTCACCATCGTCGGCCCCTCCGGCTCGGGCAAGACGACGGTGCTGCGCATGCTCGCCGGCATGGAGCGGCCAACGAGCGGCGACATCGTGCTGCGCGGCGAGCGCGTCAACGACCTGCCGCCGAACCGCCGCCCGACCTGCCTCGTCTTCCAGTCGCTGGCACTGTTTCCGCACAAGACGGTCGGCGACAACATCGCCTTCCCGCTGAAGATGCGCGGTGTCGACAAGGCGACGCGCCGCGCCCGCGCCCTCGAGCTGATGCGCATGGTGCGGCTGCCGGAGAGCTATCTCGACAAGAACGTCATGAAGTGCTCGGGCGGCGAGCGCCAGCGTGTCGCGCTGGCCCGCGCCTTCGCCTACGACCCGGAGATCCTGCTGTTCGACGAGCCGCTGTCGGCCATCGACTACAAGCTGCGGAAGACGCTCGAGAAAGAGCTGAAGGACATTCACAAGGACACCGGCAAGACCTTCATCTACATCACCCACAGCCTCGAGGAGGCGATGGTGATGTCGGACCGCATCGGCGTCATGCGCGCCGGACGGCTGGTGCAGGTCGGCACGCCGGAGGAGATCTACAACCGGCCGAAGGACAAGTTCGTCTCCGAGTTTATGGGCGAGGTGAACGTCATCGGCGTCCGCCGCCGTCCCGACGGCGGCCATGAGGGCGTCGACCTGCCCGGCACCTTCACGCTCTCGGCCGACGCGCCGGCGGGAGATGCCTTCGTCGTCGTGCGGCCGGAGGTGGTGCGCTTCCTCGACAAGCCGGAGGATGCCGACAACCACCTCTCCGGCGTCGTCTACAACGAGTACTCGCTCGGCTCGCGCATGCAGTACCAGGTGCGCGTCGGCGAGAAGGTGGTGATCGTCGAGCAGTCGCGCCGCAACGCCTGGACCGGCGGGCTCGACCAGCCGGTGCTGATCGGCTGGGACGCCCGCGACGCCATCGTGGTCGAGGCGTGAGATGAGCGTCGCCGATACTGCGTCTCCCGCCGCCGCCGTCGCGCCGGCCGTCGTCAACGAGAGGCAGCTGCGGCTTCTGTCGGCCGGGGCGCGCTGCGCGCTGCCGGTGGCGATCCTGCTCGTCCTCGGCTTCGTCGCGCCGCTCGTCACCGTGATCGCCTACTCGTTCGCCGAGCCGCGCTCGTTCACGGTGTTCCGGACCTTCACGCTCGAGAACTTTGCCTCGATCTTCGATCCGGCGAACACGGTGTGGATGTCGTTCGTCTGGTCGCTGGCGCTCGCGGCCTTCACGGTGGCGGCCCTGGCGGTGGTCGCCTACCCGATCGCCTACGGCCTCGCCCGCCTGTTCGGACGCTGGTCGGGCCTCGTCTCGGTGCTGTTCGTCTTCCCGCTGTTCATCTCCGAGAACGTCCGGCTCTACGGCTGGGTGTTGTTCTTCATCAAGGGCGGCGTGCTCGATGGCACCCTGAAGACGCTGCTCGACGGCGCCGGGCCGGAGGTGCTGTTCACCCCGGGTGCGATCCTGTTCGGCATGGTCTACGTCTACCTGCCGTTCATGCTGTTCCCGATGACGCTCGGGCTGTCACTGGTGCCACGCGACCTCGTCGAGGCGGCGCGCGATCTCGGCGCGAGCCGGCTGCAGATCTGGCGCGAGATCGAGCTGCCGCTCGCCATGCCCGGCATCATGGTGGGCATGCTCCTGACGTTTGTGCTGGCCGTGGGCGCGGTGGCCGAGGCGAAAGTGCTGGGCGGCCAGTCGATCATCGTCATCACCCACGACATCGAGATCGCCTTCACCTACGCGCAGAACTGGCCGCTCGGCTCGGCGCTGGCGGTGCTCTTGATGCTGATCATCGCCGCGGTGACGCTCTTCGCGCTGTCGAAGCTCGACCTCGACCGCATCCTCGGGAGGCGGTGAGATGGAGCAGTCGACAAAACGCACCAAGGCGCTGATCGCCGCGTGGACCGCCTTCGTGGTGGTGGCGATCTACATGCCGGTCGCCTGCGGGGCGCTCGCCTCCGTCGGCAAGGGCCGCTACTTCACCTTCCCGATCCGCGCCTGGTCGTCGGACTGGTGGACGCGCACGCTCGATTCGATCGAGATCGGCCAGTTGGTGCGCACCTCGCTCCTGATCGCAGCGTGCGTCACGGTGGTTGCGGTGGTCATCGGCTTCTTCGGGGCGCTCGCCTTCGCGCGCTACCAGTGGCTCGGCCGGCGGACCTTCCAGAAGATCGTGCTCCTGCCGATCTTCTTCCCGCAGCCGGTGCTGGGGCTTGCCCTGCTGCTCTGGTTCAACGCTATCGGCGTGCCGCTGTCGTGGCAGACGGCGGTGGTGGCGCATCTCGTCTGGATCGTGCCGGTGGTGACGCTCGTCATCGCCACCCAGGTCTATTCCTTCGACCCGACGCTCGAGGAGGCAGCCTTCGACCTCGGCGCCAGCCGCTGGCAGGTGATGCGCGAGGTGACGCTGCCGATCCTGTGGCCCGGCATCTGGTCCGGCGCGCTGTTCGCCTTCCTCTTGTCGTGGGGCAACTTCCCGCTGTCGCTCTACACGACCGGGGCGGACTCGACAGTGCCGGAGTGGCTCTACGCCAAGATGGTCGCCGGCTACACGCCGATGGTGCCGACGCTCGGCACGATGAGCACGATCGGCGCGGCGCTGGCGCTGATGTTCGGCTGGATCGCGCTCACGGTGGCGCGGCGGCGGCAGCAGAGCGGGGGGTGAGGGTCGGGCGAGGACCTTGTCGCGGCGGTCCCGCCGTCGTATGATTACAGGTGATTACAAAGGAGCACACCGTGCCGTCGCGCGCCGCATCCGAACCGATCACCATCCGCACGAGCAAGGTGGCCGAGATCGACGCGCTGGCGACTGCGATGGATCGGTCCCGCAACTACATCGTCAATCAGGCGATCGAGCAGTATCTCGAAGCCAACGCCTGGCAGATGGAGCGGATCAAGGACGGAATCACCGCCGCCCGCGAGGGCCGGGTCGCGCCCGCCGATGAGGTCTTTGCAGGCATCGCCGCGAAGCACGGCTGGACGCGTTGAAGCGGCTGGTCATTGCCGAGCCTGCAGCCCGCGATCTGGAAGAGATCGTCGACTACATCGCCCTCGACGATCCCCGCGCGGCGGAGCGCGTTTACCGTGCCATCGTCCGTGTGGCGGAGAAACTGCCCGCCTT
>CALRZT010000111.1:0-12819 GCA_943372725.1 Pseudoxanthobacter soli DSM 19599
CATCGGGGCGCTGATCATCGTCTTCCTGATCGTCGAGCCGCACGGGCTGGCGCGGCTCTGGCAGGTGGGCAAGCAGAAGCTGAGGACGTGGCCGTTCCCCTACTAGGGCGGCCGACCATGGCGACGGGGCGAAGACCCCGCGCGGAGGAGACGGCCGGCGGCATCCGCCCCGGCAAACCGACGAGGGAGGCACGAGCATGACACTGAAGCGCACCCTGACGGCCACGGTGCTCGCCGGCGCGATGGCGGCGTTCGCCGCGGCGCCGGCCTTCGCCGAGGGGCTCTACATCCCGCTTCTCACCTACCGCACCGGGCCGTTCGCCAACTCCGGCATCCCGATCGCGAACGGCATGAACGACTATCTGCAGATGCTGAACGAGCGCGACGGCGGCATCGGCGGCGTCAAGATCGTCATCGAGGAGTGCGAGACCGGCTACGACACGCAGAAGGGCGTGGAGTGCTACGAGGCGGTGAAGGGCAAGAAGCCCTTGTTCATGAACCCGTGGTCCACCGGCATCACGCTCGCCGTCATCCCGAAGGCGAACGTCGACCACATCCCCGTCCTGTCGATGGCCTACGGCCTGTCGGCCGCCGCCGAGGGCGAGACCTTCCCGTGGGTGTTCAACCCGCCGATGACCTACTGGGACGGCGCCTCCGCCGTCATCAAGTACATCGGCGAGCAGGAGGGCGGGCTCGACAACCTCAAGGGCAAGAAGATCGGCTACCTCTTCCTCGACGCCGGCTACGGCCGCGAGCCGATCCCGCTCTTGCAGGACCTCGCCACCAAGTACGGCTTCGAGCTCCTGCAGTACCCGGTGCCGGCGCAGGAGATGCAGAACCAGTCGTCGCAGTGGCTGAACGTGCGCCGCGACAAGCCGGACTACATGGTGATGTGGGGCTGGGGCGCCATGAACCCCACCGCCGTCAAGGAGGCCGCGAAGATCCGCTACCCGATGGACAAGTTCATCGGCGTCTGGTGGGCGGGCGGCGAGGACGACGCGCGTCCGGCCGGTGCCGGCGCCGTCGGCTACAAGACGCTCAACTTCAACGGCGTCGGCCCGAACTATCCCGCCCTGCAGGACATCAAGACCCACGTCGTCGACAAGGGGATGTCGAAGGTCGACGCCGCCAAGTTCGGCGAGAACCTCTACAACCGCGGCGTCTACAACTCGGTCCTGATGGCCGAGGCGATCCGCAACGCCCAGAAGATCGCCGGCAAGCCCGACGTCACCGCCGAGGACGTCCGCAAGGGCATGGAGACGCTGGAGATCACGCCCGAGCGGCTGAAGGAGATCGGCCTCGACGGCTTCATGACGCCGATCAAGCTCTCCTGCACCGACCACTCCGGCCACCACGATGTCTACGTCCAGCAGTGGGACGGCACCACCTGGAAGCCGGTGAGCGACTGGTTCCCGCCGATGACCGACGTCGTCGAGCCGCTGCTCGAGACAGCCGCGAAGGACTATGTCTCGAAGAACCAGCCTTGGCCGGCCCGCGCCGAGCCCTGCTCGTGAGTGTGACGACCACAACGGCAGCGGCGGGGACCATCCCCGCCGCAACCACCGCGGCCGCCGCGGCGCCGATCCTCTCGGTGAACAACATTGAGGTGATCTACGACCACGTCATCCTCGTCCTGAAGGGGGTCTCCCTGACGGTGCCCGAAGGCGGTGTCGTGGCGCTGCTCGGCGCCAACGGCGCCGGCAAGACGACGACCCTGAAAGCGATCTCCAACCTGCTCGGCGCCGAGCGCGGCGCCGTCACCAAGGGCTCGATCGTCTTCCGCGGCGAGGCCGTGGAAGCCTTGTCGCCGAACGCCCTCGTCCGGCGTGGCTGTATCCAGGTGATGGAGGGCCGCCACTGCTTCGGTCACCTGTCGATCGAGGAGAACCTCCTCACCGGCGCCTACACCCGCCGCGACGGCGGCGCCGCGATCAGGCGCGACCTCGAACTCGTCTACACCTACTTCCCGCGCCTGAAGGTGCGGCGCGCCTCGCAGGCCGGCTACACCTCCGGCGGCGAGCAGCAGATGTGCGCCATCGGCCGGGCGCTGATGTCGCGGCCGAAGATGATCCTGCTCGACGAGCCGTCGATGGGCCTCGCGCCGCAGCTCGTCGAGGAGATCTTCGAGATCGTCCACCGGCTGAACGCCGACGAAGGCGTCTCCTTCCTGCTCGCCGAGCAGAACACCAACGTCGCGCTGCGCTACGCCACCCACGGCTACATCCTCGAGAACGGCCGCGTCGTCATGGATGGGCCGGCGAGCGCGCTCGCCCAGAACGAGGACGTGCGCAAGTTCTATCTCGGCGTCGGCGGCGAGGGGCGAAAGTCGTTCCGCGACGTCAAGCACTACAAGCGCCGCAAGCGGTGGCTGTCGTGACATGCTGGCGTTGATGGGACCGATCGGGCGCGCCGCTGCGCCCCAGGGGGCGCGATGAGCCGACCGTTCGACGACCGCGAGACGCAGGACCCCGCCGTCCGCGAGGCCGACCTGTTCGCACAACTGCCGGCGCAACTCGCCGAAGCGGTCGAGGCCGCGCCCGGCTGGGCCGAGATCCTCGCCGGCCATGAGCTCGCCACCATCCGCGACCGAACCGCGCTCGCCCGCCTGCCGGTGACGCGCAAGTCGGCGCTGGTCGAGCGCCAGCGCGCCGATCCGCCCTTCGGGGGCCTCGCCGTGCCCGATGCCGGCCTGTGGGGGCGCGTGTTCCTGTCGCCGGGGCCGATTTTCGAGCCGCAGGGACCCGGGCCCGATCCGTGGGGCGGGGCGCGCGCGCTCTATGCCGCCGGCATCCGCAAGGGCGACATCGTCCACAACACTTTCGCCTACCACCTGACGCCGGGCGGCTTCATCCTCGACGAGGCGGCGCGCGCTCTCGGCTGCGCCGTCATCCCGGCCGGCGTCGGCAACACCGAGGCGCAGCTCGACGCCATCGCCGCTCTGAAGCCCGTCGCCTACTGCGGTACCCCGGATTTTCTCAAGGTGCTGCTCGACAAGGGCGAGGAGCTCGGCCGCGACACCTCCTCGATCGTCCGCGCCGTCGTCTCCGGGGCGGCACTGCCGAAGAGTCTCGCTGCCGAATTTTCCCACCGCGGCGTCGCGGTCTTCCAGGCCTACGCCACCGCGGAGCTCGGCATCCTCGCCTTCGAGACCAGCGGGCGGTCGGGCCTCGTCGTCAACGAGGACATCATCCTCGAGATCGTTCGTCCGGGCACCGGCGATCAGGTCGCCCCGGGCGAGGTCGGCGAGGTGGTGGTGACGCGGATGTCGCCGGCCTATCCGCTCATCCGCTTCGGCACAGGCGACCTCTCGGCGCTGCTGCCGGGGCCGAGCCCGTGCGGGCGCACCAACCTCAGGCTCGAAGGCTGGATGGGCCGCGCCGACCAGCGCACCAAGGTGAAGGGCATGTTCGTCGATCCGGCCCAGGTCGACCAGGTGGTGAAGCGCCACCCGGAAATCCGCCGCGCCCGCCTGGTCGTCGGCCGCGCCGACGAGCAGGACACCATGGTGCTGCGCTTCGAGGCGCCCGTCGACGGCGACGTCGGCGCGGCGCTCGCCGCCGCCGTGGCGGCGACGCTGCGCGACGTCACCAAGCTCACCGGCACCGCCGAGCCCGTCCCCGCCGGCACCCTCGCCAACGACGGCAAGGTCATCGACGACACTCGGCCGGTGGGGTGATGAGCTCGGCGGGATTGACGGACGAGAGAGACGATCCGAGATTGTCGGCGAGGAAGGACGCCGTCCGATGTCGAAGACGACCACTCTCGAACTGCCCGATGAGGTCTACGGCCGCCTGACACGTCGTGCGGCCGAGAACGGTCGGAGCCCGGCGGCGGAAGCGCGCGACATCGTGGTCAAATCGCTGACGGCCGAGGCCGGCGCCGCTTCGCGGAAGCAGCGAGCCGAGGCACTCGCTGCCATCACGGCCCTGCAGAACGATGTCGCCGACTGGTTCGGTGAGCGCAAGCCGCCTGGTATGGCCGACGCTCTCATCGCCGAGCGACGTGCCGAGGCGATGCGGCAGCGGTGATGGTGATTGACGCCTCCGCGCTGCTGGCCCTGATGTTTCGGGAGCCGGGTGCGGAGGTGGTTTCTGAAGGCTTGCCATTCGGACTCGTCTCGGCAGTCAATGTCTCCGAGGTGCTCGCGCGGCTGAGCGTCGTGGGCTACCCGACGGAGCGCTTTCTGCGCGCCATGGATGCGGCGGCCGTCACCATCGTCCCCTTCGATCTCGTACAGGCGCAGGCAGCGGCCGACCTCGTCTCCGTGACGCGGCCGGCGGGGCTCGGGCTCGGCGATCGGGCGTGTTTGGCGCTCGCGCGAACGAGCTCGTTGCCGGCCCTCACGGCGGATCGTGCCTGGTCCAGCCTTTCCGTGGGGGTCGACGTCCGGACCATTCGCTGAGCTCGGTTTGCCGAGACGCCGGGCATCACCTCCGCTAGCCTCATGAGATGTCGGATTCGCAACTGCCCCTCCACATCCTGCTGCACGTGCCGAAGTGTGCGGGGCGGACGATCGAGGTTCATCTTGCCCGGCACATGCAGCCGGAGGCGTTCTTCATGCCGCGCCGCGCGGGACGCGGCGGCCTGTCGGAAATGCCGCCGGTCACCGGCATCCAGGCGCTCTCCGGCCACCACCTGACGCGGTCGATCGAGACTCACTTCCCCGGCCGCGAGATCCGCCGCAGCGTCCTCTTGCGTGATCCCCTCAGCTTCCAGATCTCCTACTACAACTTCAAGATGATGCGTTACATCGCCTCCGGCGGGCGGCCCTATTCCTTCGCGCTCTACTACCGGGCCCTGCAGCGCGATCCGATGGCGCATTTCCTGCTGTCGCGATGGCTGGAAGTCTCGCCGGCGCGGCTACTCGTCATGCCGGTCGCGGAGAAATGGCGCATCCTTTGCGAGGCGCTCGCCGGCTTCTGGTTCGTCGCCGACTACCGCCGCTGCGATGACCTCATTGCCGCCGTCGCGGACGATCTCGGCGTGCGGGCAAAGGCGAAGCGGGTCAATCACGAGGCCGCCTGGGCCAGCAGCGTCGACTGGCGGCCGCTGACGGTGGACGATCTCTCCGGCGAAGAGCGCCGGCGCATCCCGCTCGACAACCCGCTCGACGCCGCCCTGCACGCGGTCTGGTCCGCAGCCGGCCACGACTGCGCATCAGTACGCCCCGGCCCCGGACCTACCAAGTCCGACTTCCGCGTCCACGAACTCGCCCGCCCGCTGTTCGAGGCCCGCCGCCGCCTCGCCCGCGGCTGGTCGATCCGCCGACGCGGCAAGGTGGTTGTCGGCGCGGAGTGAGGCGCTATCCGCCGACGGCGACCATCTCGGC
Source organism: Pseudoxanthobacter soli DSM 19599 (assembly GCA_943372725.1). Classification (GTDB taxonomy): domain Bacteria; phylum Pseudomonadota; class Alphaproteobacteria; order Rhizobiales; family Segnochrobactraceae; genus CAMDHY01. Next base: position 5,330 of record CALRZT010000111.1, read on the forward strand.
GCTGCCGCAGAGGCAGGATAGCTCGCAGCCGTAGGACGCCTCGATCTGCACGAAGACAGACCGCCCCTCGACGACGTCGCGGAGCCTCCGCACGAAGTTCTCCTCGAAGCGTTCCTGAATGGAGGCCGCCGCATCAGGGTGCGGCTCACCGACGAGGCGCCGGAAGGCGGCCTTCTCCCGAGGCTCGATTCCGCTGGCGAGAACCACGTCGAGAACGATGTTGCCCAGCCGGAACTCGTTCGCGAGCAGGAATTCCACATCGAACAAGCGCAGCAGGAACGGCTCACCGGAGAAGCGACGAAGCCCGACCAACGCGGTTTTGCTGTCCTCAGACACGGCGATCGACGTCAGCCAGCCGTCGTGGAAGCCCGGCGTTATCAGCCGGCCGCCAGGGTCGAGAACCATGTTGCGGATCGCGCTCACGTCTCGCCCAGATCCCCCTCGACCTCCGCCCGCGCGGCTTCGCGGAACAGGCGGCGGATGACCTTGCCGGTTGAGGTGAGCGGAATGTCGGCGACGAAGGCGACCTCGCGCGGGTACTCGTGCGCCGACAGCCGCGTGCGGACGAAGTCGCGAATCTCGGCGGCGAGGGCCTCGGAGGGCGAGAAGCCCGGCTTCAGCGCGACGTAGGCCTTGACGATCTCGGTGCGGATCGGGTCGGGCTTGCCGACGGCGGCGGCGAGCGAGACAGCCGGGTGGCCGACCAGGCAGTCCTCGATCTCGGCCGGGCCGATGCGGTAGCCGGCCGAGGTGATGACGTCGTCGTCGCGGCCGACGAAGGTGACGTAGCCGTCCTCGTCCATGATGCCCTGGTCGCCGGTCACCATGAAGTCGCCGACGAACTTCGCCGCGGTCGCCTCGGGCTTGTTCCAGTAGCCGAGGAACAACACCGGGTCGGGCCGCGCCACCGCGATCTGGCCGAGCGTGCCCGCCGGCAGCGGCCGGCCGGCGTCGTCGATGATCGCCACCGTGTGCCCCGGAACCGGCTTGCCGATGGCGCCGGCCCGGCTCACCCCGATCGCCGCGCAGGCGCCGAGCACGAGGTTGCATTCGGTCTGGCCGTAGAACTCGTTGATGGTGACGCCGAGCGCCGAGCGGCCCCACTCGTAGGTCTCGCTGCCGAGCGCCTCGCCGCCGGAGCCGACCGTCCGGAGGCTCGGCCGCACCGCCGGCGGAGGCGCGGCGCGCATCAGCTTGAGGGCGGTGGGCGGCAGGAAGACGTTGCGGACGCCGTGGTCGGCCATCAGCCGCCAGGCGCGCTCCGGATCGAACTTGATCGCCGCGTGGCTGACCACCGGCACGCCGAGCATCAGGCCCGGCAGCACGACGTTGAGGAGCCCGCCGGCCCACGCCCAGTCGGCCGGCGTCCACAGCCGGTCGCCGGGCTGCGGCAGGAACTCATGGTGCATCTGCACGCCCGGCAGGTGCCCGACCAGCACGCGGTGGGCATGCAGCGCCCCCTTCGGCGGCCCGGTCGTGCCGGAGGTGTAGATCATCATCGCCGGGTCGTCGGCGGCGGTGTCACTGAGGATCGGCGCGTCGCTCGCCGCCTCCGTGAGCGCGTCGAGGCGGAGCGCGCCCGGCGCATCACCGTCGACGGCGATGACGAGGTCCAGCGCCGGCGGGCGCACGGCCAGCGCGGCGATGCGCTCGGCGCCGGCGGCGGTGGTGATCACCGCGCGCGCGCCGGCGTCGGTCAGCCGGAAGGCCAGCGCCTCCGGCCCGAAGACGAGGGCGAGCGGCAGTGCGACGGCGGCGAGCTTGTAGAGGGCGACGTGGGCGACGAGCGTCGCCGGCCCCTGCGGCAGCAGGATCGCGACGCGGTCGCCGCGCGAAATGCCGTGGGCGGCGAGGGCATGGGCGAGGCGGTTGGAGCGGCGCGACAGGTCGCCGTAGCTGACTTCGCGAGGCTGCAGGTCGCCGTCGAGGTCGATCAGCGCGACACGCTCAGGCTCGGCGCGCGCCCAGCGCTCGCAGGCGGCCTCGGCGATATTGAAGCGCGCCGGCACCTGCCAGCGGAAGCGGCGGACCAGGTCTTCGTAAGTCTCGGCGCGGTCGAGCATCGCCGCCCCTCCGGTTGGCTCGGGCGCGCGACCTTAAGGCTGCTGCGGCTCGCCGGCCAGCACGACGCTCCAGAACAGCCGGTACTTGCTCTTCGGCGCATAGCCGATGGCGATACCGATGCGGGTGACGCCCGGGGTCAGCAGCTTCTCGTTCTGCGGCTTCGATTCCCGAAGCCCCGAGAACATCTCGGCGATGGTGCGGTACCCGGCCGAGACGCTCTCCACCGCCACGTCGGTGCGATAGCCGGCCTTCGCGAGGCGGGCCTGGATGTCGCGTGCGGAGGTCAGCGAGACGCGGACATTGTCGCCCGCCGCCATGGCGCGCGCCTGCTCGGTCGCGACCTCCTCCAGCACCCGGTCGACGGTGACCGGCCCGAGCCCCTGCTGGGCGCGGTAGCTCGAGATCATCCCGGCCGCCGTCGCCGTGTCGAGCACGGCCGAGGGGCGATCGAGGTGCTGGTAGAATGTCGGGACGGTCGGAAGCCGCTCCTCGGCGCAGCCGGCGAGGAGGAGGAGCGCGGCCGCGGCCACGAAGGGGGTGCGAATCGTCATGCGGCGCCGACCATCCGGCCGCGCGAGACGGCCGTCAAGCGGCGGCCGCGGTCCTTCCGGCCATTGCGCGATAACGGTAGAGGTTACCTGGCAGCGCAACCGGAACATGGTTAGCATTTCGTCATCGCGGATATTGCGGAGAGACCCATGTCGCTGGAGCGCTTCACGGAGAAGTGGACGTCGAGCAGTTACCCCCCTGATCCAGTCTCCGAAGGCGACCTGAGCCAGGTTGAGTTCCGATTCGGCGTCCGGCTCCCCGAGGACTATCGGAGCGCAGTGCTCCGCGTGGGCTTGCCGCGACCGAAGCTCGCGCTCTTGAGCGCGATCGTCGAGCGGGAACTGGAACTGCAAGGGATCGGCAACTTCTACGCCCCCTCCGAGATCATCGAGAGTACGCTCGCCTGGCACGCGATCAGTATGCCGGCCAACCTCATCGCCTTCGCCAGCGACGGCATGGGCAACAAGTTCTGCTTCGACGCCGATCGCTTGAAGAAGCGCGCGGATGGAAGCGCCGCGATCTGGTTCTTCGACCACGACTTCGAGACCGTCGAGTGTGTCGCCCCGAGCTTCACGGCGTGGATCGAGGCCTACTGCGACGTCGAGCCGGTGGACGAGGAGGAATACTGAACGCCTGCCCCCTCTCACGGCCCCGCGATCGGCGGGATCGCCTTCAGGTACGCCGCCACCGCCTCCCGGTCGGCGGCCGGCACGTGCGACCAGTTCGTCACCACCGAGGCCATCGATCCGCCGAGGGAATCGAAGTCCGGCGTGAAGCCGCTCTCCAGCGCGTAGGCGATCTCCTCGGTCGTCCAGTCGCCGAAGCCGCCGGCGACCGGGGTGATGTTCGGGATCGTGCCTTTGCCCTCCGGCGAGGGGCCGCCCGCGAGCCAGCGGTTCCGCTCCATGCCGCCGAAGACGCCGCGCGGCGTGTGGCACTCGCCACAGTGGCCGGGACCCTCGACGAGGTAGCCGCCCGCCTGTGCCTGTTCGGAATAGGCCGGGTTCGGCGTGTAGGGCTGGCCGTCGAGATAGAGCAGCTTCCAGAGGCCGAGGCCGCGGCGGAAATTGTAGGGGAAGGCGAGGTCCGGACCGGCGACGACGTTCTCGGCCGCCGGCAGCGTGTCGAGATACGCCTTGAGGTCGACCAGGTCTTCCGTCCGCATCCGCTGGTAGGACGTGTAGGGGAAGGCCGGATAGTAGTGCCGCCCGTCCGGCGAGGTGCCGTCCTTCATGGCGGTGACGAAGTCGGCGAGCGACCAGCCGCCGATGCCGGTGGCGCGGTCGGGCGTGATGTTCGGCGCCCGGAAGGTGCCGAACGGCGTCGGCAGCTCGAGGCCACCCGCGAGCACCAGCTTGTCGTCGCCCTGCGCGCCCGGCCGGGCGTGGCACGAGGTGCAGCCGCCGGCCCAGAACATCCGCTCGCCGTTGGCGAGATCGGGCGTGTGGGCGGGCAGTGACGCCGCGTCGACGCGCTTCGGCTCGGTCAGCCACCAGAACGCCCCGCCGCCGAGACCGGCGGCGAGGACGAGGATGATGAGCAGGCGGAGCACGCCGCTGCTCAGTTCTTCTGGATGCGGTAGTCCTGGTGGCAGGCCTTGCAGTTGGCCGCCATCGCGCCGAAGGCCGGCTTGAAGGCGTCGAGGCCGCCGTCGGCCGCGGCCCCGGCCGCCTGGGCGGTGGAGGCTAGCTTGGCGGAGATCGCCTCGAACTCGGACTTCGCTTCCCAGATCCGCGGCGAGGCCTCGGTGTTGCCGCCGGTCTCGGTGCCTGCGGGGAACAGCGTCGGGAACAGCTCGGCGTTGGCGGCGATCGTCGCCATCGCGCCCTTGGCGGCGGCGGCGTCCCACGGCGTCTTGCCCTGCACCATCTCGGCCGAGACCTTGGTGGCGTCGGCGATGCCCTTCATCAGCTTCTGGCGGTCGGCGATCGGGTCGGCGGAGGCGGCGGAGGCGAGCAGCGTCAGGGTGGCGACGGCGGCGACGAGAAATTTCATGGCGGGGTCCCCGGAAGAGCGATCGGCCGGCGTCGCCGACCAGCGACGCGCCACACATTATCATGGGTCCAGGCTGCGGCTTGGCCAGAGCGGAAACGTTCACGACAGCGTTTCCGCCGACGGTGGCTATGGTGCCAGTCCGTTCACTTAAATGGATACAATCCCGGGGCCGCGCTCAGCCGCGTCCGGGGGCTGCGAACAGGCGGCGTTCCTCGCGGACGCGCTGGGCGATCGCCTTCGTCACCGTGGCGACGCGGCCGCTGCGGCTGGTGTCGGGATGGGTGACGAGCCAGTAGCTGCGGCGGAAGGTGATCTCCGGCAGCACCGGCACGAGCTCGGGCAGGCGGGCGGCGACATAGTCGTGGACGATGCCGAAGCCGTGGCCGGCGCGGATCGCCTCGACCTGGCCGACGACGCTCGCGCAGTGGAAGCGTGCCGCCGCCGTGCCCTCGAAGGCGGCGGCGTAGTCGAGCGCCGCCGAATAGGAGAAGTCGTCGACGCCGGAGACGCAGACGTGGCCGGCAAGCTCCGCCTTCGAGGCCGGCTCGCCGTGCACCTCCAGATAGGCGCGCGTGGCGTAGACGCCGAGGGTGTAGTCGGTGAGCTTCGTCGCCACGAGCCGGCCGCGGGCGGGCCGCTCCAGCCCGATGGCGACGTCGGCCTCGCGCTTCGACAGCGAGAAGGTCCGCGGCAGCGGCACCAGCTCGACGACGAGGCCCGGGTGCAGGCTGGCGAGGCGGGCGAGTTCCGGCGCGAGGAAGTAGTTCCCCAGGCCATCCGGCGCGCCGACACGGACGGTGCCGCTGACGCCGCCGCCGCCCTCGGCGAGCTCGGCCTCGGCGGCGAGGGCCTCTGCCTCCATGCGCTCGGCGGTGGCGGCGAGCCGCTCGCCGGCCGCCGTCAGCGTGCAGCCGGAGGGCCCGCGCTCGACCAGCATCGTGCCGAGGCCGGCCTCGAGCGCGTCGAGCTGGCGGGCGACGGTCGCGTGGTTGAGGCCGAGCCGCCGCGCCGCGCCGAGGATCTGGCCGGCGCGGGCGACTGCGAGGAAGACGCGCAGCCGGTCCCAGTCCATTCGCCTCTCCGCTCGTCTCGCCCGCCGCCCCGGCCGGCGCGCTTCAGTTTCTGCACAACGGCTGCGCGACATTGCGTCTTGCTGTGCGCGGATGGAAGCGTCATCACCAAGGCCACGCTCGGCCCGATCCGTGCCGGGAGACGCATTTCTTCGGGAGAGAGCCCATGCTCGAGATCGGACATTTCATCGGCGGCAAGCCCGTCGCCGGCCGCTCCGGCCGCACCGCCGAGGTCTTCCAGCCGATGACCGGCGAAGTCCGCGGCCGCGTCGCCCTCGCCTCCGTCGAGGAAGTTCGCGCTGCCGTCGAGAACGCGAAGAAGGCGCAGCCCGCCTGGGCCGCGACCAACCCGCAGCGCCGCGCCCGCGTGATGATGAAGTTCCTCGAGCTCTGCACGGCGAACGCCGACGAGCTCTCCGATCTCATCGCCCGCGAGCACGGCAAGACGCTGCCGGACGCTCGCGGTGACCTGCAGCGCGGCCTCGAGGTGGTCGAGTTCACCACTGGCATCCCGCATCTCCTCAAGGGCGAGTACACCGAGGGCGCCGGCCCCGGCATCGACATGTACTCGCTGCGCCAGCCGCTCGGCGTCGTCGCCGGCATCACGCCGTTCAACTTCCCGGCGATGATCCCGCTGTGGAAGGCGGCCCCCGCGATCGCCTGCGGCAACGCCTTCGTGTTGAAGCCGTCCGAGCGCGACCCGTCCTGCCCGATGCGCCTCGCCGAACTCTTCATCGAGGCCGGCGGCCCGCCCGGCATCTTCCAGGTGGTGAACGGCGACAAGGTCGCGGTCGACGCGCTCCTCGACGACCCGGACATCAAGGCGATCGGCTTCGTCGGCTCCTCGCCGATCGCCGAGTACATCTACGCCCGCGCCGCGGCGACGGGGAAGCGCGCCCAGTGCTTCGGCGGCGCCAAGAACCACATGATCATCATGCCGGACGCCGACCTCGACCAGACGGTCGACGCCCTCATCGGCGCCGGCTACGGCTCGGCCGGCGAGCGCTGCATGGCGATCTCGGTCGCCGTTCCCGTCGGTGAGGCGACGGCCAACCGGCTTATGGAGAAGCTCGTCCCGCGCGTCGAGAGCCTGAAGGTCGGCCCGTCCACCGATCCGTCGGCCGACTTCGGCCCGATGGTGACGAAGGCCCACCGCGACAAGGTGAAGGGCTACATCGACCTCGGCGTCGAGGAGGGGGCGAAGCTCGTCGTCGACGGGCGCAATTTCCGCCTGCAGGGCTACGAGGGCGGCTTCTATCTCGGTGGCTCGCTGTTCGACAACGTCACGCCCGACATGCGCATCTACCAGGAGGAGATCTTCGGGCCGGTGCTGTCGGTGGTGCGCGCCAAGGACTACGAGGAGGCGCTGTCGCTGCCCTCGAAGCACGAGTACGGCAACGGCGTCGCGATCTTCACCCGCGACGGCGACGCCGCGCGCGACTTCGCGGCGCGTGTCGACGTCGGCATGGTCGGCGTCAACGTCCCGATCCCGGTGCCGCTCGCCTACTACACCTTCGGCGGCTGGAAGCGCTCGGGCTTCGGCGACTTGAACCAGCATGGCCCGGATGCGATCCGCTTCTACACGAAGACCAAGACGGTGACCTCGCGCTGGCCCTCCGGCATCAAGGACGGCGCGGAGTTCTCGATCCCGACGATGAAGTGAGGGTTGGGCAGGGGGCAGTCGGCAGTCGGGAAGACGCGGCGGCTGTGCGTCGTCCCTCCCCTGCCAGGGGGAGGGACAGACCGCGAAGCGGTCAGGGTGGGGCCTGTGAAATCACGGGCTCGATCTCTCAGTCGTCTCATTTTGCATTG
>CALRZT010000112.1:0-12774 GCA_943372725.1 Pseudoxanthobacter soli DSM 19599
GCGCTCCCTGCCGCCGTCCGAGAAGCCCGCGCACGGACGCAAGTTCCGCAAGGGGCCGGCGCCGGGGAAGTCCGCCGATGGCGGAGCGGACCACGGCAAGCCCGCGGGCGAGGCGCCGCGCGAGGTCAAGCCGTGGGGGCAGGGCAAGAGCGAGCGCCCGCCGAAGGGCCGGGGCCCCAAGGCGTTCGAGGGAAAGCCCAAGGGAACGCCAAAGGGAACGCCCACGGGAAAGCCCAAGGGAAAGCCGACGTGGCGCCCGTGACGGGGTCCCGCGCGTCGCTCAGGCTCCGGCCGTGAGCCGAGGGCTTGGAGAAGGGACGGCGCCGATGACAGGGCCGAAGATCCGGCCCATCCGGCCATGCGGACGGGCTCACCGGCAACGCGGCCAGCCAACTGCGGACCCGCGATGGCTGCCTTGCGGCTGAGCGTGCGCGGCCCCCTGTCTATGGCCGATCCTCTGCAGCTTCGCCCTCGCCGACAGGGCCGGTGGGCGGGCCGGGGGCCCACGATGCCAGGGCGCTTCTCCCGCTGTCGGTCAGCGCGTAGACACCGCGCTCCGACCGCTCGAACCAGCCGTAGACATTGCGGTGGAGGATCTTCTGGGCATCGGGGAAGGCGGGCTTGAGATCGCGCGGCCGCTTGGGCGATGACGCCATGGCGGCGGCGCAGGCGAGCGCCTGCTGGCGATAGGCCGTCATGATCGGCTTGCGCGTGCCGCCGCCGGCGACGGGATCACCCTGGCGCCGCCGGTGCTCCTCCACCAGCCGCGACCTTCGCGCGGTCGCCTTCCGCGGCATCGGGGCGTCCGGGGAGACGAGGATGTCGACGCGGCCGGACGCCGACACCCCGAGCAGCCCGAAGCCGAGGCGCCGGCAGAGATTGCGATAGCGCGGATCGCTCTCCCGCCCCTTGCCCTTGGCGGAGAGCTGCGCTGCCAGCCAGATCTCGTCCGCCGCGGTCGCCCGGTCGACCCCCTGCAGGATGAGCTCGAGGTTGAATGCGAGCTTGAGCTCGCCGATCACCACCACCGCCGGATCATCGCCCCGCAGCCCAACCAGGTCACAGGGCCCGATCTCGCCCTTGACGGTGTAGCCGAGCCCTTCGAGGAAGCGCTTGACGGGCTCATACAGGGACGTTTCCAACTGGCGCCTCCGATGGGGACCGGGGGGACGATAGCCGGACATGTGTTGAGGAGAGGCGAACGGGGGCGAGGGGCTGTCGGGTGGTGGGCAACTCCGCTGGGTCGCGCCTGCCAGTGCTGAGGATGGTGTCGATAGCCGCGCTGATGCCCGCTGGCGCGATCTCGGGATCACCGATTGCTGCCAGCCTCTCGGTGCGCACCTCGCAGGGCGCGTCTACAGCATCGGTATGGCGCAGCGCGTCGCGCCCTCTCTCGCATGTTAAGTAACAACAGCATCGCATGGGAGAAGTGGCGCGCGCGAGAGGATGAAACTGGGAATCGCTACGCTATTGTTCTAGCTGTATGATCTTCTGGCGAGGCCGTAGTTGGGGGGTACGACGATGAAGGCAGGTCCGGTCGAGATCGGCACATTGTTACAAAACCGAAATCGCTATTGCGTTCCGATCTACCAGCGTCACTACGTCTGGAATCGCGAGAAACAATGGGAGCCATTCTGGCAGGATATTCGCACCAAGGCAATCGAGCGGCTGGCGGGACGCGACCGGCGCTTCTCGCATTTCATGGGTGCCATCGTTCTTGAAAGTCGCGCCAAGCCGTCGGTCAAGCAGGTGCCGTCCTTTCAGGTAGTGGACGGCCAGCAGCGCCTTACGACATTTCAGCTCTTCCTGACCGCCGCGCGCCACTACGCTCAGTTGATCGGCCATGAAACGACTGTTGGAAATATCACGCGCTATGTTCTGAACAGTGACCCACATCTAATGGAAGACGCCAATGTGGAAATCTACAAAGTCTGGCCAACGCAATCGAACCGACAGCTTTTTGTGGATATAGTATCGTCGGACGATCGGGCGGTTCTCAAGAATGCCTACTACGACCATTGGTACGCCAACGCGAAGCGCGATCAAATCAAGGAATACAACACGACCCCATCGATGTTGCGCGCCTACGGCTATTTCTACGACCGGATCAAGCACTCGGTCGAGACCGACGATCTGCACGACGATCTTGTAGAGGCGCCGGATACCGAAAGTGACGCAGCCGCGTTGGCTGAAGACGATATTCCGAAGGAATTGAAACTGGACGCGATCTGGCAGTCGCTGCTTGAGGAATTCAAGGTCGTCGAAATCGTCCTCGACGAAGGCGACGACGCGCAAGTCATTTTCGAGACGCTTAACGATCGCGGCGAACCGCTGCTGGCCGCCGATCTCGTGCGGAACAATGTATTCCAGCGGGCAGATGCCCGCGGCGAGGATGCGGAGAATCTGTTCGGAAAGTATTGGAAGCCATTCGAGGAAGCATTCTGGAGCGTTATGGAGAAGCAAGGACGCTACAAGAAGCAAAGGATCGAATTCTTTTTTGCGAACTTCATTGCCGGTAAGATCGCCGGCGAGGTTACAATTTCGAAGTTATTCTCAGAATACAAGGCATTCCTTCGGCCGTTGCGGAACAGTACCGTCCCTCGTTACGCGACGGTCCAGGCGGAGATCCGCGACCTCGAAGCATACGGCAAGATCTACCGAGAGATCATCGAACATTCTTCCGGCTCGCCGCTTGCGAGGTTTGCCGCGCGGCTGCGGGCTTGGGATGTGACCACGATCAATCCCCTGTTGCTCCGGCTCTGGTCGAGCGATATGGGTGACGAAGAGAGGCGGAAATCGCTCGATCTCCTGCTCTCGCTAATCGTGCGGCGCGCCGTATGCGGCCTCACCTCGAAGAACTACAACAACCTTTTCCTTAGCGTCATTGCCGATCTAGAGAAGAAGGGGTGGACGTATGAAAATCTGCGTGCCTATCTTCTCGGCTTGGCCTCGGAAAGCGGGCGCTTCCCGCAGGACGCGGAATTCGAGAGCGCGGTTGCCTCGAAGCCGCTCTATACATCACTTGGTCCGGCGCGGGTGCGTACGCTGCTCTCCGAAATCGAGCTGGCGAAGCGCGGCAAGAAGCAGGAAGACAGGTCGCTCCCGGAGACACTGACAGTAGAACACATCCTGCCGCAGTCATGGCGTCAGCATTGGCCGATGAACAGCCACCCTCAGCCAACCGAGGAGGAGTTCAGCCAGTCGATAAGCGCAGTTTTGGAAGACGGCACTCCCGTCGGGCAGATTGTGCGTCGTAACCGCCTCAAACAGACGCTCGGCAATCTCACGCTCGTGACGCAATCCTTTAACAGCGGGGTTAGCAATCTCGGTTTCGCAGTAAAGCAGCGAGAATTCGAAGATCAGTCGATCCTCATGCTAACAAAGGACTTCGTAAGGAAGAATAAATGGGGCGAAGACGAGATCGTGGCCCGCGGCAAGCAGCTCTTCGAGCATGTTCGCCAGATTTGGGCCGCACCCTGAAGGGCGAATCAGATCATCAATCTTTTCATGGTGTGCAGAGAAATGCTGACACTTCATCGGTAGAAGATTGGCGCACCCGACACGATTCGAACGTGTGACCTTTGCCTTCGGAGGGCAACGCTCTATCCAGCTGAGCTACGGGTGCCTGCGCGACGGCGCCCCCGGAGAGGCGCGTCGACGGCTACGGCTCTCATAGCGGATCGGCCGCCGCCTCGCAACGCTCGCGTCGGTATCGTCGCCGCCCGAGCGCGGGGCCCTCGTCGGAGCTCCACCGGCGCGGGAGCACCGTCGCAGCCGGGGGCGCGGTCGGCCGACGTGGGAGCGCCGTCGCAGCCGCGGTAGCGGCTCCTCCGGCGCGGAGCACCGTCGCGATCAGCTGAGGGGAGGGCGCGGCCCGCGCGGGTGGGCGATGCGCCGTCGTCCCCGTCTTCGGGCGCACTCCGGCCTGGCCAAGCCCCACCCACACCCCACGCCGCCGCGCGACGGCCTCGCGACACACCTCGTGGCGCCATCGTCACACTGCTGCCATGATCGCGGCTCCCGCCCCCGCGTTTGCTTGCTGTGCCCCGGCATCGCGTATATCGAGGCGGGAGCGGATGCCGCCGCGACTCGCGCCGCCGCTTCGCCCGGAAGCCGCGACGCCGGGGTCGGTCGGCGCCGCATCGTCTCAGTGGCTGGCCGGAGACGCCTGCCGCGCCGTGTGGCGTCCTCCGGTCCTGGCGGGAACATCGGTATGGGCACCTCGCGCCGGCTCCTCGGCCTCGTCCTGCTCCTCGTCGTCGTCGGCGTCGGCGGCTACCTCCTCTATGGCGAGCAGCAGCGCCAGACCGCCGAGCGCGAAGCGGCCGCGACCGCGGCCTCGACGGCGGCTGCGCCGGCCGACGCCCCGGCCCCCGCCCCGGCCCCCGCCGCGGTGGCGACCGCCGCGAGCCCCGGCAGCGAGGGCATGCCGCCCGCCGTCGCACCGCCGGCCGTCCCCCCGGCCGCCGAAGCCGCTGCCGGCCCGACCACGGCCGAGACGGCCACCGCGGCCGCGACCGATCCGGGCGCGACGGCTCCGGCCGAGGGCACCCCGGGCGCCACTGCGGGAAGCGTGGACGCCACCACGGTGGCCCCCGCGGCCGGTACGGTGGCCGCGTCCTCGACGCCCGCGCCGGACGCAGCCGCTCCGCCGGCGGCACCGACCGAGACGATCACCCAGCCCGAGCCCGTCGTGCCGCCGGTCGCCGGCGAGATCGCACCGCCGGGCGTGCCGACCTTCGACGTCGTGCGGGTCGAGCCGGGCGGCGACGCCGTCATGGCCGGCCGCTCCGAGCCCGGCATGGTCATCGCGCTGTTCGCCAACGGCAAGGAGATCGGCCGCACCCGCGCCAACGACAGCGGCGAATGGGTGATCACCCTCGAGCAGCCGCTGGGCCCGGGCGAATACGTCGTCACCATCGTCGGGGCGACGGCCGACGGCGCGCGCCAGGTCGAATCGGTCGACCGCATCGCCGTGTCGATCCCCGAGGGCAAGAGCGAGCCGCCGATGGTGGCGCTGATGTCGCCGGACGCGCCGACGAAGGTGCTGCAGCAGCCGGAGGCGCCGGCGGCCGGCACCACCGTCGCCGCGGCCTCCGGTGCGCCGGCCGCCGCAGCGTCCGAGACGTCATCGGGCGGTGCCGCCGCGACCGCGGGTGTTGCCGGTGGAGCGGCGCCTACCGCGGTCGTCGGCGCTCCCGGCGACGTTGCGCCGCCGCCGGCGTGGGCGCAGCCGTTCGCCACCGGCGGCGCGGACGCCACGTCGCCGACTGCCACCACCGCCTCCCCGTCCGCCACGGCTGAGCCTGCCGTCGCCGCCGTGCCGCAGACGCCGGCCGCGGCCGCGCTGGCGGTCGGCGTCGTCGAGAAGGACGGCGACACCGTCACCGTCTCCGGTGCCAGCCAGCCGGGCGCGACGGTGCGCCTATACGTCAACGACGCGCCGGTCGGCGAGGCGGTGGCGGACGCCGCCGGCCGCTGGACGTTCACCGGTCCGCACGCCGTCGGCCCCGGCGACCACACCATCCGCGCCGACCAGATCGACCCCGCCACCGGCACGGTGGTGGCGCGCTCGGCGGTGCCCTTCGAGGTGCTGTCGGCGGCCGAGATCGCCACGGCGCCGGCGACGGCGGAGACACCGGCCGTCGCCCTGCCGCCGCCGACGGCGGCCGAGACGGCGATGATCGCCGCGGCACCCGAGCCGGCGGCCACCGAGGCGGCCGGTACCGGCGCCGACGCGGCGGCGGGCGCCGGCACGCGAAAGATCCGCATCCGCAAGGGTGACGACCTGTGGACGCTGGCGGAGCGCTACTACGGCAAGCGCCGCGGCGTGCGCTACACGTCAATCTACCGTGCCAACCGCAAGCAGATCCGCGACCCCGACCTGATCTATCCCGGACAGGTGTTCATCATCCCGCGGTGACCGGACACGCGCCGCTCCCGGCCCTCGACGCGGCGCCCGACGTGGCGGCCGGCGGCCCCGGGCGCCCCGCGCGCGTCGGTATCGACCGGCGCCGGCTGCTGCTCGCGGCGGCGTCGACGGCGCTTGCCGGCCCGGTGACCGCGGCGCCGGCCGGCTTCATCGACGCCCACAGCCACGCCTGGAGCGGCGACACCGCTCGCTATCCGATGGTGGCCGGCGGAGCGGCGGCGGAGCGGGACCCACCCTCCTACGATGTCGAGGCCCTTCTCGGGCGCGAGGCGGCCGTTGGCGTGGGCCGCGTCGTCCTCGTGCAGCACATCGGCTACGACGGCTTCGACTGTCGCTACCTGACGGATGCGGCGCGCGCGCACCCCGGCACCTTCGCAGTCGTCGCCGCCGTCGACGATCGCCACGACGACGCACCGGCGGCGATGCTCGCGGCGAAGGCCGCCGGCGCCAAGGGCTTCCGGATCCGCGGCGTCGACACCGCGGCGTGGCCGGGCTCGCGGGCGATGAACGCGATGTGGGAGACCGCGGCTGCAGCCGACCTCGTCATCTGCCCACTCCTGCACGACGGGCCGGATATGAGCGACGACGCGCTCCTCGACGTCGCCACGCTCGCCCGCCGGCACGCAGAGACCGCCGTCTGTCTCGACCACATGGCGCACGTGATGCCGGACGACCTGCGCCAGTTCGACCGTCTCTGCGCGCTCGCCACCTTCCCGCACGTGACGGTGAAGGTGTCGGGCCTCGACAAGTTCGATGTCCCGCCCTACCGCCGCGTCGTCCCGCAGTTGCTCGCACTGCTCGCGGCCTTCGGCCCACAGCGGCTGATGTGGGGGAGCGACATGCCGGTGCTCGAGCGGCAGCCGCCGAACACCCTTGCGGATGCGCTCGCCTTCGTCACGTCGGGGGCACCGCTCGGCGAAGCGGACCGGCACTGGCTCCTGCGCGGCACGGCCGAGCGCGTGTTTTTCTCCTGAGGCCGAGCCCTCAGGTCGCTGCGCCGACCGTTTCGACGGCCCGCGCACCCTCCGGTGCGGTCATGGCGGCAGCGCGGTCGTCGTCGTCTGCCTCCCCGCCCTCCGGCTCGCCGGCCTCGCGGGCCTCCTGCTGGCGGCGCCACATCACCGCATAGAGGCCGTCGGCGGCGATCAGGCCGGCGTGGGTGCCGCGCTCGACGACGCGGCCCTGCTCGAGCACGAGGATCTCGTCGGCGTTCACTACCGTCGACAGCCGATGCGCGACGACGACCGTCGTGCGGTTCGCCGAGACCTGGTCGAGAGCCGTCTGGATCTCCTGCTCGGTGCGGGTGTCGAGCGCCGAGGTGGCCTCGTCGAGCACCAGGATCGGCGGCGCCTTCAGGATGGTCCGGGCGATCGCCACGCGCTGCTTCTCGCCGCCCGACAGCTTCAGCCCGCGCTCGCCCACCTCGGTGTCGTAGCCCTTCGGCAGCGTCTCGACGAAGCCGGCGATCTGGGCGAGCCGCGCCGCCTGACGCACCTCCTCCTCGCTCGCCGCCGGGCGGCCGTAGCGGATGTTGTAGGCGATGGTGTCGTTGAACAGCACCGTGTCCTGCGGGACGATGCCGATCATCCGCCGGAGGCTCTCCTGGGTGACGTCGCGGATGTCCTGGCCGTCGATGAGGATGCGCCCGCCGGTGACGTCGTAGAAGCGGTAGAGCAGGCGGGCGATCGTCGACTTGCCGGCACCGGAGGGGCCGACGATCGCCACCGTGCGGCCGGCCGGCACGACGAAGTCGACTCCCTTCAGGATTTCCCGGTCGGCGTCGTAGTGGAAGGCGACGTTCTCGAAGCGGATCTCGCCGCGCCCGACCACGATCGCCGGGGCACCGTCCTTGTCGGAGACTTCCGGCGGCACGCCGAGCAGGTTGAACATCGCCTCGATGTCGGCGAGGCCCTGGCGAATCTCGCGGTAGACGAAGCCGATGAAATTCAGCGGGATCGACAGCTGCATCATCAGCGCGTTGATCATCACGAAGTCGCCGACGGTCTGGTCGCCGCGCGCCACTGCGAAGGCCGACAGCCCCATGCAGGCGACCATGCCGATGGTGAAGATCACCGTCTGGCCCTGGTTCAGCCAGGCGAGCGACGTCCATGTCTTGATCGCCGACTGCTCGTAGCGCGCCATCGAGCGGTCGAAGCGCTCGCTCTCCAGGCGCTCGTTGCCGAACACCTTCACGGTCTCGAAGTTGAGGAGAGAATCGACCGCCTTGCCGCTCGCCTCGTTGTCGCTGTCGTTCATCTGGCGGACGATGGCGATGCGCCAGTTCGACATCGCCACGGTGAACCACATGTAAAGCCAGAGGGTGGCGGCGACGATGCCGACATACCAGACGTCGAACTGGTACCAGATGACGATCGCCGTCAGCACGAACTCGAGCAGCGTCGGCATCGAGTTGAGGATGGCGAAGCGCACTACCGTCTCGATGCCCTTGGTGCCGCGCTCGATGACGCGCGACAGGGCGCCGGTTCGGCGCTGCACGTGGAAGCGCAGCGACAGGGCGTGCAGGTGGGCGAAGGTTTCGTTGGCGAGCGTGCGCACGGCGTGCTGGCCGACGCGGGCGAAGAGGGCGTCGCGCAACTGGTTGAAGCCCATCGCCAGCACGCGGCCGCCGCCATAGGCGAGCACCAGCATGATCGGCACCCACAGCATCGCGCCGACGGCGGCCGCCCGCGAGGTTTCGTCAGTGACGAGGGAGTCGGTCGCCCACTTGTAGGTGTAGGGGACGAGCACGGTGACCACCTTCGCCACCACCAGCGCGAAGATCGCCGCGACGACGCGCACCTTCAGGTCCGGCCGCCCCTCCGGCCACATGTAGGGCCACAGGTTCGACAGCGCGGCGAGGGTCTGCCCCCGGTCGGCGGAAACGCGGCCACGGACGCGCGGCTTCGGAGCTTGCATGGTCGTCGTTGTCCCTGGCTCAGACCGTTTCCCGGAGGTCGAGATCGGCTGGCTTTGTAGTCTCGTTGCTCCGGCAGCAGCCGGCGACGCCCGCCTCGATCTGGCCGGCAAGGCCGCGCAGCATCGTCGCTGCCGCCAGAGCCCGCGCCGGGTCGATCGAGTAGTTGGCGCGCGGCCCCTCGATGACGCCCTGGATGAGGCCGGATTCCTTGAGGATCTTCAGGTGCTGCGACACGGTCGACTGCGCGAGTGGCAGCCGGCGGACGATGTCACCGCAGCAGCACCCGCCCGCAGCCCCGATCGCCTCGACGATCGCCAGCCGCGCCGGATGGGCGAGGGCCTTCAGGACCCCGGCGGCGTCGAGGTCGGTGGCGGGGTAGCGCATCGGTTGGAAATCCGCAACTGATCGGCCATCGTCGATAGACGATGAAGGGGATGGCGGCAAGGCCGGGATCTGTCATGACGTTGTCTGGCAGGCACGTCTCGTGTAGACCTTCCACCATGCTTGCCCGCAAGGTTCGAACTGCCCGGAGCGAAAAGCTCGATCTTCGCCTCTCGCCCCAGGCGAAGCGGACGCTGGTGGCTGCCGCGGCATCCGCCAACCGCAGTGTCAGCGAGTTCGTGCTCGAAGGAGCGTTGAGGCACGCAGAAGAGACATTGGCGGATCGACGGACCTTCCTGCTCGAGGACGCCGAGTGGGACGCGTTCGTGGCTCTGCTCGACGCACCGCCGCGCGTCATTCCGGAACTCGCGGAGCTCCTGGCGCGGCGCGCACCGTGGGAACGCTGAGCGGCAGGGTTTCGGCACCGCGGCCGCTGTCGGAGACGCACCGCTTCGACGATTTCAGGTGTGGGGAGCCCTCGCTGGACGAATGGCTCCGGCGCCGCTCCCTCGCGAACCAGGTTTCGGGCGCGTCACGCACCTTCGTGGTCTGCTCCGACGGAGAGCGTATCGTCGGGTTCTACAGCCTTGCGACGTCGACGGTCTCGCACGCCCAAGCTACGGGGGCGCTTCGCCGGAACATGCCGGATCCCGTGCCGATGATCATGCTTGCGCGCCTCGCTGTCGATCAGTCCCATCAGAAGATGGGGCTCGGCGAAGCACTGCTGCGCGATGCGCAGTTGCGCGCCCTGCAGGTGGCGGACCATGTCGGCGTCAGAGGCCTGCTGGTTCACGCGCTCTCGGATGACGCGCGCGCTTTTTACGAACGGTGGGGTTTCTCGCCCTCCGCGGCCGATCCGTTGCTGCTGATGATGCGCATGACCGACATCGTCGCCACGGTCTCCGCGTCGAATGCGCGCTGAGCCCTACCCCCCGCGCCGCCACAACCTCCCGTGCAGGGCGGAGACGGCGAGGCCGGCGACGAGGCCCCAGAAGGCCGAGCCGATGCCGAGGAAGGCGAGGCCGGAGCCGGCGAGCAGGAAGGTGACGAGAGCGGCGATGCGGTCCGGCTCGCTCTCGAGGCCCTTCAGGAGGGCGGCAGCGAAGGCGCCGAGCAGGGCGAGGCCGGCGACGCCCTGGATGAGGAGCGGCGGCGCCAGCGAGACGAGCACCACGGCGGCCGTGGCGGCGAGGCCGATCGGTACGTAGGCGCAGCCGGCGGCGAAGGCGGCAATCCATCGCCGCTCCGGGTCGGGGTGGGCGTCGGGTCCGGCGCAGAGCGCCGCGGTGATCGCCGCGAGGTTGATCGACAGCGCGCCGAACGGGGCGACCAGCACCGAGGCGACGCCGGTCCAGGCGATCAGCGGCCCGGGGTGGGGTCGGTAGCCGTAGGTGGCGAGGACGGCGAGGCCGGGGATGTTCTGCGACGCCATCGTCACCAGGAACAGGGGCAGCGCCACGCCGATGAGGGCGTCGAGGGTGAAGGTCGGCGTCACCAGCACGAAGGTTGGTGACAGGTCGGGGATGGGGCCGGCGAGTGCGCCGGGATCGAGCGCCAGAGCCACGATCGCCGCCACCAGCGCCGCCGGCACCGCATAGAGGCGCCAGAAGCGCCCGACGATCAGCCAGACCAGCATCACCGGCAGCATCAACAGCGGGATCTGCCCGACCGCCTCGAAGGGCGCCAGCACCAGCGGCAGCAGGATGCCGGCGAGCATGGCGCCGGCGAGCGGGCCGGGGATCGCCGCGACGAGCCGTCCGAACGGCCGCCACAAGCCGGCGGCGACGAGCAGCAGTCCGGTGACGAGGAAGGCGCCGACCACCGCCGGAAAGCCGCCCTCGACTGCCGCGGTTGTGGCGAGCAGCGCACCGCCCGGCGTCGACCAGGCGATCGAGATCGGCATCTTCGTCCACGCGCTCAGCGCCATGCCGGCGACGCCCATGCCGATCGTCAGCATCGTCAGGCCGGAGGCCGCCTCGTCCGGGCTCGCCCCCATCGCGGTCACGCCGGCGACGATGACGGCGAATGACGAGCCGAAGCCGACGAAGGCGGCGAGCATGCCCGCGGCGACCGGCTGCAACAGGCCCGCGCTGGGGCCGGAAGCGGGGGTGGTCATGGCGGATCCTCGGGCGGGAAGGGCGGACGGGAGCCTCGCTCATATACCCACGCGCTGCGATTGCGAACCCCGCCGGCGGGACGCCCCGTCGGGCATGCGGCGATGACGCCGCCGCTGGACGCGGACCGCCCGCCCCGCGATGCTCGCGGCGCGGCGCGGCGCGGCGCGACGGTGGCGCGGCGGCCGGGGCAGGGAGCAGGCGGATGGCGGAGCAGGGGCCGGGCGGGCGCGTCGCCCTCGTCGTGCGGCGGCACGTGGCGGACGAGGCCTATGCGGAGTTCACGCGCTGGCAGGCGAAGGTCAGCGAGGAACTGCGCAGCGTGCCGGGCTTCCTGCGCCAGGAACTGGTGCCGCCGGCGCCGCCCCACCAGCTCGACTGGCTGGTGATCCAGCGGTTCGAGACGCTCGCTGCCGCGCGCGCCTGGCTCGATTCGCCCGAGCGGGCGCGGCTCCTCGCCGAGATCCGCCGCGACCTCATCGGACCGGAGGAGACGCGCCTCTTTCCCGATGCGGGGGGAGAGCACGATGCCGCCGTCTCGGTCGTCTTCACCTACACGATCGACCCCGCCGATGCGGCCGAGTTCGAGGACTGGCAGCGGCGCATCCAGGATGCCGAGACCGCGTTCGCCGGCTTCCTGCGCCACAAGATCGAGGCGCCGAAGCCGGGCCTGCACGACGACTGGGTGGTGGTCGTCTCCTACGCCACCGACGCCGACCTCGATCGCTGGCTCGCCTCGCCGGAGCGCCAAACGGTGCTCGCCGAGGGGCGGCGCTTCATCGAGCGCATGCAGTACCGCCGCAACAGCTACGGCTTCGGTTTCTGGTTCCGGGAGGGCGAGGCGGCCGGGCGGGACGGTTTCGCCATCCTGCGCGGCAACCTCGTCGTGCTGCTCGTGCTCTATCCGGTGGTGGCGCTGTGGAACCTCGTGCTCGCTGGCCCCGTCGCCACCCTCGGCGCGCCGCCGTGGCTGGCGCTGTTCCTCGGCAACCTCGTCGCCTCGCAGATCCTCGGCTGGTGGGCGGTGCCGATGGCGGCGCGGCGGTTCCGCTGGTGGCTCGCCCCCACCGCCGGGCGGTGGTCGCGGCTCGCCGGCTATGCCGTCGTCCTCGCCCTCTACGCGCTGTCGATGGCGCTTTATGCCGGCCTGCTGTCGATCGGCGTGTGGCTCGCGTGAGCCTGCGCCACAGGCGGGGTCCGCGAGCGTGCTTGCAAACCGCCGCCGCTTGCCTAGTTTGCCGCTCGCCCGTGACAGCCCTGCGGGCGCGACCGATCGAGCCTCCGTGAACGACGCCCCCATCCCGCACCGTCTGAGCCCGGCCGGCGCGCCGCTGCCGCACCGCGCCGCGCCGGAAGTGACGGTGGTGCTGCCGACCTACAACGAGCGCGGCAACATCGCCGAGGCGATCGCCCGCGTCGGCCGCGTGCTC
>CALRZT010000113.1:0-12745 GCA_943372725.1 Pseudoxanthobacter soli DSM 19599
ATTGAGGCCGGCCATGTCGGTCACCGACGGCACGAAGACGATGTCGGAGATGTCGACGTAGGGAGAGACGTCGCCGGAGGCGAGGGTGGAGACCATCAGCTTCGGCACGCCGTAGGGCAGCCGGCGCATACCGGCGGTGATGATCGCCGTGCCGCCGCCCCCGCCGATGCCGATGATCGCGGCGATGTCGGTGCGGCTCGCGAGGAAGGCGGCGAAGGCCTCGGCCATGGCGGCCACCGCCGTGCCGCGGTCGTCGAGACCGAGCACCGCGCCGGCGCCGTCCGGATGGTGGGCGGCGACGTCCGCCGCGATGACGTCGACGGCGGCGCCCGACGGGCGCGTGCCGACGTCCACCCGCACCACCGGCAGTCCCTCGGCGGCCACGAGGGCGGCGAGATAGGCCAGTTCCTCGGCCTTGGTGTCGTGGGTTCCGACGACGTAGACGCGCCGCACCGTCCCTCCCCGCGAGGCTTCCGGCCTGATGCCCGTGCCCCGTCCCGTCCATTCCGGCGCGCCCGGCCAAGTCGGGGCAACCAACCAAGTCGGCGCAACCCACCAAGCCGGCCCTTGTCAGCGCGCGTGAGACGACAGTATCGTATTGACATGGTCGTCTCAGGTCAATCGATCGCCGAGGCCGGGGTTCGCGAGCGCGGGCCGCGGGCGCGCACGCGCCGCCTCATGCTGGCGACGGCGAGCCGGCTGATGCAAGCCGGCGCCATCCCCTCGGTGAGCGAGGTCGCTGAGGCTGCCGAGGTGTCGCGCGCCACCGCCTACCGCTACTTCCCAAGCCAGGCTGCGCTGGTCGAGGCGGTGGTCGACGAGGCCCTCGGCCCGATCCTCGACTGGAGTTCGACTTCGGACGATGCCGCCGAGCGCGTCGCCGACCTGCTGCGCACGTCACTACCGCGCCTCGAGGCCTTCGAGGCGACCTTCAAGGCGGCGCTGAAGCTCTCGCTGGACGAGTGGGCGCAGCACCGGGCCGGGACGCCGCCGGCCACGCCGCAGTTCCGGCGCGGCCACCGCATCGTCCTGCTGCGCGAGGCGCTCAGGCCTCTGGAGCCGACGATGCCGGCGGCCGACATCGACCGCCTCGCCCAGGCCCTGTCGCTGATCTTCGGCGTCGAGGCCATCGTGGTGCTGAAGGACATGTGGGCCCTCGACGGCGGATCGGCGGCGGAGGTGGCGACCTGGGCCGCCGCCGCGCTCGTCCGCGCCGCCGTCGCCGAGCGGGAGAAAGTTCCATCTGGCTAGACCACTTTGCCCCACGGCGTGATCCAGAGGTTCGGAGGCCGCCGGCGGGACGGCGGCCGGGACAGCGAGTATTTTGATGTTTTTCCATCAGAATTGCGGCGTTACTTGCCTGAATTCTTGGTGGAAGTCGCCGCCAGCGATGACTTGAGACTTGACGAAAGCCTACGATTGGTACTACCAGTTCAGGCAGTGAGTTCTACCTTCAGGCGAAGTCCCGAGCGGCGCGCGAGGCTGCGCGGGCTCCGTCCGGCGGCGGGCTTCGTCGGGCCGGGCGCAGTCGCCGGCGGGCCCGGCCGAGAAAAACAGAAACAGTGGGAGGACACAGGATGGCACGAGGATTTCTGAAAGGACTGATCGCGGGAGCGTCGCTGCTCAGCTTCGTCGGAAGCGCGTCGGCGCAGGAACTGACGATCTTCTGGGCGGAGTGGGATCCGGCCAACTACCTGCAGGAACTGGCGAACGAGTACGAGGCCGAGACCGGCGTGAAGGTCACGGTCGAGACGACGCCGTGGGCCGACTTCCAGACCAAGGCGTTCACCGAGTTCAACGCCCGCGGCTCCGCCTACGACATGGTCGTCGGCGACTCGCAGTGGATCGGCGCCGCCTCCGAGGCCGGCCACTATGTCGACCTCACCGATTTCTTCAACAAGCACAAGCTGAACGAGACGATGGCGCCCGCCACCGTCAAGTACTATGCCGAATACCCCTCCAATTCCGGCAAGTACTGGTCGATCCCGGCCGAAGGTGACGCCGTAGGCTGGTCCTATCGCAAGGACTGGTTCGAAGATCCGAAGGAGATGGAGGCCTTCAAGGCGAAGTACGGCTACGACCTTGCTCCGCCGCAGACGTGGGCGCAGATGCGCGACATCGCCGAGTTCTTCCATCGCCCGGACCAGGGCCGCTACGGCATCGCCATCTACACCGACAACTCCTATGACGGCCTGGTGATGGGCGTCGAGAACGCCATCTTCTCCTATGGCGGCGAGCTCGGCGACTATGCCACCTACAAGGTCGACGGCATCATCAACTCGCCCGAGAACATCGCGGCGCTGGAGATGTATCGCGAGCTCTACGGCTTCACGCCGCCGGGCTGGGCCAAGGCCTTCTTCGTCGAGAACAACCAGGCGATCACCGAGAACCTGGCGGCGATGAGCA
Organism: Pseudoxanthobacter soli DSM 19599; assembly: GCA_943372725.1. Lineage (GTDB taxonomy): Bacteria > Pseudomonadota > Alphaproteobacteria > Rhizobiales > Segnochrobactraceae > CAMDHY01. Next base: position 2,407 of record CALRZT010000113.1, read on the forward strand.
TGAACTACTTCGCCTTCTTCCCGGCCCTGGTGAACGAGGCGTCGAACCCGAACGCCAAGTCCACCGGCTTCTTCGCCAACCCGGCGGGGCCGACCGGCGCCCAGTTCGCCGCTCTCGGCGGCCAGGGCATCTCGATCGTCTCCTACTCCGAGAACCAGGAAGAGGCCTTCAAGTTCCTCGAGTGGTTCGTCAAGGACTCGACGCAGAAGCGCTGGGCCGAACTCGGCGGCTACACCTGCAACACAGCCGTTCTCGAGAGCGCCGAGTTCCAGAATGCGACGCCCTACAACAAGGCCTTCTACGAGACGATGTTCAAGGTGAAGGACTTCTGGGCGACGCCGGAATATGCCGAGCTGCTGATCCAGATGAACCAGCGCGTCTATCCTTACGTGACCGCCGGCCAGGGCAACGCGAAGGAAGTCCTCGACAACCTCGCCGGCGACTGGAACGCCACGTTCAAGAAGTACAACCGCTTCAAGTAGAGCGGGACTGACCCTTGCGGGGGGACGGCCATGCGCCGCCCCCTCGTAGCGGCTTGCACGACGTCGCACCGGAACCGGCGGGCATCGGGCGCTCTGGGAGGAGCAGGGTTTTGACGACTTTGACGATGACGACGCTCGATCCGCAATCGCGGGCGGCGCGGCGGGGCATGAGCGACCTCGCCATCCGGAACCTGTTCATCATTCCGACGATCGTCTTCCTGATCGTCTTCAACATCTTCCCGCTGCTGTACTCGCTCGGCTACTCCTTCACGGACTTCCGGGCCTCGACCAGTGCACCGTGGAATTTCGTCGGCCTCGAGAACTACCGCACCCTGCTGAACGACCCGTTCATCTGGAACAACTTCGCCATCACGGCGAAGTACGTGATCGTCTCGGTCACCGGCCAGGTCATCGTCGGCTTCGGTGTGGCGATGCTGCTCAACCGGGAGATTCCCTTCAAGGGGCTGATCACGACGCTCCTGCTTCTGCCGATGATGCTGTCGATGGCGGTGGTCGGGCTGTTCTGGAAGCTGCTCTACGACCCGTCCTTCGGCATCATCAACTATGCCCTCGGCCTCGGCCGCTTCGAGTGGCTGTCGAACCCCGACGTCGCCCTTTACGCCGTCGCGCTGACCGACATCTGGATGTGGTCGCCCTTCGTCATGCTCTTGTCGCTGGCGGGTCTTTCGGCGGTGCCGAAGCATCTCTACGAGGCGGCGGCGATCGACCGCGCCGGGCCGCTCTACACCTTCTTCCGCATCACCCTGCCGCTGGTCGCGCCGATCCTGATGATCGCGATCATCTTCCGCACCATGGAGGCGTTCAAGACCTTCGACCTCGCCTACATCCTGACGAGCCAGCCGACGACAGAGGTGATCTCGATCCGCCTCTACAAGATGGCGTTCCAGGAATGGCAGACCGGCATGAGCTGCGCGCTCGCCTACATCATGCTGATCATGGTCATCGCCATCACCAACATCTACGTGAAGTACCTGAACAAAGTGAAGGAGCGTTGAGATGGCCGCCGTTCAAACGACCGGCGAGCGGACGCTCAACCGGCTCGCCATCGTCTCGGTGCTGATCGTCACGATGATCTTCCTGGCGCCGATCTACTGGATCGTCTCGACGTCGTTCAAGCCGCGCAACCTCGCCACGACGGTGCCGCCGACGATCGTCTTCACGCCGGAGGTGTCGCCGTTCGTCAAGCTGATGCTGAAGAGGTCGCAGCTGCGCGAACAGCCGTCGCCGGAGGAATACGCCGCCGCCCCGTGGTGGGAGCGGCTCGTCTTCGATGGCGGCGAGAAGGTCGTGCGCGACGGCAAGGGCGAGGTGCAGCTCTCGGGCTACCCGAGCCGCTTCCTCAATTCGCTGATCGTCGCGATCATCTCCACCGTGCTCGCCGTCGGCATGGGCACCTTCACAGCCTACGGCTTCTCGCGGTTCAAGGTGAAGGGCGAGGACGACTGGCTGTTCTTCATCCTCTCGACCCGCATGCTGCCACCGGTGGTGGTCGCCATCCCGATGTTCCTGATGTACCGGACGTTCGGGCTGAACGACACGCACATCGGGCTGATCATCCTCTACACCGCGTTCAACCTGTCCTTCTCGGTGTGGCTGATGAAGGGCTTCATCGACGAGATCCCGAAGGAATACGAGGAGGCGGCGCTCGTCGACGGCTACACGCGCATGGAGGCCTTCTTCAAGATCGTGCTGCCGGAAGCCGCGACCGGCATCGCGGCGACCGCGGTGTTCTGCTTCATCACCGCCTGGAACGAGTACGTCTTCGCCCTGATCATGACGCGGCGCGACGCCCAGACGGCGCCGCCCTTCATCCCGAGCCAGGTCGGCTCGGGCCTGCCGGACTGGACGGTGATCGCGGCCGGAACCTTCCTGTTCCTGCTGCCGGTGGCGATCTTCACCTTCCTGCTGCGCCGCCACCTGTTGCGGGGCATGAGCTTCGGAGCGATCCGCAAATGAGCTTCCGGGCGTTCAACCACCGCTTCCTGCATCCGGCGATGCAGGGCCTGATGATCTTCGGGATCATCGCGCTCTGCCAGCCGTGGAACTTCTTCCTGCACCGCTACGGAGTGACGCTGATCCTGATCGGGCTCGTCGGCTTCATGATCACCATCAAGATCCCGCCGCCGCCGCGGCCGGACGCCGGCGGCGAGGGCCACACGGCGCACGAGGGAGGCCACGGATGACCGAGATCGTGCTCCGGGGCATCCAGAAGTGGTTCGGCCCCGTGCAGGTCATCAAGGACCTGAACCTCACCATCGCCCCGAACGAATTCATCGTCATGCTCGGCCAGTCGGGCTGCGGCAAGACGACGACGCTGCGCGCCATCGCCGGCCTCGAGACCATCGACGAGGGTGACATCCTCATCGACGGCAAGCCGGTGCAGCACCTGAAGTGCTCCGACCGCGACATCGCCATGGTGTTCCAGTCGTTCTCGCTCTACCCGCACATGACGGTCTACGAGAACATCGCCTTCCCGCTGCGCGCGACCCGCATGGCGAAGGCCGAGATCGACACCTCGGTGCGCGAGATCGCGCGGGTGCTGCGCATCACCGACCTGCTCGACCGCCGGCCCTCGGCGCTGTCGGGCGGCGACATGCAGCGCGTCGCCATCGGCCGCGCCCTCGTGCGCCAGCCGAAGGCGATGCTGATGGACGAGCCGATCGGCGCCCTCGACGCCAAGCTGCGCGAGGAGATGCGCGCCGAGATCAAGCGGCTCCACCTCAAGCAGGGCTCGACCACCATCTACGTCACCCACGACCAGGTCGAGGCGATGAGCCTCGCCGACCGCATCGTCATCATGCACGAGGGCGTACTGCAGCAGGTCGGCTCGCCGGAGGAGGTCTATTCGCGGCCGCAGAACCTCTTCGTCGCGCAGTTCGTCGGCAGCCCGGTGATGAACGTCTCGCCCGCCGCGGTGCGCGACGAGGGCGGCGCCGTCAGTGTCGCCGTCGACAAGGCCGCCCCCGGCTTCGCCTTCCCGCGCGAGCTTCTCGGCCGGCTCAACGGCCACGCCAGCGGCGGTGGCCTCGCCATGGGCATCCGGCCCGAGGGCGTGCTCGTCTCCCGCGAGGCCCGCGACGGCTACGTCCCCGTCGAGGTGCACCTGATCGAGCCGCTCGGCTCCTACGACATCGTCGACCTCAAGGTGGGCGAGGCCATGCTCAGGGCGCGGACGTCGGCCGGCTTCGTGCCGGCGGCGGGCGAGCGCGTGCACGCCCGCATCGACCCGGCCCAGGCGCACTTCTTCGACACCGCCAGCGGCCAGTCGCTCGGGGTGAGACTGTGATCGCGGACGACCACCGGAGGTCGCCGGCGCCGGCCGTCCCCGCTCCGTCCGTTCGCCGGGAGTTCCGTTAGTCATGGCGCACATCGAGCTCAGGAACGTCACCAAGAGCTTCGGCGGCAAGGCCGCCCTGAAGAACCTCGACCTCGAGATCGCCGACGGCCAGTTCTTCGTGCTGCTCGGCGAGACGGGCGCCGGCAAGACGACGACGCTGCGCATCGTCGCCGGCCTCGAGAAGCCCGACGACGGCACCATCCTGATCGACGGCGTCGACGTCGGCGGCTGGGGCGCGGCCGAGCGCGACGTCGCCCTCGTGCTGCAGCAGTACTCGCTCTATCCGCGCTACACCGTGCGGGAGAATCTCGAGTTCCCGCTGAAGTCGAAGATCCGCCGCGTCGCCCCGGCCGAGATCCAGGAGCGCGTCGAGCGCGTCGCCCGCACGCTGCGCATCGAGCACCTGCTCGAGCGCAAGACCGACCGGCTCTCCGGCGGCGAGATGCAGCGCGTCTCGATCGGCCGCGCCATCGTCCGCAAGCCGCGCGTCTTCCTGATGGACGAGCCGCTGTCGGCGCTCGACGCCAAGCTGCGCGAGGCGCTGCGCACGGAACTGAAGCGCCTGCAGATCACGCTCGGCGCCACCTTCCTGTTCGTCACCCACGACCAGGTCGAGGCGATGTCGATGGGCGACCGCATCGGCGTGCTCGACCGCGGCCGCCTCGTGCAGGTCGGCACGCCCTCGGAGATCTACGCCCGGCCGACCAACACCTTCGTCGCCCGCTCCGTCGGGTCGCCGCCGATGAACCTCCTCGACGGCGCCGTCCGCGGCGGCACGGCCGTCACCGAGGCCGGTTTCTCGCTGCCGATCACGGTCGCCGGCGCCCAGGAGGGCCGTCCGGTGACCTTCGGCGTCCGCCCGGAGCACATCCGCCTCGACCCCGAGGCGCCGGCCAAGGCGCGCGTCCACGACATCGAGGACCACGGCGTCGAGAAGATCGTCACGCTCGCCACCGGCGACGCCTTCGTGCGGCTGACGGCACCCGCCACCCAGCATCCGCGCATCGACGACAGCGTCGGCTTCTCGTGGAATCCCGAGAAGATCATCCTGTTCGACCGCACCTCGGGACGGAACCTCTCGGCGGCCTGACACCGACGCCGGCGCGGGACGTGGGAATGGAGCGGCTTTGCTCCATTCTGATATAAAGAAATCGTTATATCCTTATTGAAGCGATCCGCCGGGACGCCTATAACCGCGCCACGTTGCGGCGGACGCTGCGGCGGTGCCGTGCGCGAGGCGTGCGGGGCCGCCGGAGAGCCGCGCCGCGTTCGCCAGAGCCGTATGCGGAGCCGCCGATGACCACCTTCACCGATTATGTCGTCAAGGACATCTCCCTCGCCGACTGGGGCCGCACCGAGCTCGACATCGCCGAGACCGAGATGCCCGGCCTGATGGCCACCCGCGAGGAGTACGGGCCCTCGAAGCCGCTGAAGGGCGCCCGCATCGCCGGCTCCCTGCACATGACGATCCAGACCGCCGCGCTCATCGAGACGCTGGTCGAGCTCGGCGCCGAGGTCCGCTGGGCCTCCTGCAACATCTACTCAACCCAGGACCACGCCGCCGCCGCGATCGCCGCCCGCGGCATCCCGGTGTTCGCCGTCAAGGGCGAGACGCTCGAGGAATACTGGAACTACACCGACCGGCTGTTCGACTGGGGCAATGGCGAAACCGCCAACATGATCCTCGACGACGGCGGCGACGCGACGATGCTCGTCCTCATCGGCTCCAAGGCCGAGTCCGATCCCTCGATCCTCGATAACCCGAAGAACGAGGAGGAGGAGTACTTCTACGCCACCATCAAGGCCCGCCTCGCCAAGAACCCCGGCTGGTACTCGAAGGTGAAGGCGAACATCCGCGGCGTCTCCGAGGAGACGACGACGGGCGTCCACCGCCTCTACGAGTTGCAGAAGAAGGGCGAGCTGCCGTTCCCGGCGATCAACGTCAACGATTCCGTGACGAAGTCGAAGTTCGACAACCGCTACGGCTGCCGTGAGAGCCTGGTCGACGCGATCCGCCGCGGCACCGACGTGATGATGGCCGGCAAGGTCGCGGTCGTCTGCGGCTATGGCGACGTCGGCAAGGGCTCGGCGCAGTCGCTCGCCGGCGCCGGCGCGCGCGTCATCGTCACCGAGATCGACCCGATCTGCGCCCTGCAGGCGGCGATGGACGGCTACGACGTCAGGACACTGGAGGAGGTCGTCGGTTCCGCCGACATCTTCGTCACCGCCACCGGCAACAAGGACGTCATCACCGTCGACCACATGCGCGCCATGAAGGACATGGCGATCGTCTGCAACATCGGCCACTTCGACAACGAGATCCAGGTCGCCGGCCTGAAGAACTTCAAGTCGAAGAACGTCAAGCCGCAGGTCGACCTGATCGAGTTCCCCGCCGGCAACCGGATGATCCTGCTCTCCCAGGGCCGGCTTGTGAACCTCGGCAACGCCACCGGCCATCCGAGCTTCGTGATGTCGGCCTCGTTCACCAACCAGACGCTCGCCCAGATCGAGCTGTGGACGAACCCCGGCCAGTACGAGAACAAGGTCTACGTGCTGCCGAAGCACCTCGACGAGAAGGTCGCCCGCCTGCACCTCGCCAAGCTCGGCGCCAGCCTGACCAAGCTCTCGGACGAACAGGCCGCCTATATCGGCGTCTCGCAGACCGGCCCGTTCAAGTCCGAGCTCTACAAGTACTGAGGCGCGGGGCCGGGGTTCCCGGCCACGACCGTTCGATCGGAGGGGCGGCCCCAGGGCCGCCCCTCGCCGTTTCCGGCACCGACATCGTCGCGGCTCACCTTCGCCGCAGACGGCGCTTTGTCGAAGGCCGCCGGGTGTCGTAAGCCTCCGTCTCCCGTGCCTCGCGGAGATCGCCGATGCTGATCCGGTTGCCGTCGTCCCTGTTCGCGATCGTCCTCGGGCTCGCCGGCCTCGGTGCCGGCTGGCGCGCCGCCGCCACCGTCTGGGGCGCGCCGCCGCTGATCGGCGAGTTCGTGCTCGGGCTCGCCGCACTCGTCTGGATCATCCTCGCCATCGGCTTCATCGCCCGCTGCACCGCCAACTTCGAGGCCGTGAAGGCCGAGCTCGAGCACCCCGTGCAGTGCTGCTTCGTCGGGCTCGTCTTCGTCGCGACGCTGCTGATGGTCGGCGCCATCAGGCCCTACAGCGAGCCCCTCGCCTGGACGCTGCTGGCGGTCGGTCTCGTCGGCCACCTCCTCTACATCGCCTGGCGGGTCGGCGGCCTCTGGCTCGGCACCCTGCCGGCGCCGATGATCACGCCGGTGCTCTACCTGCCGCTGGTCGCCGGCAACTTCGTCGCCACCATCGCGCTCGGCGCCATGCGCCTGCCCGAGGTCGGAATGCTGTTCTTCGGCGCCGGGATGCTCTCCTGGCTCGCGATCGAATCGACCATCTGGGCGCGCTTCTTCAGCCACGAGCCGATGGCGCCGGCGATCCGGCCGCTGATCGGCATCCAGATCGCCCCGCCGGTGGTCGGCGTCGTCGCCTATCTCGCCGTCAGTTCCGGAACGCCGGGCCCCTTCGACTACGCGCTGCTCGGCTACGGCCTGATGCTGATGCTGGTCATCGCCCGCTTGCTGCCGTGGGTGGCGGCGAACGGCTTTTCGCCGAGCTGGTGGGCCTTCTCCTTCGGCCTGACCGCGGCGCCGCTCTCGGCGACCCTGCTCGTCGGCCGCGGCGCGCCCGCGGTGATCGAGTGGATCGCCGTCGTGCTCTTCGTCATCGCCAACCTCGCCATCGCTGCCCTGTCGGCGGCGACGCTGCTGCGCCTCGCCCAGGGACGGCTCGTGCCGAAGCCCGTCGCCGGCTGACCCGCTCCCGCTCCGAAACCCGACTCGATCGATCGTGTTCACGAGATCGTGATCGGTAGCCGCGCGCTGGCGCGACGGGCGCTGAATTGCCGCACGAATCCTGGACTTCCGACGTGCACGCACGGCGTGTGCGCACGGCGATGCTGGGAGGTTTCCGCGCCACCGTGGGGCACATCCGCGGCCCTTCTGCGCCATCGACTGATCCAGTCGAAATCACCGACCGTATTTCGATTTGAAGATTGCATGAGGCAAAAACGCTCACTCAGCGCGTCCTTATCAGTCTTCATTAATTCATCTTTCAACCGCTTAGGAAATCGATATGAAATCGATGGGAAGATCTGTCTTTGCCGCGCTGATCGCGTCGGCTTCGTTCTTCAGTCCTGCGGCCATCGCCCAAGAGGCGACCACGACATTCTACGTCGTGCACGGAATTCCCGGGCGTGACCTGGGACCCGAAGTCGATCCCCGGCTACCGGTGGATGTGCGTGTCGCCGGTGAGATCTGCCTCGTCGAGGGCCTGGTGTTCGGCGAGGTCGCCGGTCCCTTCACCGTCCCGGCCGGCAGCTATGGTGTCGAGATCAGCCCCGCCAGCAGCACCGCCCCGTGCTCGAACGAGGCCGTCATCACCGGTGAGGTCCGGGTGGCGCCCGACCGCTTCAACTCCGTCGTCGCCGCCCTCGATCCGGCCGGTGCGCCGACCGCCTACGTCTTCCGCGCCGATCCGAAGGCGGTCCGGGACGGGCGCACCCGCCTCGTCGCCAACCATGCGGCCGCGGCGCCGGCGGTGAAGATCGTCGTCGATGGCGCCGTCGCGATCCGCAACCTCGCCCCCGGCTCGAACGAGGCCGCCGTCGTCTCTTCCGAGGCCGGCTCGGTGAGCCTCGAAGTCCAGCCGGCCGGCAGCCGCCAGACCGTCCTCGGCCCCGCCACCGTCGCGACGCCGCCTCGGGCCGTGGTGCTCGGCTTCGTCGTCGGCAGTGCCGAAAGCGGCTCCCTGGCGCTGATCGAGAAGACCATCCCCGGCGTCTTCTGAAGCCCGCACGCAGCGCGCCCCGTCGTCGAGCAGCGGCCGGCTCCCGCCGGCCGCTGCAGGTCGCAAGCCCGCTCCGGTCTCCTCGAACCCTGGGGTCGCGTCTCCCGCGAAGGCAGTGGCGATGAACGGGCGTCGCCGCATCGTCACCGGGGCGTTGCGCAAGCGAGACACGAGCGTCGCCCGCAATCTCCATAAGCGGCCCGCCGGCAGCCCCCGCCGGCATCCGCCCCTGGGAGACCGGCCATGACCTCGATCGTTCGAACGCTGGCGTCCGCGCTGGCCGTCGCCATTCTCGCCGCCCCCGCCGCCTTGGCCGACGACGGCCTGCCGGCGACGCTGGCCGGCCACGCGATCCTTCCCGCCGCCACCTTCGTCGCGCCGCCGACCAACGCCCCCGCCGACCTCGCGATCTCCGGCAAGTACACCGCGCCCGACGGCCGCCGCATCGACACCGTCGGCAGCGTGCCGGGCACGAGCTTCCTGTCGTCGAAGGACGCGCCGCGCCTGACCGGGATGGCCACACCCTTCGAGGGCCAGCCGGTGCAGGGCTTCTCGGGCATCAAGCCGGTCGGTGACGGCTCCTACTGGGTCATCCAGGACAATGGCTTCGGCGCCAAGGCGAACTCGCCCGACGCCATGCTGATCGTCCATCGCCTGCGCCCCGACTGGGCGACCGGCACCGTCGCGATCGAGGAGACCGTCTTCCTCTCCGATCCCGACAAGGTCATCCCCTACCGCATCGCCACTGAAAGCAGCGACAGCCGCTACCTCACGGGTGCCGACCTCGACGTCGAATCGATCCAGCCGATCGGCGACGGCTTCTTCGTCGGTGACGAGTTCGGTCCCTTCCTGGTCGAGTTCGGCCGCGACGGCCGCGCCAGGGCCTTCCACGAGACGATGGTCGACGGCGTCGCCGTCCGTTCCCCCGACCACCCGGCCGTGACGATGCCGGCCGTACCCGGCGGCAAGGTCGCCTTCACCGTCCGCCGCTCGCGCGGCTTCGAGGGCATGGCCGCCTCGCCGGACGGACGCTTCCTCTATCCCCTGCTCGAGGGGCCGCTCTGGGTCGAGGCCGCCGGCGCCTGGGAGACGGTCGAAGGCCGCGAGGTGCTGCGCGTGCTCGAGTTCGACGTCGAGAAGGCCGCCTGGACGGGTCGGTCGTGGACATATCCGCTCGAGGTCGCCGGCAACAATATCGGCGACTTCAACATGATCGATGCGCGCACGGCGCTGATCATCGAGCGCGACAACAACGAGGGCATCGCCGCCCGCGCCTGCGCCGAGGGCGACAAGGGACCCGACTGCTTCATCGCCCCGGCCGCCTTCAAGCGCGTCTTCAAGGTCGAGCTCACCGAGGACGGCCGCGTCCGCAAGATCGGTTCGATCGACCTCCTGAAGATCGCCGATCCCGACGGCAAGGCCCGCCAGGGTGGCTCGGATGGTGCCTTCGCCTTCCCGTTCGTGACGATCGAGGACGTCGCCGTGGTCGACGACCGCCACATCATCGTCGGCAACGACAACAACCTGCCGTTCTCGGCCGGTCGCGAGCCGCAGCGGCAGGACGACAACGAGTTGATCCTGCTCGCCGTGCCGGAGCTCCTGTCGGCGCAGTGACGTCGGCGGCGAGGGGCACGGCACG
>CALRZT010000114.1:0-12658 GCA_943372725.1 Pseudoxanthobacter soli DSM 19599
CCATCTTGAGAATCTGGAAGGGCTGCGGCGTGTTCATCAGCGGGCCGACGTCGCGCACCGGGCGGATGTCGACCTGGGAGCGCGGCAGGAACGCCACGGCGCCGTCGAGGTCGACGGTGAAGCCGCCCTTGACCTGGTTGAAGATCTGACCGGTGACCTTCTCGCCCTTGTTGAAGAACTCCTCGAGGCGGACCCAGCTCTCCTCGCGCCGCGCCTTCTCGCGCGACAGGACGGCCTCGCCGAGCGCGTTCTCGACACGCTCCAGGTAGACCTCGACCTCGTCGCCGACGTTGAGCAGGCCGTCGCGGGCCTTGGTGCCGAATTCCTTCAGGGCGACACGGCCCTCGACCTTCAGGCCGACGTCGATGACGGCGAGGTCCTTTTCGATGGCGACGACGATGCCCTTGACCACCGAGCCTTCGTGCATCTCGTTGCGGGTGAAGGACTCGTCCAGAAGGGCGGCGAAGTCGTCGCGGGAGGGGTTCATCGTGGAAAGAGCGGGCATTCGGTCTCCGTAGGCCACTGTCGGCCAGGCGCCGGCTGGGTTCGCGTTGATGGGGCCGTCCGTCGAACCGGCCCGGCGCCCGCGGCCCCTCGGGGACACGGCGGCCGCAGGGCAGCCGCCGGTTCTCCCGGCGGCCCGGCGCGAGCGATCTGACGAAGCGGCGCTCAGTCTCGCCACGACCGGCGGTCTCGGACGGCACGGCCGTCCCACCACCCGCGCGGCACCGCGGCCCGCTGCGCCTTCGCGCAGGGTGCCGCAACGCCGCAGCCGCCGCCGAAGGCTCGGCAGCGGGTCGCGACGCGGTTCTCTTAACTTCTTCCCCGCCGCGGAGCAAGCGAAAGGCCGGAACCGCCGGGGCCCGGCAGCGTTAAAGGGGCTCTGACGGCGCGGTTCGCGCCAGCGCGGTGCATGGAGACCATTATGGGGATCGAAGTCGGCGGCCTGCTCGGGCTCGTCATTCTGGCGTTCGACATCTACGCCATCATCAAGATCATCAATTCCGGCGCGTCCACCATCGCCAAGGTCATCTGGGTGCTGGTCATCCTGGTACTGCCGGTGCTCGGCCTGCTGCTCTGGCTCCTGTTCGGGCCGAAGTAGTCCGGACCCAGGTCACTTGGGCCCGGGTCACTTGGGCCCAGGTAAACGGGGTCGAGGGACCCCATATGGGCGGAGAGCTGCGGCCTCCGCCCGCCGCAACGAAAGTCTCGTCCCATGGCCAAGCGCCTCACCGTCCGCCACCGGACCACCTATTCCTACGCGACGCCCGTCGAATTCGGCGAGCACCGGATGATGCTGCGCCCGCGCGACAGCCACGATCTCCGGCTCGTCGACGCGCGCATGACGCTGTCGCCCGGCGCCCACGTGCGCTGGGCCCACGACGTCTTCGGCAACTCCGTCGCCTTCATGACCTTCGACGAGCCGGCGACGGAGCTCTATGTCGAGAGCGTGCTCGTCCTCGACCGCTACGCGCTGGAGGGCCCGCGCCCGCCGATCGACCCGGCGGCCGAGCGCTACCCCTTCATCTACAGCGCCGACGACCGCGCCGATCTCGGCCGGCTGCTCGAGCTGCAGCACTCCGACCCGAAGGGCGAAGTGGCGACGTGGGCGAAGCGGTTCGTGGCGAGCGACGTCACCGACACCCTCGCCCTCCTCGCCGACATCAACTCAGGCATCCACACGGGCTTCACCTACCAGGCCCGCGCCGACGAGGGCACGCAGGCGCCACTCGAGACGCTGCATCTCGGCAGCGGCACCTGCCGCGACTTCGCGCTCCTGATGATGGAGGCGCTGCGCTCACTCGGCTTCGCGACGCGCTTCGTCTCGGGCTACCTCTACGATCCGGCCCTCGATTCCGCCGCCAACTCCGGCATCCAGGGCTCGGGCGCTACCCACGCCTGGCTCGAGGTCTATCTCCCGGGCGCCGGCTGGGTGGAATACGACCCGACCAACGGCCTGGTCGGCTCGAACAGCCTTATCCGCGTCGCCGTCACCCGCGACCCGTCGCAGGCGATCCCGATCGCCGGCAGCTACAGCGGCCCGGCCGGCGCCTTCACCGGCATGGAAGTGATCGTCGAGGTGATGGCGGGCGATTCCGAGGACGAGTCGAGCCCGGTGTCAGAGGCGGCGTAAGCGGCCCCCGGCCACTTCGCCGGCCCGACCAACCCTCGGTGGCTTACGCTCCGCTCCCCCGGCCCCCTCTCCTTGGTCATTCCGGGCTTGTCCAGGGAACCCATGCGACGCCGCAGCGGGCGCGGGTACTCGCTTGGGCGCGCTCGCGCTGGGTGCGGTGTTCGGGGAGAGGAATGGGTTCCCGGCAGAAGGCCGGGAATGACCCCGGGGTGGGAGATGAGCGAAGGCGAAAGCGTAGGCCGTGCGCCGTAACCGCATGCGCTTCGATCCACGGGTTCCCGCAACCCCCATCCTCACGCCGCCGCAGACGTCGGCGCCGCCGCCGCTCACTCCGCCGGCGCGGGATGCGCCTCCGCGGGCGCCGCCGGCGCCGCGACATGCTTGCGCCTGCGGCCGACGATCGCCAGCACCGCCGGCACGACGAACAGCGTCAGGAGCGTCCCGAAGCTCATCCCGCCGACGATCACCCAGCCGATCTGCTGGCGGCTCTCGGCACCGGCGCCGGTGGCGATCGCGAGCGGCACTGCGCCGAGCACCATCGCCCCCGTCGTCATCAGGATCGGCCGCAGTCGCAGCGTCGCCGCCTCGACGATCGCCTCGCGGCGCTCCCTGCCCTGTTCCTGCAGCTGGTTGGTGAACTCGACGATCAGGATGCCGTGCTTGGTGATCAGCCCGACCAGCGTGATCAGTCCTATCTGCGAATAAACGTTGAGCGTCCCGCCGGTGTAGTAGAGCGCGGCGAGCGCCCCGGTCATCGACAGGGGTACCGTCAAGAGGATGATGAAGGGGTCGACGAAGCTCTCGAACTGCGCGGCGAGCACGAGATAGATGAACACCAGCGCCAGCACGAAGACGAAGGCGAGGCTCTGGCCGGTGGAGACGAACTCGCGGCTCTGGCCGGAATAGTCGAGCTGCACGGTCTGCGGCAGTTCCTCGCGGGCGACCGTCGTCAGGAACTCCAGCGCCTCGCCCATCGTGTAGCCCGGGGCGAGGTTCGCCTGGATCTCGGCCGAGCGCAGCTGGTTGAAGCGCTTCAGCTCGCGCGGCGACACCGTCTCCTCGATGGTGACGACGTTCGACAGCTGCACCATCTCGCCGGTCGGCGCGCGCACATAGATGGTCTCGAGGGTCTGCGGCGTCGTGCGCGCCTCCGCGTCGAGCTGCACCATCACGTCGTACTGTTCGCCCTCACGCTCGAAGCGCGTCACCTGCCGGCCGCCGAGCAGCGTTTCCAGCGTGCGGCCGATCACCGAAACATCGAGGCCGAGGTCGGCGACCTTCTGGCGATCGATGCCGATGGTGATCTCCGGCGTGTTGAGCTTGAGGTCCGTGTCGAGATTGGCGAGGCCGGGGTTCTCGGCCGCGCGCGCCATCATCCGGCCGACGTAGTCGTCGAGTTCCTCGTAGGTCCCCGAGGTCTGGATGACGAGCTGCACCGGCTTGCCGAAGCCGCGCTGGCCAAGCGAGGGCGGGTTTGAGACGAACACCTGCATGCCGGGGATGCGCGACACCTGTGGGAACAGCGCGGCGACGATGTCCTGCTGCTTGCGGTCGCGGTCCTCCCAGTCCTCGAGGTTGGCGTAGGCGATCATGTTGGTCGATTGCGGGAAGCCGATCACCGTCAGGTAGCCGCGCACCTCCGGCACCTTGGCGAGGATCGCCTCGAGGTCGCGGGCGTAGCGCTCGGTATACTGGATGGTCGAGCCTTCCGGCGCCGTGCCGAAGCCCGAGATGGTGCCGCGATCTTCGGTCGGCGCGAGCTCCGAGCGCAGACCCGTGTAGTAGAACACCGCGCCACCGGCGACGCCGAGGGCGAGCAGCACCACCAGGAAGCGCCCGGCGATAGCGATCCTGACCGCGCCGCGGTAACCGCGCTCGAGGCCCTGGAAGGCGCTCTCCAGCACGCGGAAGAACAGGCCCGGCTTCGGATTGTGCTTAAGCAGCTTCGAGCACATCATCGGCGTCAGCGTCAGAGCGACGAAGCCGGAGACGAGCACCGCACCCGCGAGCGTCAGCGCGAATTCGAGGAACAGCCGCCCGGTCCGCCCCGGCGCGAACGCCACCGGCGCGTAGACGGCGGCGAGCGTCAGCGTCATCGCCACCACCGCGAAGCCGATCTCCGAGGCGCCCTTCATCGCCGCCTGCTTCGGTGCCATGCCCTCCTCGACGTGGCGATAGATGTTCTCGAGCACGACGATGGCGTCATCGACAACGAGGCCGATGGCCAGCACCATGGAGAGCAGCGTCAGCGTGTTGATCGAAAAACCGAGCACGAACATCAGCGTGAAGGTGGCGATCAGCGACACGGGGATCGTGATGATCGGGATCACCGAGGCGCGCACCGTCCGCAGGAAGAAGAAGATCACCAGCACGACGAGGACGGTCGCCTCGGCGATGGTGACGAACACCGCCTGGATCGAGCGGTCGATGAAGACGGCCTGATCGTTGCCGATGGTGACGCTGACGCCTTCGGGGAGCATCTCCTGGATCGCCGGCAGCTCGGCGCGCACCGCCGTCGACACGTCGAGCGGGTTGGCGGTCGCCTGCTTGATGATGCCGACGGCCACAGCCGGCTTGCCCGACCAGCGACTGGCGCGGCGCTCGTCATAGGCGCCGAGCGCGATGTTCGCGACGTCCTGCAGCCGGACCTGATGGCCGCCCTCCGCCACCTTGACGACGATCGCGCCGAACTCCTCCGGCGTCGTCAAGCCCGTCTTCGACAGCACCGAGAACTCGCGGTCGACGCTCTCGATGCGGCCGGACGGCAGTTCGACATTCTGCGCTCGGATGGAGTTCTCGACCTCCTGGACGGTCATGGTGTAGGCGGCGAGCCGCTCGCGATCGACCCAGATGCGCATGGCGTAGCGCCGCTCGCCGAAGATCTGCACGTCGGCGACGCCGAGAAGAGTCTTCAGGCGATCGAGCACGAAGCGGTCGACGAAGTCGGTGAGCTCGAGCTGGTTGAGCGTCTCGCTGTTGAAGGCGATGAACATCACCGGCTGGGCGTCGGCCTCGACCTTGGAGATCACCGGCTCGTCGATCTCATCGGGCAGGCGGCCGCGCACCCGGCTGACGCGGTCGCGGACGTCGGAAGCGGCGACGTCCGGATCGACGCCAAGCTTGAAGCGCACCGTGATGCGGCTGGTCTCCGAGCGGCTCGTCGATTCGAGGACGTCGATGCCCTCGATGCCGGCGATCGAACCCTCGAGCACCTGCGTCACCTGGGTCTCGACGATGCGGGCCGAGGCGCCGGGATAGCGCGACACCACCGACACCGTCGGTTCCTCGATCGCCGGATACTCGCGCACGTTCAGCCGTTCGTAGGAGACGATGCCGACGAGCACGAGGATCAGGCTCAACACCGTCGCGAAGACGGGTCGCTCGATGCAGATCTGCGAAATGCGCATGGTCCGCCCTCCTCTCGCGCCCGCCGAC
Source organism: Pseudoxanthobacter soli DSM 19599 (assembly GCA_943372725.1). GTDB lineage: Bacteria > Pseudomonadota > Alphaproteobacteria > Rhizobiales > Segnochrobactraceae > CAMDHY01. The sequence goes on from CALRZT010000114.1 coordinate 5,570, forward strand.
TCAGCCGCCGCTCGCCGCGTCCGTCTGGCGGACGACGATCTCCACGGGGGCGCCATTCCTCAGGCGGGCGTGACCGGCGACAACGACGGTGTCGCCGGCGGCGATGCCGGTGGTCAGTTCCACCAGCCCCTCGCGGCGGCGGCCGAGTTCGACCTTCGCCTCCTCGACCTTGCCGTCGGCGACCTTGTAGACGAAGCTCTCGCCGCCGCGCGGCACGATCGCTCCCTCCGGAACGACCACAACTTCCCCGCGCGAAGCGCCCTGCACGACGACCCGGGCGAACAGGCCGGGCCTGAGCGACAGGTCGGGATTGGGCAGCCGGGCGCGCACCTTCAGCGAGCGCCCGTTGACGTCGACCTGCGGGTCGATCGCATAGACCTCGCCGCGGAAGACGCGGTCCGGATAGGCGTCGACGCGCACCTCGACGGGGTAGCCGACCCGCACGTCGGTCAGATTGCGCTCGGGGACGGTGAACTCGACCTTGACGATGTCGATCTTGTCGAGTGTCGCGATCGCCGTGCCGGGCTCGACATAGGCGCCGGCCGACACCGAGCGCAGACCCATGATGCCGGGGAACGGCGCCTTCACCGAGGTCTTCTCGAGGCGCGACTGGATGAGTAGGAGGAGCGCGTTCGAGGTGAGACGCTCTGCCAGCGCCTCGTCGAGCGTGCGCTGCGTGCCGGAGCCGGTCTTCGACAGCGAGCTCGCGCGGTCGTAGTTCGCCTGGGCGAGCTCGGCGCGCGCCTCGACCTCCTTGGCCTCGGCGGCGAGCAGCGTGTCGTCGAGCTTGATGAGTTCGTCGCCCTCTTCGACCGCCTGCCCCTCCTCGAAGCGGATCGCCGCGACGCGGCCGGCCTGCTCGGGGGCGATCTGCACGGACTCGTCGGCGAGCAGGTTGCCGACGGAGCGGATCTGTTCGAGCGGCTCCGCCGATTCGGCCTTCGCCACCTCGACCGGCGCCGGACCGCGGGCACCGGGCCGCTGGCCGCCGGGTTGAGCGCCCGCGGCCGGCGCGGCAGCAGACTGGCCGCCGGTGGCCTGCCCACCCGCCGCCGGGCCGGCCGCACCGGTTGCAGGGGTCTGGCCCGCGGCAGGGGCCGCCGCGCCGGCGGCGGGCCGGGCGGCATCGCCGCCGCGCAATACTGCCACCTCTGCGAGCGCCGCGTCGATGCGCTCGCTCACCGCCGGTGGCAGGTGGCCGTTCATGTAGGCATAGGCACCGGCGCCGCACGCGACGAGGATGGCGATCGCGATGATCGACGGGCGCATGCGGTACTCCGGTTCGGTCGGCGGCCGACGGCGCCGCGGGACACGGTGTCGGCACAACTAGAGGCGGCGGCCCGCCGGGAAAGGCGACCCGTCCACTCTATCGCACCGCACACGTCCTCCCTACGCGAAAGCCGGCGATCGGATCAGCCCGCCGTCAGGCGGCCCGGCCACTCTATCGCACTGCACCAAACTTCCTATGCGAAAGCCGTCGATCGGATCAGGCCGCCGTCAGGCGGCGCAGTGGTCGATCAGCCGGTCGACGAACGCATCGCAGCGCGCCAGTTCACCCACCGCGATGTACTCGTCCGGCTTGTGGGCCTGCTCGATCGAACCGGGCCCGACCACCACCGTCGGCACGCCGGCGGCGAAGAACAGCCCGGCCTCCGTCCCGTAGGCGACCTTGCCGTGGTCGTTGCGGCCGGCGAGGCGCTTGGCGAGGCCCACCACCTCGGCCTCCGGCGTGGTGTCGAGGCCGGGAAAGCCCGACAGCCACTCGAGGCGGATGCCGGTCGCCGGGTCGACCGCCCGCATCTCCGGCTCCAGCACGTCGCGGGCATAGGCCTCCATCTCGGCGACGAGGGCGTCGACGTCGACGTCCGGCAGGGTGCGGAACTCGAACAGGAACTCGCAGTGCTCCGGGACGATGTTGAGCGCCGTGCCGCCGGCGATGACACCGGTGTGGGCCGTGGACACCGGCACGTCGAACAGGCCGTCCGAGGGTCCGGCGGCGAGGCGGCGGCCGATCTCCTGCAGGTGCACGACGAGACGGGCGGCGTAGTCGACGGCGTTGACGCCCTGCGGGGCGAGAGCCGAGTGCACCGACTTGCCGGTGACGACGGCGCGGTAGCTCACCTTCGTCTTGTGGGCCACCACCACCTGCATGCTGGTCGGCTCGCCGACGAAACAGGCGGCCGGCGCTGGACCAGCCTCGCCCATCCGCGCGATCAGCCGCGGCACGCCGAGGCAGCCCACCTCCTCGTCATAGGAGAAGGCGAGGTGGATCGGGCGCGCCAGCGGCCGCTCCAGCATCCGCGGCACGCCGGCGAGGCAGCTCGCCAGGAAGCCCTTCATGTCGCAGGCGCCGCGGCCGTAGAGGCGGTCGCCGCGCCGCGTCAGGCGGAACGGGTCGCTCGTCCACGCCTGGCCGTCGACCGGCACCACGTCGGTGTGGCCCGAGAGCACGTAGCCGGGCTCGTCCGCGGGTCCGATGGTGGTGAGGAGGTTCGCCTTGACGCCGGCATCGTCGTAGGTGCGCACCGACGAGAGCCCCTGCGCGGCGAGTTCGGCCTCGACCCAGTCGATCAGCGCGAGGTTCGAGTTGCGGCTCGTGGTGTCGAACGAGACGAGCTTCTCGAGGATCGCGATCGTCCGCTCCGTCATCGTCTGCCGCCCCGCTGGTGGAATCGCCCCGACCTTCCTCCACCCGGCAGGCCGGCGCAAGGCGGGTGGTAAACGTGATCGCGCCGCCCGGCGTCCGCCGCTTGACCCGCTGCCGTCCCGCGCGTCACCGTCGCGTGGGGAACGGGTGGGGGATCGGGCGCGTGACACGGCGGCGAAGGCTCTACGAGATCCTCGAGGGCGACGATACACGCGATCCACTCACCGTGGTGACGCGCTTCGTCATCATCGCGACCATCGTCCTCAACGTCGGCTTCGCCATCATCGAGACGCTGCCGCAGTTCCAGACCGGCGAGCACGCCCTCGTCTTCCGCGGCGTCGAGGCGGTGTCCTTCGTCGTCTTCGCCATCGAATACGCCGTGCGCATCTGGGTCAGCGTCGAGGATCCGCGCTACGAGACCCTGCCGCCGCTGCAGGCGCGGTGGCGGTTCCTGCGCTCGCCGAGTGCCCTCATCGACCTCGTCGCCATCCTGCCGTTCATCATCGCGCGGCTGTTTTCCGTCGACCTGCGCACGCTGGCGCTGCTCAGGCTGCTGCGGATCTTCAAGCTGCTGCGCTACTCGACCGGCATCACCGCGCTGTTCGAGGCAATCTATGCCGAGCGCCACACCCTGATCTCGTGCCTGTTCGTGCTGCTCGTCGCCGTCATCACCGCGGCGACGCTGCTCTACGTCGCCGAGGGCCGAGCCCAGCCGGCGGCCTTCGGCTCGATCCCGGCGGCGATGTGGTGGGCGATCGTCACCCTGACGACGGTCGGCTACGGCGACGTCGTCCCGCAGACGCCGCTCGGCCGGATGATCGGCGCGCTGACGATGGTCACCGGCCTGATCGTGCTGGCGCTGCCGATCGCCATCGTCGCCACCTCGTTCGCCGAGGTGATCCGCCGCCGCGGCTTCGTGGTGAACTGGGCGACGCTCGCCCGGCTGCCGCTGTTTGCCGGGCTGTCGCCGGCGATCATCAGCGAGGTGCTGGCGGTGGTGCGCGCGCAGTCCTTCGACGCCGGCAACCTCATTCTCCGGCGCGGCGAGGCGGCGAGCTCGCTCTACGTCACGGCCGCCGGCACCGTCGAGATCGAAGGTCCCGAGGGGCGCGACAATCGCCCGCCGGGTTCGGCCTTCGGTGCCTTCCTGACGCCGGAGGCCGAACGCAGCGCCCTTCTGGTGCGGGCGGTCACGCGCGTGCGGCTCTTGATGATCCCGGAGGCCGATCTCACCGTGCTGACCGGCCGCTGGCCGCCGCTCGCCGCCCGCCTCGCGGAAGCCGCCCGGCGCCCGGAGACGATGGCCGTACCCGCCGGCGAAGGCCCGACGGAGACGACGTAGACGAGGAGAGGACGTAGCCGGTCGCCGCTCAGGCGGCGGTGACGCGCCAGATGCAGTCGCCGACGTCATCGACGACGAGGAGCCCGCCGCGGCGGTCGACGATGACGCCGACCGGCCGGCCGAGCGCCTTCCCGTCGACGCGGAAGTCGCCGAGAATCTCTTCGGGCGGCCCGGCCGGCACGCCGTTCTCGAAGGGGATGAAGATCGCCCGGTAGCCCGACGGCGGGTTGCGGTTCCACGAGCCGTGCTGGCCGATGAAGGCGCCGTTCTTGAAGCGCGCGCCGAAGCGGTCGTCGTCGACGAAGCAGAGGCCGAGCGAGGCGGTGTGGCAGCCGAGCGCATAGTCGGGCTTCAGCGCCTTCGCCACGAGGGCCGGCCGCTGCGGCTTCACGCGCTCGTCGACCACCTGCCCCCAGTAGCTGTAGGGCCAGCCGTAGAAGGCGCCGTCCTTCACCGAGGTCATGTAGTCGGGCACGAGGTCGTCGCCGATCTCGTCGCGCTCGTTGACGCTCGTCCAGAGCTCGCCCGTCACCGGGTTCCAGTCCATGCCGACCGGATTGCGCAGGCCGCCGGCGAAAACGCGAACCGCACCCGAGGCGACGTCGACCTCGAGGATGGCGGCGCGCATCTCCTCCTCCTCCATGCCGAACTCGGCGACGTTGGAGTTGGAGCCGACGCCGACATAGAGCTTGGTGCCGGCCTTGTTGGCGACGAGGCTCTTCGTCCAGTGGTGGTTGCGCCCGGCCGGCAGGTCGCAGACCTTCACCGGCGCCGCGGTGATGCGCGTCGCCCCCGGCTCATAGGGGAAGCGCACGACGGCATCGGCGTTGGCGACGTAGAGGGTGCCGCCGACGAGAGCCATGCCGAAGGGCGAGTGCAGGTTTTCCAGGAACGGCAGCTTCACCTCGGCGATGCCGTCGCCGTCGGCGTCACGCAGGAGCGTGATGCGGTCGGCGCTCTTCACGCCGGAGCCGGCGCGCGTCATCACGAAGCCCTGCGCCCACCAGCGCAGGCTGAAGCCGGAGGCCTTCGAAGGCGGCGCCGCCGTCTCGGCGACGAGGATGTCGCCGTTCGGCAGTTCGTACACCCAGCGCGGATGCTCGAGCTCGCCGGCGAAGGCCTCGACCTTGAAGCCCGCCGCCGGCTTCGGCTTGCGCCCGGGGGGCCAGCCAACGGCCGGGGCGATCTTCATGATCGGGATCAGCGTCGGCTTCGGCTTCGGCAGGTTCGGCGCGGCGCCGTAGCCCGCCTCCTCGGCCAGCGCCGGTCCCTTGCGCAGGTCGGTCAGGAGGTGCGCCACCCCGGTGATGCACGCGCCGACCAGGCCGCCGAAATTCGCGTAGTTCGCCATCAGAGGCTCCGGATCAGGGTGAAGTCGTCATCTCGGCCCGGAACACCGCGCCGGCGCAACACGCCTTTCGGCGAAGCCTGCCGGCGAACGCTTGCTCGCTGCTCAGCCGTCGAGCCGCACCGCCACGAAGCGCACTTCGCCGGAGGCGTTGGAGAGCAGGAACAGCGCCGACTTGCGGCCGTCCTTCTTCAGTGCGTCCACCTTGGCGACGACGTCGGCCGGCGTCGTGATCGCCTCCTGGGCCACCTCGACGATGACGTCGCCCGCCTGGATGCGCTTCTCGGCGGCCGCACTCGCGGGGTCGACCTCGGTGACGACGACGCCCTTGACGGTGTCGGCGAGCTTGAACTGCTCCTTCAGCGCCGGCGTCAGCTCCGACAGCTTCAGCCCGAGCACCGCCGTCGGCGCCGCCGGCTCGGCCGGAGAGGTGGAGGCGGGGCTCGCGGCCGCCGTCTCGCCGTCCTCGAGGCGGCCGAGCTCGACCTTGATCGTCCGGCGCTCGCCCTTGCGCAGTACCTCGACGTCGACCGCCTTGCCGATCGCCGTGTCGGCGACCATCCGCGGCAGGTCGTCCATCTCGGGCACCTCGCGGCCGTCGAAGGTGACGATGACGTCGCCCGGCTCGAGGCCGGCCTTCGCCGCCGGCCCGCCCTCGGTGACGCCGGCCACGAGCGCGCCCGACGCCTTCGGCATCGACAGACTCTCGGCGATGTCGTCGGTGACCTCCTGGATGCGCACGCCGAGCCAGCCGCGCCGCGTCTCGCCGAACTGGCGGAGCTGCGCGATCACAGAGGTCGCGATGTTGGAGGGGATGGCGAAGCCGATGCCGATCGAGCCGCCGGACGGCGAGATGATCGCGGTGTTGATGCCGACGACGCGGCCTTCCATGTCGAACAGCGGGCCGCCGGAGTTGCCCCGGTTGATCGCCGCGTCGGTCTGGATGAAGTCGTCGTAGGGGCCGGCGTTGATGTTGCGGTTGCGCGCCGAGACGATGCCGACGGTGACGGTGCCGCCGAGGCCGAACGGGTTGCCGATCGCCATCACCCAGTCGCCGACGCGGATCTCGTTGGAGTTGCCGAACGGCACCGCGACGAGCGGCTTCTCCGGCTTCACCTTCAGCACCGCGAGGTCGGTCTTCTTGTCGGTGCCGATCAGTTCCGCCGTCAGCTTCGTTCCGTCGGGGAAGTTGGCGGTGATCTCGTCGGCACCCTCGATGACGTGGTTGTTGGTGACGATGATGCCGCTCGGATCGATGACGAAGCCCGAGCCGAGCGACTGCACACGCCGCGGCTGGCTGTCCTGGCCCTGGTCCTGGCGGTTCAGGAACTCGTCGAAGAACTCCTCGAACGGCGATCCCTCGGGCACCTGCGGGATCGGCACCGATCGCCGCCCCTCGACGCGCTGCGAGGTCGAGATGTTGACGACGGCGTCGAGCAGGCCCTCGGCGAGGTCGGCGACGGACTCCGGACCCTGCACGCCGCGCGGCGTCTGCGTCGGGGCGGGCGTCGCGGCCGGCGTCTGCGGCACGCCCTGATCCTGGGCCAGCGCCAGCGGGACGCCGGCGCCAAAGGACAGTGCGACGGCCAGCGCCACCCGCGTCACCGCCCGGGGGCGAGAGAACTGCGTCATCGTCGGTCTCCATTCCAAGTGGCGCGGCAGGCTGCCACCGCCACCGGCGGCGTCAGCCTCGCACGAACCATACCACCAGCACCCCGACTGCCAGCGCCCCCACGCCCGCGACGCGCAGCT
>CALRZT010000115.1:0-12592 GCA_943372725.1 Pseudoxanthobacter soli DSM 19599
TGGCGCTGCCGCTCGCGACGCTGCTCGCGGTCGTCGTCGTCCCGGAGCCGGCCGAGACCTCGAAGACCAGACTCGGCCTCAGGGCGAGCCTCGGCCACATCGTCCGCAACCGTCCGTTCGTGCGCCTCGTCGCCGCCTTCCTGGTGAACGGCTTCGCCAACGGCCTGCCGGCGACGCTGTTCCTGTTCTTCGTCTCGAGCGTGCTGGGAGCGTCGGAATATGCCGGCGTGCTGCTGCTCGTCTATTTCGTCGCCGGCATCGCCGGCATCCCGCTGTGGCTGCGCCTGAGCCGGCGCTTCGGCAAGCACCGGACCTGGTGCGGGGCGATGATCTTCGCCTGCGCGATCTTCTCGCTTGTGCCCTTCCTCGGACCCGGCGACCTCTGGCTGTTCGCGGCGGTGTGCGTGCTGACGGGCGCAGCCGTCGGGGCCGACCTCGTGCTGCCGCCGGCGATCCAGGCCGACGTCATCGATGTCGACACCGCCGGCTCCGGGGAGGAGCGTTCGGGGCTCTATTTCGCGCTGTGGGGGCTCGCGACCAAGCTCGCGCTGGCGCTCGCCGTCGGCGTCGCCTTCCCGATCCTCGAAGTGGCCGGCTTCACGCCCGGCGACACGGGCGAGGGAAGCGGCCTGCTGGCGCTGGCGCTGCTCTATGCGGCGGTGCCGGTGGCCCTCAAGCTCGCAGCGGTCGCCCTAATGTGGAACTTCCCGGTCGACGAGGCATCGGCGGAGGCGACGTCGGCGCGCATCCGGGCGAACGAGGCCGTCTGAGCCGGCCCCCTCAGCGGCCGCGCTTGTCCCAGCCGGTGGAGCGGGCGACGAGGCGGAAATAGAGGCTGTAGGGCAGCATCCGCAGCAGCTTCAGCTGCCGCGTGAAGCGGCGCGGGAAGGTGATCTCGAAGGCGTCCGACGACAGCCCATCGACGAGGGCGGCGGCCGCGTCGTCGACCTGCATCAGATGCGGCATCGGGAACGGGTTGTTCTTCGTCGCCGGCGTGTCGACGAAGCCCGGGCAGACGAGCTGGATGCGGATGCCGAGGTTGTCGAGGTCGAACTTCAGGCTTTCCGCCAGATTGATCAGCCCGGCCTTGGTGGCGCCGTAGGCCGCCGAAGTCGGCAGGCCGGAATAGCCCGCGACCGAGGCGACGACGACGATGTGGCCGCGGCGGCGGGGCCGCATCAGGTTGAGGACCGGCACCAGCGCGTTGACTGTGCCGTTGAGGTTGACCGCGAAGGTCGTCTCGAAGGGGGCGACGGTGAGCGGCGCGTCGGCGGCGACGGGGATGTAGACGCCGGCGTTGAGGATCGCGAGCGCGATCGGCCCGAGGTCCCCCTCGATGGCGGCGACGATGTCGGCCATGCGGCCGGCATCGGTGACGTCGCCGGGGTGAGCGACGATGCGGCCGCCGTTGCGGGCGGGGGCGGCGGCAAGTTCCGACAGCGCCTCGGCATCGCGGGCGGTGACGGCGACGGTGAAACCGCGGTCGCGCAGCTGCTCGGCGACGGCGCGGCCGATGCCGCTGCTCGCACCGGTGATCCAGACGGGGCCGGCGGCGGGATCGGGGCGGAGGGAGGCGGTCATCGTGGGCGGGCGGCGGCCGGGCGACCGGCCGCCATCCTCAGCCGCGCATCAACGGCGCGAACAACCGTCCGATCGGGCCGGTGAGGCGGAGCGGCGCATCGGTGATCGTGACGCAGAGGCAGTCCTCGTCGGCATCGGCGATCGGCCGATGGTCGACGCTGTCGTCGGCGACGACGATCCCGCCGCGCGCGACGTGGTGCGGGCCGTCGGTGAAGCCGCCGGCGATCACCAGCGTGATCTCGGTGCCGTGGTGGGTGTGGCTCGGGATCGCCGCGCCGCGGCGGACCCAGACGAGGTTGGTGACGATGCCATCCTGCTCGTCGAGCCGGCACTCCTTCAGGCTCGGCAGCAGTCGGCGCCACTTGGCCGTGGCGATGCCGCCCGGCAGATAGGGGGCGAGAGCATCGGGCAGGGCGTCGGCCGTGCGACCGGGCGCGGTCGACGGCAGGCCGGCACGCGAGACCGGCGCCTCGCCGAGGGCGAAGATGGCGGCGAGCATGGCGTCGCGATCGGCGAGCGGCAGCGGCTCGATCGCCTCGAGCTCGGTGCCACCGACCATCTCGAGTGCCTCGACGAAGCGCTGGTTGCCCGGCGTCATCTCGAGGTGAGCCTCGACGATGCGCCGCACCGGCAACGGCAGCGTACCCGCCGCGTACTCGGCGAGAAGCGTGTCGACGGCGTCGGTCTGCTGGATGTGACTGCTCGGCATGGTCAACGTTCACCCCGTCCGGCCACCGCCGGACCTCATCTCCGGAGGGCCACGCGAGACCGTGGCGCTCCACTCCTGTGCAGTGCCTTACGCACCGTCCCGCGGCTTGGATCACGCCCGGCGAAGAGGTTGCGATTCGGCCCGCGCAGCCGGGAAACTCTGCCGCGCGGGCCCGGGCTGCGCAATGTCCGCACCGCTGCGGGCCGGGCAGACGGGGCGGAATTGGCGGCGGTGCGTTTCCATCCGCGCAGGGGATGGTTTAGCTTGGCCGCCGAAATGAAAGAGGCCGGCGCAAGGCCGGTCCCTGTCCGGGAAGAGCCATCCATGCGCGTGCACCCGTCGGTCGTCGAGGCGATCGGCAACACTCCCCTCATCCGCCTCAACCGCGTCTCCGAGATGACCGGGTGCGAGATCCTCGGCAAGGCCGAGTTCCTCAATCCCGGCCAGTCGGTGAAGGACCGGGCGGCGCTGTTCATCATCCGCGAGGCGATCGCCAGTGGCGCTCTGAAGCCCGGCGGCGTCATCGTCGAGGGCACCGCCGGCAACACCGGCATCGGGCTCGCGATGGTCGCCGACGCAATGGGCTTCCGCACCGTCATCGTCATCCCCGAGACGCAGTCGGACGAGAAGAAGCAGATGCTGCGGCTGATGGGGGCCGAGCTCGTCGAGGTGCCGGCCGTCCCCTACCGCAATCCCAACAACTACGTGAAGATCTCCGGCCGCCTCGCCGAACAGCTGGCGGCCAGCGAGCCGAACGGGGCGATCTGGGCGAACCAGTTCGATAACGTCGCCAACCGCCAGGCCCACATCGAGACGACGGGGCCGGAGATCTGGGCGCAGACCGGCGGACGCATCGACGGCTTCGTCGCCGCCGTCGGCACCGGTGGCACGCTCGCCGGCACCGGCATCGCGCTGAAAGAGCGCGACCCGAAGGTGACGATCGCGCTCGCCGATCCGATGGGAGCGGCGCTCTATGAGTTTTACACCCACGGCGAGCTGAAGTCCGAGGGCTCCTCGATCACCGAGGGCATTGGCCAGGGGCGGATCACCGCGAACCTCGTCGACGCACCGATCGACCGCGCCTTCCAGATCACCGACGCCGAGGCGATCCCGATCGTCTTCGACCTGCTCGAGCACGAGGGCCTCTGCCTCGGCGGCTCCTCGGGCATCAACATCGCCGGCGCGATCCGCCTCGCCCGCGAGATGGGGCCCGGCCACACCATCGTGACGATCCTCTGCGACTACGGCACCCGTTACGCCTCGAAGCTCTACAACCCGGCGTTCCTGCGTTCGAAGGATCTGCCGGTGCCGGCGTGGCTGGAGCGGGCGCCGAGCGTCTCGGTGCCCTATGAAGCGGCCGGGTGAGGGGGATCGGGCGATGAGCGCGACCGAGCTCGTCTTCCGCGACGATCCCTACCTGGCCGCCTGCGAGGCGCGCATCGTCGCCGTCGCCGAGGGCGGCGGGCTGGTGCTCGACCGCACGGTGTTCTACGCCGCCGGCGGCGGGCAGCCGGGCGACGCCGGCGTCATCGAGCTCGACGACGGCATCTTCCTGCCGGTGGCGAACGCCGTCTACGGCGCCGACCGGGCGAGCATCGTCCACCAGCTGGCGCAGCCGCTCGACGTCTCGGCCCTGGTCGGGCGGACGGTGACGGCCCATCTCGACTGGGCGCGCCGCTACGCCCACATGCGCATCCACACGGCGCTGCACCTGCTCTCGGTGGTGCTGCCCTATCCGGTGACCGGCGGCCAGATCGGCGCCGAGGAGGGGCGGCTCGACTTCGACATCTCCGATGGGGGGCTGGAACGGGACGAGATCGCGGAACGGCTGAACGCGCTCGCGGCGGCCGACCATGCGGTGACCACCGAGTGGATCACCGACGAGGAACTGATCGCCAACCCGGGCCTCGTCAAGACGATGGCGGTGAAGCCGCCGATGGGCTCGGGGCGGGTGCGGCTGGTGCGCATCGGCGACATCGACCTGCAGCCGTGCGGCGGCACCCACGTCGCCTCGACGGCCGAGATCGGGACGATCGTGGTGACGAAGATCGAGAAGAAGGGGCGGCTGAACCGCCGCTTGCGCATCGGCTTCGCCGCCGCGTGACGGGCGACGGAACCGGCCGGAGGGAGGAAGCGGGCATGTCGGATTTGAGCGCAGCGACGCGCGCAGACGCGGCACGGGCGGGGCTGATCGTCTCGGCGGACTGGCTGGCGGAGCGGCTCGCCGCGCCGGACATCGTCGTCGTCGACGCCTCCTGGCACCTGCCGAACGCCGGGCGGGACCCGAAGGCGGAGTATCTCGCCGGCCACATCCCCGGCGCGGTGTTCTTCGACATCGACGCGGTCAGCGATGCCGACAGCCCGCTGCCGCACATGTTGCCGAAGCCCCTCGCCTTCTCGGCCGCGGTGCGCAAGCTCGGCATCGGCGACGGCCAGACGATCGTCGTCTACGATTCAGTCGGGCTCTATTCGGCGGCGCGGGCGTGGTGGACGTTCCGAGCGATGGGCGTCTCGCGCGTCCTCGTCCTCGACGGTGGCCTGCCGGCGTGGACGGCGGCGGGCCATCCGCTCGAGGAGGGCGAGGTGAAGCGGCCGGAACGGGCCTTCACGGCCAGGCTCGACAACGGCGTGATCGCCGACATCGAGGCGGTGCGCACGGCGCTCGCCGGTGGCCGAACCGTGGTGGATGCGCGCGCGGCGGAGCGTTTCGAAGGCCGCGTGCCGGAGCCGCGACCGGGCCTGCGCGCCGGCCACATGCCGGGGGCGAAGAACGTGCCGTTCGGGGCGGTGCTTTCGGAGGGCAAGCTGAAGCCGGCGGCGGAGATCGTTGCGGCCTTCACGGCGGCCGGCGTCGATCCGGGCAAGCCGGTGGTGACGACCTGCGGCTCGGGCGTCACGGCGGCGATCCTGTCGCTGGCGCTCGCGAGCCTCGGCAACCGCGCCGTGGCGCTCTACGACGGCTCCTGGGTCGAGTGGGGCAGCCGTGAGGACACGGACGTGGCGACGGGGGCGTAGGCCGGCTCCGTTCCGCCTCTCTCGGTCGTCATCCCGGACGCGAAGCAACGCGGAGCGAGCCGGGACCCAGCGCAAAGATGGTCGCGCGAAGCGCGACGCTTAAGCCGCGCCTCCGGCGCGCACTCTTCCGCTGGGTCCCGGATCGGCGCTCGGCTTCGCCTCGCTTGTCCGGGATGACGTCCGCGGGTGTCCGTGTGACGCCCGCGGGTCGGCTTCGGACAGCCCTCCCCCCTCAGTGCAGGATCTGGCTCAGGAACAACTTCGTGCGCTCGTGCTGGGGGTTCTCGAAGAAGGAGATCGGCTCGTTCTCCTCGACGATCTGGCCGGCATCCATGAAGATGACGCGGTTCGCCACCTGGCGGGCGAAGCCCATCTCGTGGGTGACGCAGAGCATCGTCATGCCGTCCTCGGCGAGCGAGACCATGGTGTCGAGCACCTCCTTGACCATTTCCGGATCGAGGGCGGAGGTCGGCTCGTCGAACAGCATCACCTTCGGCTTCATGCACAGGGCGCGGGCAATCGCCACGCGCTGCTGCTGGCCGCCGGAGAGCTGGCCCGGATACTTGCGAGCCTGCTCGGGGATCTTCACCCGCGTGAGGTAGTGCATTGCCACCTCCTCGGCCTCCTTCTTCGGCATCTTGCGCACCCAGATCGGCGCGAGCGTGCAGTTTTCCAGGATGGTGAGGTGGGGGAACAGGTTGAAGTGCTGGAACACCATGCCGACCTCGCGGCGTACCTCGTCGATGCGCTTCAGGTCCTCGGTGAGCTCGATGCCGTCGACAACGATGCGGCCCTTCTGGTGCTCCTCCAGACGGTTGATGCAGCGGATCATCGTCGACTTGCCGGAGCCCGAGGGCCCGCAGATGACGATGCGCTCGCCGCGGTGGACGCGCAGGTTGATGTCCTTCAGGACGTGGAACTCGCCGTACCACTTGTTGACCCCGGCCATCTCGACCGCGATCTCCTTGGACACTTTGAGCTTGGTCGGGTCGACGTGGATCTCGGCGGCGTCGACGGCGAATTCTGTGGTCATCTCGGCGGACCTCCGAACGGGTTTGCGGGTCAGCGGCAACTGGTGTCGAGCCGCCGCTCCATGAAGATCGAATAGCGGGACATTCCGAAGCACAGCATCCAGAAGATCAGGCCGGCGAAGAGATAGCCGGTGTGGCTCGTCACCGGCGTCGCCCAGTTCGCATCGGTGAAGTTGCGCTGGATGATGCCGAGCAGGTCGAAGATGCCGATGATGAGGACGAGCGAGGTGTCCTTCAGGAGGCTGATGAACGAGTTGACGATGCCGGGAATGACGAGCTTCAGCGCCTGCGGCAGGATGATGAGGCGCATCGACTGCCAGTAGCCGAGGCCGACCGCCTGGCCCGCCTCGTACTGGCCTTTCGGGATCGCCTGCAGGCCGCCGCGGATCACCTCGGCCATGTAGGCGGAGGAGAACAGCGCGATGCCGATGAGCGCCCGCAGGAGCTTGTCGAAGGAGATGCCATCGGGGAGGAACAGCGGCAGCATCACCGACGACATGAACAGCACGGTGATCAGCGGCACGCCGCGCCAGAACTCGATGAAGACGACCGAGAACGTCTTGATGATCGGCAGCTTCGAGCGCCGCCCCAGCGCCAGCAGCACACCGAGCGGCAGCGAGGCGACGATGCCGACGTAGGAGACGACGATCGTCACCAGCAGGCCGCCCCAGCGCGCCGTCTCGACGTGCTCGAGCCCGAGGAAGCCGCCGACCAGCAGGATGAACGCCAACACCGGGAAGATGGCGAAGAAGAAGATGGCGTTCCAGCGCTTGTAGGGCACGCTCGGGATGGCGAGCGGCACCATCGCGGCGATGAACATCAGCGCCACGAGGTCGACGCGCCAGCGCTGCGGGTCGGGATAGGTGCCGTACATGAACTGGCCGAACTTCGCCCAGACGAACGGCCAGCAGGCGCCGACCTCCGGCCCGAGGCAGGCCTCGCGGTTCTCGCCGGTCCACACGGCGTCGAAGATCGCGAACTCCAGGAACGGCACGACGATGAGGTAGATGACGTAGAAACCGACCAGCGTCAGGATCGTGTTGAACCAGCCGTTGAACAGGTTGGCCCGCAGCCAGCCGATCGCCCCCACTGCGGTGGACGGCGGCGGCAGCGCCTCGGCGGGCGTCTCGCGAACGTAAGCAACCGTCATCCCGCCCTCCTCAACGCTCGACCAGCGCCATGCGCAGGTTGAACCAGTTCATGAACGCCGACGTGAGCAGGCTGATCGTCAGGTAGACGAGCATCGTGATGAAGATCACCTCGACGGCCTGGCCGGTCTGGTTGAGCACCGTGCCGGCGAACACCGAGACGAGGTCCGGGTAGCCGATCGCCACGGCGAGCGAGGAGTTCTTGGTGAGGTTGAGGTACTGGTTGGTGAGCGGCGGGATGATCACCCGCATCGCCTGCGGGATGACGACGAGGCGCAGCGTCAGGCCGCGCCGGAAGCCGAGGGCGCCGGCCGCCTCGGTCTGGCCGTGGCTGACCGCCTGGATGCCGGCCCGCACGATCTCGGCGATGAACGAGGCCGTGTAGATGACGAGCCCGAGCAGCAGCGCCACGAACTCCGGCTCCATCCGCATGCCGCCGGTGAAGTTGAAGCCCTTGAGCTCCGGCATGTCGAAGGTGACCGGGAAGCCGGTGACGACGAGGGCGAACAGCGGCAGGCCGAAGAACAGCGCGAGGCTCGTCCACAGGGTCGGGAACTGCTGCCCCGTCGCGGCCTGGCGCTGGCTCGCCCAGCGGGCGATCACCACGATGGCGACGATGGCGGCGACGATCGCGGCGTCGAACAGCCAGCTGCCCGGCCCGAAGACCGGCTTCGGCATGAACAGCCCGCGGATGTTGAGGTAGATGCCCGCCAGCGGCCCGTAGGACTCGCGCGGCGACGGCAGCGACTTCACCACCGCGAAGTACCAGAACAGCAGCTGCAGCAGCAGCGGCAGGTTGCGGACGATCTCGACATAGGCGGTGGCCACCTTGGCGACGAGCCAGTTCGACGACAGCCGGGCGATGCCGATGATGAAGCCAAGGATGGTGGCGAGCACGATGCCGATGGCGGCGACCAGCAGCGTGTTGAGGAGCCCGACGACGAAGGCGTCGCCGTAGGTCGAGGTCACCGAATAGGGGATCAGCGTCTGCGAGATGGCGAACCCGGCGGTGTTGCCGAGGAAGCCGAAGCCCGACGCGATGTTCTGAGACTGCAGGTTCTCGATGGCGTTCGAGGCGCCGATGTAGACCAGCACGACGACGAAGATGATGAGCGCCGCCTGGAAGACGATGCCGCGGATGCGCGGGTCGTAGAAGGGCGATACCCGCCCGCTGGACGTGTCGGTGCCGAGTTCGTTCTGGACCGCCATGTCTCCCCCTGGAAGGTGATTGTTTATCGGGAGACGAGGAGGGCGCGCCGGGAGCCTTTGCGAGGGCCGGCGCGCCCTCTCACGAGATCATCGGACGGGCGGGCCGTACTGCAGGCCGCCCTTCGTCCACAGCGCGTTCAGGCCGCGCGAGATGCCGAGCGGCGTGTCCGGGCCGATGTTGCGGTCGAACACCTCGCCGTAGTTGCCGACCTTGGCGATGACGTTCGCGCCCCAGTCGTTGGTCAGGCCCATCGGCTCGCCGAAGGTGCCCTCGGTGCCGAGCATGCGCTTGATGTCCGGGTTGTCGGAGGTCTTCATCTGCTCGACGTTGGCGGAGGTGACACCGGCTTCCTCGGCGTTCAGCATCAGGAAGTGGGTCCACTTCACGATGGTGAGCCACTTGTCGTCGCCCTGGCGGACGACCGGGCCGAGCGGCTCCTTCGAGATGATCTCCGGCAGCACCATGTGGTCGGCCGGGTTCGTCAGCTTCAGGCGCTCGGCGTAGAGGCCGGAGGCGTCTGTCGTGAAGGCGTCGCAGCGGCCGGCGTCATAGGCCTGCACCACCTCGTCCGACTTCTCGAAGACGACCGGGTTGAACTGCATGCCGTTGGCGCGGAAGTAGTCGGCGAGGTTGAGCTCGGTGGTGGTACCCGTCTGCACGCAGACCGAGGCGCCCGACAGCTCCAGCGCCGACGAGATGCCGAGCGACTTGCGGACCATAAAGCCCTGGCCGTCGTAGTAGTTCACGCCGGCGAAGATCAGGCCCATCTGGCTGTCGCGCGACAGCGTCCAGGTGGTGTTGCGGACGAGGACGTCGACCTCGCCCGACTGCAGCGCGGTGAAGCGCTCCTTAGCGGTGAGCGGGGTGAACTTCACCTTCGTCGGGTCGTTGAAGATCGCCACCGCGATGGCGCGGCAGAAGTCGACGTCGAAGCCCTTCCACTCGCCCTTGTCGTCTGGGGAGCCGAAGCCGAGCAGGCCGGTGTTTGCACCGCACTGCAGGAAGCCCTTCGCCTTGACGTCGGCGAGCGTGTCCGCCTGCGCGGCGGTGGCGGCGACGCCGAGCGCGGCGGCGACGAGCCAGGGGAGAAACTTGTTTGTCATGGTCTTGTCTGTTCCCTTTTTGCTTCGACGGCGGCAGCGAGAGCCTCTCCTTCGCCACACGCCGAGCGCTGATGGCGATTCCGGGCCCGACAGGGTGCCCGGGTGCCAAACGGCTCCCGCCCGACCGATCGGGCGAGTGAGTGGCATCGTCGTCGTGACCGTCCCCCGGCCGTGGCGACCCGAGCCGGCCCCACACCCCAGCGGGCACGGCCAAACGCAGCCGGCACCACCCCTGACGGGTATCGAAGGGCATATGAACCAGACGGTCAAGCGTTTCCGCTGCACTGCCACGGAAGTCGTAGACGACCGCCGCCGGGACCAATGCCGGAATGGCCCACCCCGCGACCGCCTCCCTCTCGACCAGGCGAACGGCACCGCCTAAAGATCGGGCAGGCTGCGGCGCGTCTGCGCGCGGCCGAGCCAGCGAGGACCCATCCGCGATGCCGCCGTCCCATCCGACCGACGAAGACCGCCCGCTCGCCCCGGAAACGCGCCTCCTGCACACCGGCTACGACCCGCGCGCCTACCACGGCTTCGTCAATCCGCCGGTGGTGCACGCTTCGACGGTTCTCTTCAACGACGCCGCCGCCCACGTCGCGAACGCACAGAAGTACACCTACGGGCGCACCGGCACGCCGACGATCGACGCGCTCGAACTGGCGCTCGCCGAGCTCGAGGGGGCGGCGACGGTGCGGCTGGCGCCCTCGGGGCTAGCAGCGGTGTCGCTGGCGCTGATGTCGTGCCTGTCGGCGGGCGACCACCTGCTCGTCACCGACAGCATCTACGCGCCGACGCGCCGGCTCTGCGACACCGTGCTGAAGCGCTTCGGCGTCGATACCACCTACTACGACCCGGAAGTCGATGCCGACGGCCTCGCCGCGCTGTTCCGGCCGAACACCCGCGCCGTCATGCTGGAGGCGCCCGGCACCGCCACCTTCGAGATGCAGGACGTGCCGGCGCTCGCCGCCGTCACCCGCGCCCGCGGCGCCGTCGTCGTGATGGACAACACCTGGGCGACGCCGCTGTTCTTCCGGCCGCTCGAGCACGGCGTCGACCTGTCGATCCAGGCGGCGACGAAGTACATCTCCGGCCACTCCGACGTGCTGATCGGGACGGTGGCGGCGAGCGAGCGGGCTGCCCACGACCTCACCGCCATGCACCGCAATCTCGGCCTGCACGTCGGGCCCGACGACATCTACCTCGCCTGGCGCGGCCTGAAGACGATGGCGGTGCGGCTCGCGCGCCACCAGGAGAGCGGGCTCACGGTGGCACGCTGGCTGGCGGCGCGGCCGGAAGTGACGCGGGTGCGCCATCCGGCGCTTCCCGAGGATCCCGGCCACGCGATCTGGAGGCGCGACTTCACGGGCGCGAGCGGGCTGTTCGGCGCCGACTTCGCAGCCGTCTCGGACGCGGCGCTCCGGCGCTTCCTCGACACGCTGACGCTGTTCGGCATGGGCTATTCGTGGGGTGGCTTCGAGAGCCTCGTCATCAAGGCGCGGCCGGAGGAGGCGCGCACCGCCGTGCCGTGGCGCGGCACCGGCCCGCTGATGCGCTTCCATATCGGCCTCGAGGATCCGGGCGACCTGATCGCCGACCTCGAGCGCGGCTTCGCCGCGATGGCGACGGCCGACCCGGACGCGGAGTAGGCCGCAGGTGCGGGGCGGCGCGACCAGCGCGCCGCCGCGCCGGCTCAGCGTTCGGTGAGCTTCAGCTCGATGCGGCGGTTGCGGGCGTTCGCCTCGTCGCCGGTGCCGGGGTCGATCGGCTGGAACTCGCCGAAGCCGGCGGCGACGAGGTGGACGGGGTCGACGCCGCGCTCGATCAGGTAGCGCACGACGGCGATGGCGCGCGCCGCCGACAGGTCCCAGTTCGAGCGGAAGCGGCCGGCGCCGGAGACGGGGCGCGCGTCGGTGTGGCCGTCGACGCGCAGCACCCAGGCGATTTCCGGCGGGATCTGGCCCTCGAGCTCGATGAGGGCGGCGGCGATTTCGTCGAGGTCGCCACGACCGGCGCTGTTGAGCTCGTCGGAGCCGGACGGGAACAGCACCTCGGAGGAGAACACGAAGCGGTCGCCGACGATGCGGATGTTGGTGCGGTCGGCGAGGATGTCGCGCAGGCGGCCGAAGAAGTCGGAGCGGTAGCGCGACAGCTCCTGGACGCGCTGGGCGAGCGCCACGTTGAGGCGGCGGCCGAGGTCGGCGATCTGCGCCTGGGACTGCTCGTCGCGCTTCTCGGACGCCCCGAGCGCCTGTTCCAGCGAGGCGATCTGCGAGCGCAGCGCGGCGATCTGCTGGTTGAGGATCTCGACCTGCGACAGCGCCTCGCGGGAGAGCTGGCGCTCGGAATCGAGCTCGCCCTGCAGCCCGGTGATGGCGCCGGTGGCGTCGGTGGCGCCGGAGCGCTGGGCGTCGAGCAGGCCCTGCAGCCGCTCGCGGTCGCCGGTGACGATCGACAGGCTCGCCTGCAGGGCGGCGAGCGTGTTCTCGACGTCGCTGCGCGAGGAGCGCTCCAGCGCCAGCAGTTCGGTGAGTTCGCTGATCTGGGCGTTGAGGCGCGTCAGCACGGTGTCGCGGCTGCTCACCTCGCGGCTGAGGAAGAACTGCGCGATCATGAACAGCGAGGTGAGGAAGATGAAGACGAGCAGCAGCGTCGCCAGGGCGTCGACGAAGCCCGGCCATTGATCGACGCTGCGGTCCCTGCGGCGGGTCGACGAGTACGCCATGCGTCTTCCAAGCCTCGTCCGGTGCGGGCGGCGCGGGCCACCCGGCCTCTGGGGTCACGGCCGCCGCACCGGC
>CALRZT010000116.1:0-12562 GCA_943372725.1 Pseudoxanthobacter soli DSM 19599
ATCGCCGCCGAGACGATGATCGCCGTGCCGTGCTGATCGTCATGGAAGACCGGAATGTTCATCCGGGCCTTGAGCTGCTCCTCGATCTCGAAACACTCCGGCCCCTTGATGTCCTCGAGATTGATGCCGCCGAAGGTCGGCTCCAGCGCCGCCACCACGTCGACGAAGTGGGCGACGTCGGTCTCGCCCACCTCGATGTCGAAGACGTCGATGCCGGCGAACTTCTTGAAGAGCACCGCCTTGCCCTCCATCACCGGCTTCGAGGCGAGGGCGCCGATGGCGCCGAGGCCGAGCACGGCGGTGCCGTTCGAGACGACGCCGACGAGGTTCTGGCGGGCCGTGTAAAGGGCGGCGGTGGAGGGATCGGCGGCGATGGCGCGGCAGGGCGCGGCGACGCCCGGCGAATAGGCGAGCGCCAGGTCGCGCTGGTTGCCGAGCGGCTTGGTGGGACGGATCTCGAGCTTGCCGGGACGGGGATGGCGGTGGAAGTAGAGCGCCGCCTGGTCGAGGCTCGCATCGCTGGTGCGCTCGTCGTGGCCGCCGTCGCGCGTCGTGCCGTCGCCCTTCACCCCCGCGGGCTTCGCCCCAGCGTGCTTCGTGCCGTCGCCCTTGGTGCCGTCGCTCATCGCGTCCCTCGCCACAACGCCCGTCGGGCCCTTCGGCCCGCTGCAAGGCTCTTAGCAACGGGGCGCGCCGGATGCACGCGCCGGCGGCCGGAGATGGCGGGCATCGCGATTCTCTAAGAGAGATGAGGATTCATTCCCGAATAAGCTTTTGATAAGACCATCTGAGAAGTCTCCTGGAACAGTCTTGATGTTCACCCGACTTTTGCGGGCATCTTCGCCAATTCAGGGTGGCGTGGGGGAAGAAAATCCGCTTACCTGTCGCGACGATGCGCGTCGCCGCGGTGCCTCGCTGACGGGTTCCGCGGAGCCGGTGGGCGTCGGGTCGACGGAGCGACCCAATCATCCGGGAGGATTTCGATGAAGCCACTTCACGTCGCCGCGGCCGCCCTCGCGGTGCTCGTCGCCGGCAGCCTCGCGTCGCAAGCCGCCGACATCGCCAAGGGCCGCAAGAAGCTCGGCGAGATCGTGCTCGGTGCGGCGGGCGGCAGCGACTTCGCCGTCGAGGGCAAGGAGATCAAGATGGAGGGCGGCAAGTCCTACCGCCTGCTCATCACCTCGAACGGCGGCAAGGAATACAAGTTCATGGCACCGGAGTTCTTCCGCAACGTGTGGGTGAACCAGATCGTCATCAACAACATCGAGATCCATCCGTACGGTGCGCCGCACGCGCTGGAGTTCGACGTCGCCGGCACGGTCGAGTTCGACTTCGTGCCGATCCGCACCGGCACCTACGAGTGGTACATCGCCGGCCTGCAGGAACAGGGCATGACCGGCACGCTGATCGTCGAGTGACGTACATCGTCGAGTGACCCGCATCGTCGGACAAGTCTCGACGATCCGCGATCCCGATCCGGCGTCCGGCCCGCGGGCCGGGCGCCGCCTCATCTCGTCCAACGATCCGACTCGTTCAAAGATCCAAGAAGGGAGGCTGCACACCCATGAAGCAAACGATGATCGCCGTGGCCCTCGCCACGCTCGCCCTCGCCACCGGCCCGGCCCTCGCCGACGAGGCGGCCGACTGCACCACCGGCATCCAGTTCATCGAGGCCGAGATCGCCAAGAAGCCGGCCGAGAAGGTGCTCGCGACCCTCAACGAGGCGCTGTCCGACGCCAAGCGCGAGCAGGGCGAGCAGGAATATGACGAGTGCCTCGAGGCCGTCGACGAGGCGAAGGACGCCGTCGGCGCCGGCTGAGCCGTCCGACCCATGGCCTGAAAATACCAATGCCCGCGGAGCCACCTCCGCGGGCCTTCGCATGCCGGCGTCACTCCATGCTGTCGCAAGGCTTGCGCCGCCGCGCCAGCACGCTTGCCCAGCCGCCCGACTCCGGGGATTCTCGCCAACCGCCGGGGGGCAATGGCTGCAACGCCGGCGCAAGGATCTGGAGACTGCTCGATGAAGGCCCTTTCGACCACCGCGACCCGTCTCATCGCCGCCGGCGTGGCGACGCTCGCCCTCGCCGCGCCGGCTGCCGCGGCCAGCTGCTCCACGTCTGCCCTCAAGGGCAACTGGATCATGGCACTGACGACGCCCGACGGCCCGCAGTACTGCAAGCTCACCTTCAACAACAGTGGCGAGCTCACCAAGGGCGACTGCTACGAGGCGCTGCGCAGCAGCACCGCCTACACCTTCTCCGGCACGCTCGACGTCAACAGCGACTGCTCCATCAACAGCCAGCTGACGCAGAAGATCAACGGCGAAAAGTACAAGGTCACGTTCAAGATGACGATGACCTCCGGCAACATGCTGATGACCGGCCTCGCCCAGCCAAACAACAACAAGACCAACTTCGCCCTCGTCACGGCGACCTATCAGCCCTGACGTATCAGCCCTGAGGTCGACGCTAGACCCGCCCGGTGGCCGCGGTCGCCGGGCGCGTTGTCCTGACCTGTCGCGGTCCCGCCCGGCTCGCCGGCCGCCACGCCCGTCCGCGGCAGCGGCAGGTTGGCGAAGCCGGCACGACCGGCTAGAGGAGCATGGACCGGTTCGGCAGTAAGGAGTGATGGCGATGTGCGGAGCTTGCGAGGACGAGGTGTTCCTCACGACGCCGAACCCGCACTGCGTCCTTCGTGGTCTCGCACCGGGCGCGTCGGCGGGTGCACCCTCCCGCCGGAGCTTCGTCGCCGCCGAAGTCGTCGACGATGCGGCGGCGGCGGATCGGCGCGGACGCGTGGCTCCCACCGCCCTGCCACTGCTGTCCCTAACTGCGGGCCGTGCGCGTGCGGCGATGGCCGCCCGCCCCTGACGATCGCGCCGGTTCAAGCTGGCGGCCGGTCGGCGCTCAGCCCTGCGGCGTCCACACCCCGCTCGCCGCCGTGCGCTTGACGTAGTCGGCGAAATCGCGCGGCTCGCGGCCGAGCGCCTGCCGCACGCCGTCCGCCGGGCGGCTGTTGCGACCGTCGAGCAGGTGGGTGAACAGGTAGACGATGAGGTCGACCATCGGCTGTGGCAGGCCGGCCGCCTGCAGTCCGGCGGCATAGTCCCCCGGCGACACGGTCTCCAGCCGCAGCGGCAGGCCCGTGGCGGCGGAGATCTCCGCGAAGGCATCCGCGAAGGTCATCGCCCGCGGACCCGTGATCTCGTAGGTCTTGCCGGAATGACCCGGCTCCGTCAGGGCCGCAAACGCCACGTCGGCGATGTCCTCGGCGTCGACGAAGGGCTCCGGCGCGGCCGCCGCCACCGGCAGCGCCACGTGGCCGGCGCGGATCGGCTCGAGATAGAAGTCCTCGCTGAAGTTCTGGAAGAACCAGGCGGCGCTGAGCACCGTCCAGTCGGCGCCCGACGCCTTCAGCGCCGCCTCGGCCTCCGCCGCTTCCTCCTCCCCGCGCCCCGACAACAGCACGAGCCGTTTCACGCCGTGGTCGCGGGCGGCGGCGAAGAAGGCCGTCACGGTGTCGAGCGCACCGGGGATCGCCACGTCCGGCTGGAAGGTGACGTAGGCCGAGCGCGCGCCGGCGAGCACCGGCCCCCAGGTCGCCGCATCGTCCCAGTCGAAGGGCGGCGAGCCGCTGCGCGAGCCCGCACGCACCGGCACGCCGGCCGCCTCCAGCCGCTGGCGAACGCGGCGTCCTGTCTTGCCGTTGGCGCCGAGCACGAGCACCGGCGCGCTGCCGCCGGACGAACGATCGATGGTCATGTTTCTCTCCCTCTAAATATGAGTAACCCTCACATTTGCAGAAAGTGATAGATGCTCATATTTTGGCTGTCAATCGGCCATCTGAGGGAGACGACGTGGCGGAGACGGGAACGATCGCGGAGCCGGCCGAGGGGGTGGATCAGGGCATCACGGCCGCTCCGGCCACGACGGGCCGCGTGCCGTCGCAACGGCGGGCGCGCGAGAGGGTCGAGCGGATTCTCGCGGCGGCGTCCGAATTGATCGCCCGCCACGGCAGCGACCAGTTGAAGATGAGCGAGGTGGCAGTGGCGGCGGGCGTCTCGATCGGCTCGCTCTACCAGTACTTCCCGGACCGCAGCGCGCTGATCGCGGCGCTCGCCGCCCGCTACTTCGCCGACTGTCGGCAGTGCATCGCCGAGGCGCTCGACGGCGTCGACAGCGCGGATGCCTTGCGCGCCGCGTTTTCGGCGCTCTACGACCTTTATTTCACGATGTTCCAGGCCGAGCCGGTGCTGCGCGACATCCTCGCCGCCACCCAGACCGACCGGACGCTGCAGGCGATGGAGGAGGCGGAGAGCCGCGCCAACGGCCGCCGGCTCGCCGATGTGCTGGCCCGCCTCGACCCCACCCGCGACGCCCGCGGGCTCGACGATGCCGCCTACCTCGTCTGGCACCTCGGCGAGTGCACCATGCGCCTCGCCGCCCGGCAGCCGGCCGACGAGGGCCGCCGCATGGTCGAGGCCTACAAGCAGCTCGCGCTCGGCACCCTGCTGCCGCCGTCGTAGCGTGCCGGCAGAGCACACCAGCCACCGCAGCGGCGCCTTGCCGATACGGTGCCTCCAGCGACACACTGCGTGCGCCCCCTGACGGCCGGGAGCCGCGGATGTGCTTTGCCTGTGACTGGTCGAAGTATCTCGGAACCGCCCGGCGTCCGTCGGCCTCCGGCGGACCCGGCCCGGCGCACCCCGGCGGCCCCGACCGGAACGGGCTCGAGGCAGCCGTGAGTGCCGCACGGCCGTTCGAAGCGGTCGCGGTGGACGCCCCCGGCGGCTCGTGGCACCCGCTCGCGGACGACCCGGACGGCGCCGATTTCGTCTTCCACGGCGGCGGCGTCTACACCGTCGACGCCACCCGGCCGTGGGCCGAGGCGGTCGCGGTGCGGGACGGCGCCATCGTCTACGTCGGCGACGACATCGGCGCCGCCGCCTTCATCGGGCCGGCCACCCGCTTCGTCGACCTCGCCGGGCGGATGCTGCTGCCGGGATTCATCGAGGGCCACATCCATCCGATCATCGGCGCCACGGCGACGCGCGGCGTCGACCTGCAGTACGATTCGCCGGCCGAGATGGTCGAGGTTCTCCGTGCCTATGCCCGGCAGATCGGCACGGTCGACGTGTTGCGCGGCTTCGGCTGGCGCTACGGCGCCTTTCCGCCGTCGGGCCCGCACCGCGACCTTCTCGACGCGATCTGGCCGGACACGCCGGTGGTGCTCCTGGCGATCGACGGCCACTCGGCCTGGGTGAACACGCGGGCGCTCGCGATGGCCGGCATCACCCGCGACACGCCGGACCCGGTGCCGGGGTTCAGCACCTTCAAGCGCGACGCGGCGGGCGAGGCGACGGGCTATCTGATCGAGGTGCCGGCGCTGCTGCAGGTGCTGCAGGCGGCCGCCCCCTTCACCGGCACAGCGATCGGCGAGGCCCTCGCCGACTGGCTGCCGAGGGCGTCGGCCGCCGGCATCACCAGCGTCTTCGACGCCGGCATGCAGATCCTGCCCACCGAGGACGGCTTCGCCCTCTACGAGGACCTCGCGCGAGGCGGCGCGCTGCCGTTCCGCGTTGTCGGCTGCTGTTACCACAATGATCCGGCGATCGACCCGGTGCCGCTCGTCCGCGCGCTCCGCCGTCGCTTCGATGGCCCGCTGGTGCGGGCCGCCGTCCTCAAGCTCAACATGGACGGCGTCGACGCCGGCTACACGGCGGCGATGCTCGCGCCCTATTCGGACGATCCGGGGACGAGCGGCCAGACGCTGCTGTCGGCCGACCTCGCGCGCGACATTGTCCGGCGCGCCGACGCCGAGGACATCGACGTGCACGTCCACGCCATCGGCGACCGCGCCACCCGGCTGACGCTCGATGCGATCGAGGCAACGATCGCCGCAAACCCGCCGCGCGACCGCCGCCACGCCATCGCCCACCTGCAGGGTGTCGACGAGGCCGATCTCGCCCGCTTCGCGCCGCTCGGCGTCATCGCCCAGGTCTCCGCCCAGTGGGCCGTCCCGGACCAGTACTGGGCGACGGTGACGACGGCGCGCTGGGGCACGTCGCGCGCCGCGCGGACCTATCGCTTCGGCACGCTGCTGCGCGCCGGCGCCCGCCTGTCGCTCGGCACCGACTGGCCGGCCGCCGCGCACTTCTCGACCTTCCGGCCGCTCGACGCGGTCGAGATCGCCACCACCCGCCGCGCACTCGGCAGCGACGCCGCGCAGGCGCCGCTGCCGCCGGCGGACGAGTGCATCCCACTCACCGACGCCATCCACGCCAATACGCTGGGTGCCGCCTACCAGCTCCGCCTCGACGGTGTCTGCGGCTCGATCGAAGTGGGCAAGCGGGCGGACCTGATCGTCCTCGACCGCGACCTGTTCGCGACCGACGCCAACCGGATCCACGAGGCCGAGGTGCTGCTGACCCTGATGGACGGAATCGTCCGCCACGACCGCGGCATCTGACGTCGGGGCGCAACACGGCCGGCCGCCATCGACCGTCCCCGCCTCGCCAGCGCCCCGTCGCAGTCTCAGCCGGTCAGAAGCTCCGCCGTGGCCGCCAGCACGGCGCCGCCGCCGCCCTCGACGATCGCGCGCAGGCTCGCCGTCTCCGGCAGGTGCGCCTCGGCGAAGTGGCGCGCCACCAGCGCCCGGCCGGCGCGCCCTGCATCGTCCTCATCGACCAGGGCGGCGGTGACGAGGCCGGCGCCGCCGGCGGCGAGGCCGAACAGCTTGAGGTACGGCGTCGCCCCGGCGAGCGCCGCCTCGGTCCGGCCGTCGGCCAGGGCCGCGAGCAGCCATTCGGTCGTGGCCGCGAGGTCGGCGACCGAGGCCGTCAGGCGCCGCGCCGCATCGCCGAGATCCGGCCGGTTCGCACCACGCGCCCGCTCGGCCACCGCCTCGAGTTCGGCGATGTAGCCGCGCACCGCCGCACCGCCCGACTGCGGCAGCTTGCGGACGACGAGGTCGATCGCCTGGATGCCGTTGGTGCCCTCGTAGATCGGCGCGATGCGGGCGTCGCGCAGGTTGCGCGCCACCCCCGTCTCCTCGATGTAGCCCATGCCGCCGTGCACCTGGATGCCGAGCGAGGCGACCTCGACGCCGATGTCGGTCGGATAGGCCTTTGCCACCGGCGTCAGCAGGTTGGCGCGTTCCTGCCAGTGCCGCTGCTCGTCGCCCTCGGCCGAGCGGGCGCGGTCGATTGCCACCGCGCAGGCATAGGCGATGGCCCGGGAGGCGTTGGTGAGGGCGCGCATCGTCAGCAGCGTGCGCCGCACGTCCGGGTGCTCGATGATCGGGCTCATGCCGCCGCCGTCCCAGCGCGGCGAGCGGCCCTGGCGGCGGTCGGTGGCATAGGCGACCGCCTGCTGCGTCGCCCGCTCGGCGATGCCGACGCCCTGGATGCCGACCTGCAGGCGGGCGTTGTTCATCATGGTGAACATGCACTTCAGGCCCTGGTGCGGCTCGCCAACGAGGTAGCCGACCGCGCCTTCGCCGCCGTCGCCGAAGCCCATCACGCAGGTCGGCGAGGCGTGCAGGCCGAGCTTGTGCTCGATCGAGCGGCAGACGACGTCGTTGCGCGCCCCGAGGCGCCCATCGGCCTCGACGAGAAACTTCGGCACCAGGAACAGCGAGATGCCCTTGGTGCCCGCCGGCGCGTCCGGCAGGCGGGCGAGTACCAGGTGGACGATGTTGTCGGTGAGGTCGTGCTCGCCGAAGGTGATGAAGATCTTCTGGCCGAAGACCCGGTAGCTGCCGTCCGCCGCCGGCTCGGCGCGGGCGCGCAAGGCCGCGAGGTCGGAGCCCGCCTGCGGCTCGGTGAGGTTCATCGTCCCCATCCAATCACCGGAGACGAGCTTCTCGAGGTAGACGCCCTGCAGCTCCGGCGAGGCATGCGCCGCCACCGCCTCGATGGCGGCGATCGTCAGGGTCGGCCCGAGCCCGAAGGCCAGCGCCGCGGAATTCCACATCTCGAAGGTGGCGACGCCGAGCGCGATCGGCAGGCCCTGGCCGCCGTGCTCGGGGTCGGCTACGAGCCCGTTCCAGCCCGCCTCCCGCCAGTCGCGGTAGGCCTCCTTCCAGCCCGGCGGCGTCGTCACCGAGCCTGCCTCGAAGCGGGCGCCGACGCGGTCGCCGACGGCGTCGAGCGGCGTCACCTTGTCGGTGGCGAAGCGGCCGGCCTCCGTCAGCACGGCCTCGACGAGATCGTCCGAGAGGTCGCCGACGGCGCCCGCCGCCATGGCGTCGCCGAGCCCGGCGACATGGCGAAGCGTGAAGGCGATCTCCCCGACGGGTGCCCGGTAGGCCATATGCATGTCTCCTCACGTCCGCCGCGCCGGCTTGACGCCCCGGTCGCGATCCCCGACAGGTGCCCGCACCCCGTCGCGATTGTCGCGGCAACTCTAGGCGAGCCCATGTCCGCATCCAATGCGGCGCCGACGCCGGTGCCCGCATCCCCGACGAAGGTCGCACCCGCGCGTCTCGACGCCGCGGTGCTCCTCGCCGACCAGGCTCGGCTGGCGGAGGCCGTCGCCGTGCTCGCCCGCGGCGGCCTCGTCGCCGTGCCGACCGAGACCGTCTACGGCCTCGCCGCCGACGCCACCAACCCGACTGCCGTGGCCGCGATCTATGCCGCCAAAGGCCGGCCCGCTAAGAACCCGCTGATCGTCCACTGCGCCGACCTCGCCGAGGCCGATCGCCACGGCATCGTGGACGGCGACGCCCGCCGCCTCGCCGAGGCTTTCTGGCCCGGACCGCTGACGCTGGTGGTGCCGCGCCGGTCGGGCTCGCCGGTGGCGGCTGCCGTCACCGCCGGCCTCGACACCGTGGCGCTGCGCGTGCCCGATGCGGCCGTCGTGGCCGCCCTCGCCCGCGCCCTCGGCCGGCCGCTCGCCGCGCCCAGCGCCAACCGCTCCGGCCGCGTCAGCGCCACCGACGCCGACGCCGTCGTCGCCGAGCTCGGCGGCGCGGTCGATCTCGTCATCGACGGCGGGCCGTCGGCGATCGGTGTCGAGTCCACCATCGTCGCCGTCGACGCCGAGGGCGCCTGCCTGCTGCGCGCCGGCGGCTTGGCCGCCGAGGCGATCGAGGCGGTCCTCGGCGCCCCCCTCGCCCGCCCGCAGACCGACGGCGATCGGCCGACGGCGCCCGGCCAGCTCGCCTCACACTACGCACCGCGGGCGGCGCTGCGCCTCGACGCCGCCGACGTGCGGTCCGGCGAGGCGCTGCTCGCTTTCGGCCGGCTGCCGCCGGGCAGCGATGGAGCGGTGGCGGTCTATCAGCTGAGCGAGCGCGGCGACCTGGTGGAGGCCGCCCGCAACCTCTTCGCCGGCCTGCGCGCGCTCGACGCCAGCGGCGCCGCTACGATTGCGGTGATGGCACTGCCGGAGGGCGGGCTCGGCGAGGCGCTCGCCGACCGGCTCGGTCGCGCCGCCGCACCGCGCCCGGAGACGCACGGCGAATCGTCTTGAGCGGCAGTCCCCCGCGCGCTAGACGAGGCCTCCTCCCGCCGAAGGGCCGCCGATGACCGACCCGAGCCCGCCCGCCGACAGCCCGGCCGAGACCGTCACCGCCGCGATCCTGGTGATCGGCGACGAGATCCTGTCGGGCCGGACCAAGGACAAGAACATCGGCTACATCGCCGAGTACCTGACCGCCATCGGCATCGACCTGTCGGAAGTGCGCGTCGTGCCGGACGTCGAGGCGCGCATCGTCTCGGCCCTGAATGCGCTGCGGGCGGACTACGACTACGTCTTCACCACCGGCGGCATCGGCCCGACCCACGACGACATCACCGCCGACTGCATCGCCAAGGCCTTCGGGGTGCCGATCGACATCGACCCGCGCGCCGTCGCCATGCTGAAGGAGCGCTTCAGCGACGCCGAGCTGACGCCGGCGCGCCTGCGCATGGCGCGCATCCCGGCCGGCGCCGACCTCGTGCCGAATGCCGTCTCGAAGGCGCCGGGCTTCCGCATCGAGAACGTCATCGTCATGGCCGGCGTGCCTTCGATCATGCAGTCGATGCTGGACGCCGTCGCCCCGTCGCTGTCGACGGGCCGGAAGATGCTGTCGGAGACGATCGACGCCGGGCTGCCGGAGGGCGCCGTCGCCGAGCCGCTCGGCGCCATCGCCGGGGCGAACCCCGACACCATGATCGGCTCCTACCCCTATTTCGACGGCACCCGCTACGCGACGCGCCTCGTCGTGCGGGCCCGCGACGCCGGCCGGCTCGCCGCGGTCGCCGCCGAGGTCGCGGCGATGGTCGACGGCGTCCGCGCCGCGCAGGGCCTGCCGGCCGCGACTGCCCCCCTCCCCGCTGGAGAGACCGCCCGATGACGCCGATGCTGCCCGGGGCCGAGAAGGCCTTCCCGGTCTCCTGGGACCAGTTCCACCGCGACGCCCGCGCCCTCGCCTGGCGGCTCGGCAGCCAGGGCAACTGGCAGGCGATCGTCTGCGTCACCCGCGGCGGCCTGGTGCCGGCGGCGATCATCGCCCGCGAGCTCGGCATCCGTCTGATCGAGACGATCTGCATCGCGAGCTACCACGAATACAAGGAACAGGGCGGCCTCGTCGTCCTGAAGGACGTCGCCCCGCAGCTGATCGAGCTCGCCGGCGGCGAGGGCTCGGCGATCCTCGTCATCGACGATCTCGTCGACACCGGCCAGACGCTGCGGGTCGTCCGCGAGATCCTGCCGAAGGCGCACATCGCCACCGTCTACGCCAAGCCCCAGGGCCGGCCGCTGGTCGATACCTTCATCACCGAGGTGTCGCAGGACACCTGGATCTACTTCCCCTGGGACCTCGGCCTCACCTTCCAGGCGCCGCTCTCCGGCTCGAAGGCCTGACGACCGCCCGCGCGGCCCGCCATCCTGATCCCGGATCACGGATCATGGACGGTCGCCGATCCGGCGCCGCCGCGGCTCCGGCCGCGGCTTCCTGATCACGGATCACGTTTGCGCGGGTGAGACCCACCCGCGGTTGTTTCGCCCTCTCCTCCGTCGCACAGTCCCGCCGCGGCATTCGCCCGGGGGATGACGCACGTCACATCGGCTCCACCACAATCGCTGCCATCTTGGCGTGCGACCGGGAAGCCGGCCGTGGCGTCGCAGGCGGCGCCGTCGTTCTCTGTGTAGCGCGAGAGGGATGCCATGCCGACCGAGCCCCGAGTGACCGCCTCCGCCGCCCCGTCGACCCTGCCGGCGCTCGCCGCCGTGCTCCTCGCTGGCGCCGTCCTCGCCGCCCCGGCGACCGCCGCCCCGCAGGACGAGGTCAACGTGCAGAAGAAGACGGTCAACGGCGTCGTCGCCGACGTCTACAGCTGGTACGATTCCCGCGGTCTCCTGCGCACCGTCGCCCTGAAGCGCCAGGGCGAGGGCAATCCGGGCAACGGCGGCTACGCCGTGCAGATGACCTACCGGCCGAACAAGAACACCACCGTGCGCGCCGACGACCCCGGCGGCAGCGATGGCGGCTTCGGCTACTTCGTCGGCCACGAGGCCTATCGCACCTTCAGCAACAACGACGAGGGGACGGTCGCCGGCAAGGTGTTCGGCGAAGACGATTCGCCGGTCGGCCGCCGCTTCCCGGTGACCGGGCGGAGCAAGGTCGCCAAGAACAAGAAGTCGGCCGCCCACCGCTTCGTGCTCAGCTATCCGCGCTACGGGACCCGCGCGCCGATCCCGAAGGACCCGAAGACCGGCGAGTTCGCCGAAAAGACGCCGATCGAGAAGGCCGCCAACAAGAAGTACGAGACGCCGGTGACGATCACCTGGACGTTCGAGGCCGGCCGCGACTTCCCCCGCATCGACACCGCCGTCGATCTCTCCGAGGTGGGTGAGCCGGACCGAGTCAACTTCGACCTCCGCGGCCCCTACGGCGTGCTCGACTTCGACCACGGCAAGGGCCTCGCGGTCGACAAGGTGATGTGGGGCGACCGCTACCACTTCGAGACGACGCAAGCGCCGGTCGTGCGCAACACGCCGTGGACGTGGAACGTCGAGAACGCCGGCAACCGCTACACCGCCCTCATCGCCGGCAAGTACGAGATGGGGCTCTACGAGCCGAGGAAATTCACGAAGTCGATGATCGTGCATAGCTACGCCAACGGCCGCGGCCAGACGTCGGGCACCTATCGCTGCGAGGACGCCGACTGGACGCTGCCGTGCGACTGGGAGTGGCCCTACCAGTCGCTGCAGTACAGCCTGCCCTACGACAACAATGAGCAGCCGACGACGGGCAAGAAGATCGCCTGGGGCTCCACCAACTACTACGGCACCGGCGATAGCCTGGAGGAGGTCTTCGACGGCACGACGTCCTACCCCTTCAAAGGCTGGCCGGAGGCCGAGGTGCTCCGTTACAGCGTCTGCGTGGTGCTCGGCATCACCAAGGGCGAGGGCCTGACGAAGGCCGCGGCCGCGCCCGACAGCGCGCTGACGTGCGCGAAACAGCAGGTCTTCGACTGATCGCCGGACCCCGGCGACGCCATTTGCAGGGGAGGAACGCCGTGACCAAGGTCCAGAAAGCCGCCCTCGCCGTCGCCGCCCTCGTGGCGGCGGCGGCC
>CALRZT010000117.1:0-12400 GCA_943372725.1 Pseudoxanthobacter soli DSM 19599
ATCCCCAGACGCGCGAACTCAGTATCCCGGATCTGCCCTATCTCATCGTGTATGAGGTCGGCCCAGAGACGGTGACGATCCTGGCGGTGTTTCACACGTCCCGCGATCTGGCGAACGCCCTGCGCGACCGGATGAAGGGCGGCTGACCAGCCCTCTCAGCCCTCGCGGCCGCCGATGGCGGCGAGCACCGTTTCGATCGTCTCCAGGCCGCGCTCGACGTCGGCCGTCTTGCCGGACATGTAGATGCGGCCGGCGGCGCCGATCATCTGGACGTCGACGAGCGTCAATTTCGGCGCGGCGCGCTCGGCCTCGTTGGCGGCGATCGCGGCATAGAGCGCCGGCACCATCTCGCAGACGAGCAGCGTCTCGCCCGGCAGGATCATCGAGGCCTGGCGGTTGCGGTTGATGATCACCGCGTGCTGGTCGGAGATGTCCTCGATGATGTCGGCATAGAGCACGCGGGGCTTCAGCTGCTCGCCGTCGCCGGCACCGATGCCGGCGAGGATCGCCGCCCCCGCCGCCTGCAGCTTGGCCGGATCGTCGCCGTGCAGCTCGAGGATGCCGAACTGGCGCTCGACGAACAGGATGCCGGGCTCGAGGTCCGGGTCTGCCTTGAGCGCGAGGTCGATGACGCGCTCGATCATCAGCCCCGGCGCCACCTCGATGATGAGGGCGTGCTGGCCGGCGAACGGCGGATAGCCGCGGGCGCGCGTCGGCGTGCCCATGTAGGCGGCGAACTGCGGCTGCAGGTCGGCCACCGTCAGGTAGACGCGCAGGTCGCCGCGCTTCGGCGCCGGCGCGGCCGGCGTCGGGGCGGGGGCCGCGGCCGCCGGGGCGGCGCGCTTCGTGGTCGGTCTCGCCACGCTGTTCTCCCTGAGGATCAAGGGCCTGCCGACCGGGACGGCCGCTCGGGCACCGGCGGCATCCGCCGCCGGCGATCGCCGGCCGATGGTCGGCGGTCAGTCGCCGGCGATCACTTCGCCGACATGCCCGCGGTGAAGTGCTTCGCGACGTCGGCGTGCGGGCGCGGGATGACGTGGACGGAGACGAGGGTGCCGACCTGGCCGGCGACTTCCGCGCCCGCCTCGGTGGCGGCCTTCACCGCGCCGACGTCGCCGTTGATGATCACCGCGACCAGGCCGTCGCCCACCTCTTCGCGGCCGATGATCGTCACGTTGGCGGCCTTCACCATGGCGTCGGCGGCGGCGAGAGCCGCGACATAGCCCTTGGTCTCGATCATTCCGATGGCGTTGCTGGACATCTGTCCCTCCTTGGGTGGGCGTTCGGTTCGTGGGTCTTGTTCAGGACTATCGGCTGAAAGTTTGCCGGCTCAAGACCTGGCGATCAGGACTTGGCGGCTCAGGATTTGGCGCCCTCGTCGATCGAGGCGACGATCAGGGCGTCGATCGGCGGCGCCTTGCCGGGAAACCAGCCGGCGGCGACCGAGCCGGTGGCGATGACGACCTGCTCGCCCTCGCCGCAGCCGAGCGGATCGAAGGCGAGAAGCCGCGAGGTCGAGCCGTCGATGACCACCTCGAGGATGGTGCCGGCGGGCATCTCGGGGAGCCGCTTGGTGGACCAGACGCGGCCGGTGACGGTTGCGCGCAGCATCAGCGTCGTGCCTCCAGCTTGAGCCCCAGCGCCCTCGCCTTGTCGCGGGCGAGCGGCGTCACCACGGCGCCCGGGGCGAGCACGATGGTGCCGGCCTTGGCGTTGGCGACGATCTTGGCCTCGGTGACGGTGCCCGACAGCACGACGGCGGCCGGAGCGACGGGTGCGGCAGTGGGTGCGGATGCGGCGGCCCGGCCGCCGATGAGCGAGAAGCGATGGCGGCCGGCGCGGATGGCGGCGCCGGTCGCCGGATCGTCGAGCAGCGCCGTGAGGCGGCGCACGAAGCTCGCGAGGTCGGCATCCGACGTGATCGCGACCAGCTCGACGGCGGGTATCGTGGCGCCTGGCGCGGTGTGCACGGCGGGCGCTTTCTGAACGGAAGCAGCAGAGCCGTTCGGCGCCGCGATCACTGGCCCGCCCTTGCGGGCAGCCAGCGCCTCGCGCAGCACGTCGCGGACCATTGCCCTGAGTTCGGCCTCGCTCATCGCGCCGCCTCCGCCACCAGTTCGAGGGCGGCGATTGCCGCCTCGGCGGCCGCCTTAACTTCCGATTCCGTGCCCGACAGATAGAGCCGGCCGGTGGCGCCGATCATCCGGTAGTCGACCACCTTCACCGTCGCCGCCTTCTCCGCCGCGTTGCAGGCGAGGATGGCATAGGCGGCGGGCTCGGCCTCGAGCACGAACAGCGTCTCGCCG
Organism: Pseudoxanthobacter soli DSM 19599; assembly: GCA_943372725.1. Lineage (GTDB taxonomy): Bacteria > Pseudomonadota > Alphaproteobacteria > Rhizobiales > Segnochrobactraceae > CAMDHY01. The sequence continues at coordinate 2,307 of CALRZT010000117.1, forward strand.
GCGAGCACCATCGAGCCGCCCTTGTTGCGGTTGATCAGGAAGGCGTGCAGCGGGTCGATGCGGCTGACGATCTGGGAGGCGAGGATCTTCGGCTTCATCGCCGCCGAGGCCTCGACGCCGAGATGGCGCAGCACCGCGCTCGCCGCCGCCTTCACCGCGGACGTGGAGCGGGAGTGGAACTCGAGGTAGCCGAACTGGCGCTCGACGACGAGGATGCCGCCCTGCACCTCGGCCTCCTTCAGCGCGGTGTCGGTGAGCGCCTCGATGTCGAGGCCGGGGGCGACCTCGACGATCTGCGCCGCCATGCCGGTGCGCGGCAGCGAGCCGCGGATCCACGTGCCCATGAAGCACATGGTCTGCGGCTGCAGCTGGTCGATGAAGATGAAGGAGCGGAGCGTGGCCATATCCGTCAGGCCGCCAGCACGGCGTTGAGCTCTTCGAGAATGATCTTGCGAAGCTCGCGGCGCAGCGCGTCGGCATCGGCGTCACCGCCGCCCGGAGCGACGAGGCGCGGCGGCGCCGACGGCTTCGGCAGGTCGAGCGGGTCGAGGCCGCGGAAGTCGCCGAACGCTTCGCTCGCCGCCTTGTTGTAGGCGATGCGGGCGAAGTGGACGAAGTGGTGCGGCGTCAGGTTGTCGCCGATCGACGAGCCGCCGGCGAAGCCGGTGCCGATCGTCATCGACGGACCGAGATTGGTCTCGAAGCCCGCGGCACCGAGCGAGCAGCCTGCGTTGACGGCAAAGCGCAGCGCCGGCACCGCGGCGGCAAAGGCCAGGATGGTCGCTTCGCGCTTCGAGTGCACCCCAGCCGTGTGACCCTTGCCGCTGCGCCGCATCATCGAGCGGGCGGAGGCGATCGCCTGATCGAGGCCGTCGACGCGGGCGAAGGCCAGCACCGGGCAGAGCTTCTCGCGGACGAGCTTTTCTTCCGGCTGCACCAGCGTCACCGGGGTGACGAGGATCTTGGCGCCGTTCGCCGAGAAGCCGGCCTCCTTCGCGATGAGGGCGGCGTCCTTGCCGATCATCGCGGTGTTGAAGCCGTCGTCGCGGAAGAGGAGGGCGCGGAGCTTGTCCGTTTCGGCCGGCGTGCAGATGTGGGCACCGGCCGCCTTCATCGCCGCGAGCAGCCGGTCGGCGACCGAGGCGTAGGCGAGCACGGTCGATTCGTTGGTGCAGAGGATCGAGTTGTCGAACGACTTCGAGGCGACGATACGCTTGCCCGCTTCCGTCACGTCGGCGGTGTCGTCGACCAGCACCGGGGCGTTGCCGGGGCCGACGCCCATCGCCGGATTGCCGGAGCGGTAGGCGGCCTTGACGACCGCCGGGCCGCCGGTGGCGACGATGACGTCGACGCGCTCGTCGCGCATCAGGGCCTCGATCAGCGGAATGGTCGGCTCCTCGATCACCTGGATCGCCCCGTCCGGCGCACCGGCGGCCTTCGCTGCCGCTGCAAGCACATGGGCCGCCTCGGTGCAGACGCCCTTCGCACCAGGGTGGGGGCTGAGGATCACGGCGTTGCGCGTCATCAGCGCGAGCAGCGTCTTGAAATAGACGGTGGCGACCGGGTTGGTGACCGGGATCAGCGCGAAGACGACGCCGGCGGGGCGCGGCAGCTCGACGATCTTCTTGTCGGCGTCGATGCGCGGCGAGACGAAGTCCTCGCCGCGATAGAGCTCGACGAGGCCGCGCGAGCACGCCTCGTTCTTCATCACCTTGTGCTCGACGACGCCGTAGCCGGTCTCACGCACGGCGGCCTCGGCGAAGGTGCGCGCCTTGGCGTGGCCGGCCTCGGCAACCGCCTGGACGATCCTCTGGATCGCAGCGCGGTCCATCTGGGCAAGGCGGGAGGCGGCCCAGCGGGACCGCCCGAGCATCATCCGGCCGCGCTCGAGAGCGGCGTCCGGCACCTTCATCAGCGGCTCGTCAGCAGCGTGCGGCATCGCGGGTCTCCGGATCGCCAGTCTCAGGCGGCCTTGCGGGCGGCGTGCATCAGCTCGCGGGCGCGCGGCATCGCCGCGTCGAAGCGGTCGAGGATCTCCTCGCAGAGCTCGACGCTCTTCAGCACGCCCGGCTTGAACTGCAGCACGCGCTTGTCGAGGGAGGAAAAGATCGCCCAGACGCCGTGCTCGTAGAGCGCGCGCGACACGTGCACGGCGCCCTCTGGGTGGTCGAACTCGAGGCCGAGGACGACGCCCTTCTGGCGGACGCCGGAGAAGATGTCGCCATGGCGGCGCATCATCTCCGCCATGCCGTTGGCGAAGAACTCAGTGACGGCGGCGACGTTCGCGACCACGGCCGGGCGCTGCAGCATTTCCAGCACCTTCATCGCGACGATGCAGCCGAGCTCGGCGCCGCCGGTGGTGGTGATGTGGGCGGCACCGTCGATGTTCAGCCAGTCGCCGCAACGCTCGTCGACGACCGCGGCGCTGATCGGATAGAGGCCGCCCGACAGGCCCTTGGCGGTAACGTAAATGTCGGGCTGCACGCCGTAGGCCTGCCAGCCCCACATCTCGCCCGTGCGCATCAGCCCGGTCTGGACCTCGTCGGCGATGTAGACGGTGCCGTACTTCTGGCAGAGCGCCTTGCAGGCCGGCAGGTAGCCGTCATCCGGCATCGGGAAGCCGTAGGTGGCCGGGATCGTCTCGATGATGAGGGCTGCGACGTCGCGGCCGGACAGCGCCCGCTCCATCGCGGCGAGATCGTTGAACGGCACCTGCTCGAACTCCTCCGGCCGGTCGGCGAGGAAGATCTTCGAGAAGCGCTCGTCGCCGGTGGCGACCGAGAGGCCGGAGTGGCCGTGGTAGCCCTTGTAGATCGACAGGATCTTGCGGCGCTTGGTGGCGAAGCGGGCGCTCTTCAGCGCGATCTCGACCGCCTCGGCGCCGCCGGCGCCGAACACCGCGTACTTGAGGCCCGGCGAGAGGCCGACCAGTTCCTCCGCCAGCGCCGAGCGGGCAACCGACGGGAACCAGTGGTTGCCCATGTCGAAATAGTCGAGCGCGTATTTCAGCGTCTCGACGAGCTCGGGATGGCGGTGGCCGAAATTATAGGTGCCGCCATTGAGATGCAGGTCGATCAGCCGGCGGCCGCTCATGTCGTAGAGGAAGTAGCCCTCGCGCTTGTCGATGACGAGATCGACGCCGAGCTTCTGCCAGAACTTCGTCTTGTCGGGATTCCAGTAGCGGATCGCCGTGTCGAGGAGGTCCGCCTTCGACTCGTAGCGGAACAGGCCGTAGTCATACATCGGGCAGCTCGCTGCTGGAAGCCAAGCGTGAAATGACCGTACTCCAACAAAAAAATGTTGTAAAGCGCACTTCAGCGTGGACATGCGCCCCCATTCGTCACAAATTTGTTGGACTTCGGGCGGCGGGAGGCAGAATGCCGGGCATTGCGGTGAAGCGGACGGGCAAGGCCGGGCGGCAGGAGGTCATCCTCGCCGCGCTCAGGCGCTCGCCGGCGATGCGGGTGCACGAGCTCGCCGACTGGCTGACGGTGTCGCCGGAGACGATCCGGCGCGACCTCGCGGAGCTCGACGAGCGCGGCCTGATCAGTCGCACCTATGGCGGCGCGGTCCGGCCGGTCACCTTCGAGCCGGCGCTCACCGAGCGGCAGGCGCTGATGGTGGAGGAGCGGCGCGCCATCGCGGTCGCCGCCGCCGACCGCATCGAGGCGACCGACATCCTCATGATCGGCGGCGGTGCCACGACGCTTCACTTCGCCCGCGAGCTCGCCGCCCGCGAGATGCCGCTCACCGTCATCACCCACGCCTTCTCGATCGCCATGGCGCTGTCGGCGAACCCGCGCATCGAGGTGCTGATGCTGCCGGGCAAATACGACGGCCGCGAGGGGCTGATCCACGGCGCCGACACCATCGAGGCCCTCGCCCGCTTCCACGCCAACAAGGCGGTGCTCGGCGCTTCCGGCCTGTCGGACGAGGGCCCGAACGACGCCTCGATGGCGCCCGGCCTCGTCTATGGCGCGATGATGCGGCGCGCCGCGGAGACGCTGGTGCTCGCCGACCACGGCAAGTTCGGCCGGCCGTCGCTGGTCGTCTACGGCGCCTGGTCGGCGACGACGACGCTCGTCAGCGACCGCGCCCCCGACGGCGACCTCGCCGCGGCGCTGGAGGAGGCGAGCGCCGCGGTGCTGGTGGGGTGACGACCAACTCGCCGCACTATCCTTCTGCGAGGCCGGTGACGCGACTGGTAATACCCGGGGCGCAAATGGCGCCTGTGGCAAACTGACTCAACGTTAACAGCTTTTAAGTTCCTGATTCGCCATTACTTTGCCAGCAGGGAGATCGCGATGACGGACGCTACCTACAATCTCAATGGCGGCTTTAAGCCGACGATGAAGCGTTTTGCGGACTTGAGCGGGCCGGACTTCTTCCCCACACCGCCTTGGGCGACACATGCGCTTGTCGACAACGAGAAATTTGTTGGAGATGTGTGGGAAAGCGCCTGCGGCAACGGCGCCATGTCTAAGGTACTGGAGCAGGGTGTTCGTTCGGTTTCCAGTTCGGATCTTTATGAAAGAGGATATGGCGAATCGGGAGTCGATTTTCTCGGCGCAAACTGGTGTGCTGACAATATCGTCACCAATCCACCGTACAATGCTGCTGAAGGTTTCGTTAAATCGGGCGTCCGCCTTGCCCGGCGCAAGTTTGCTCTGCTTCTCAGGTTAGCCTTCTTGGAGGGCGCCAATCGCGCCAATACGATCTTTGCCCAGACGCCCCCCAGCCGTGTGTGGGTATTCAGTGAGAGGATCACCTTCTATCCTGCTGGCGCAATCCAGTCTGGCAGCGGCACGACGGCTTATGCGTGGTTCGTCTGGGACAAGGACGCACCGACCACCACTGAACTTAAATGGCTTAAGCCCGGGTACAAGGCAAAATACAGCTAGACTCCAAGTTTCCTCAGATACTCTAAGCCCGCCTCCGTTATTGAGAACCCATCTCTTTCAGGCTCTCTCACCGCATAGCCTTTTCGAAATATGCTGACAGAAGACCCTTCATGACAAACAACATTTCCGACAATCTGATAGTACATAGGCTCATCTTTAATTCGACCGCCCCGCGTCTTAGAGGGCTCATGATCCTCCGGAGTTAATTCGACGTACTTGTGAATGTCCGATTTTGCCTGGGCGGTTGTCGCAAAGCCGCCCCTTGCCTTCGCCACCTGCAACGCCCCTATCCGCATCTCCGATTCAGGAGTTCGATTCTTTTTGGTCTTTGTCATAGCCACGTCCCCCTAGTTGCAGACGCAAATTGTCTCGCTTCGTTCCGATCGTCAATTCTTTAGACCTTGCACGACAGCAAGCGGGCTGAGGTGCCCCCTGCCGAAGCCGGTTGACGGCTCCCGCCGATCGCATAGCGTCGCCGAATCGGGGTGCCGCCGGCGGCGGCCCCGGCGGGGGATTGCGCGGACCGATGCCGACGGTGCCGAGGCCGAACGACCAGCTCGCGATGAAGCTGCAGCTGACGGCGGCGGCCCTCGGCTGCACCACCGGCAAGGAGCTGTGCGGCCGCTTCGCGGCGGTGAACCCGGCCACCGCCTTCACGTTGGAGAACGCCTACAAGTGGATGCGCGGCAAGGCGCGGCCGCGGCTCTCCAGCGTCTATGACGACTGGGCGGCCGTGCTCGGCCTCGGGCTGTCCCCGCAGTTCCTCGCCACCGCCAGCTTCGAGGCGCTGGCCGAGGCGCTCCGGCCTCACGTCTTCCTGAGCGAGGAGACAATCGCCGGCATCGCCGACGGGGCCGCCAAAGTGGAGGCGGACGGCGCAGCGCCGAACGGCGCCTCCTGGCGCAGCGAGCACATCCTGGTCGGGCGCTATCTCGCGATCTCGCCGGCGTGGGCGAGCACCCGGCAGGGCAGCCTGATCGCCGGGCCGGTCGACATCACGGCGCGCCCCGGCGGCGCGCTGGCGCTGAGCTACCGCGAGCACCTGTTCGGCCAGACGGTGGAGATGAGCGGCCGCCTCGCCGTCGACGGGCGCACCGCCCAATGCACCCTCACCTGCAGCTCGACCGGACGGCTGTTCTATTTCGCCCTGATCGTGCCGGCACCGCCCGGCAGCCTGGTCGGCGGCCTGTTCTGCGGCAACGCCCTGCACGACCCGGACGCGCGGCCGACCGCCTGCCGGATCGTCTTCGTCCGCGACCGGGCGCTCGGCGCCGAGGCGCTGGAGGCGCGGGCCCGCTACATCGACGCCGACGCCACCGCGCTGGCCGACGAACTCGCGGCGCTCGGCTACGGCGGGTCGCAGGCAGCGGCAGGCAGCCTGCTCGCCTTCCTCGTCGCTCCCGGCATGGGACTGACCCTCGCGGCGGACACCGCCGAGGCCGGAGCGATCGGGATGGTGCTCGACCGGCTGATCGCCGGCTGACGGCACGGCACACGACGGTGTTCGCGCACAGGAAATTGCCCGCCACGCCGACGCGCGGATCGGCTATCGTCCGCACCGCTGACGAGGATTCGGGGCCGGCATGACGGGACATACGCGACCGGCGCTCTCCCCGGCGATGCAGGCGATCCTCTTCGTCGCCGCCGCCGGGCTCTGGTATTTCGCCATTGGCGACAACTACGACTGGTGGGCGCCGTGGCTGGCGCCGCTGCCGCTCCTGGTGCTCGCCACTGGCAGCGGGGTCGCCGTCACGGCGGTGGCCGCGTTCGCAGCCGTCGCGGCCGGGCTGACCAACGTCTTCATCCACCACGGCTTCGCGCTCGAGAGCCAGAACGTCCTCGTCTATCTCGGCTATGGCATCGACCCGGTCACCTATGTCGGCCCGATCGTCGCCTATGCCGCCGCCGCGGCGGTCATCGTCGTGCTCGCCCGCTTCGTCATGCTGCGGTTGCTGCACCCGGCGGCGCTGCTCGCCTTCCCGGCGCTGTGGACGGGATACGAGTACGTCGTCTTCCTCGCCCGCCGCGGAGATGCCGGCTTCAGCCTCTCCTACACGCAGGTGGAGATCCTGCCGCTCGTGCAGATCGCCGCCGTCACCGGGCCGTGGGGCGTCGTCTTCCTGGTGATGATGGTGCCGGCCGGGCTCGCCACCGCCTGGCTGCTGCGCGACCGGCCGCGGCAGGCGCTCGCCTGCCTCGTCGTGCCCGCCGCCTGCGTCCTCCTCGCCTTCGTCGGCGGCAGCCTGCGCCTCGGCGACACCGCTGGCGAGCGGCAGGCGATCGTCGCCGTGGTGGCGCCGCCGACGGACGAGACCGTCCTGGACGCCGGCTCCGCGGCCGCCGTGGAGGCGGCGATCCAGGCCTACGAGGCGCCGCTCGACGCCCTCGCCGGCAAGGGCGTCGAGCTCGTGGTGCTGCCGGAGAAGCTCGCCGCGATCGGCCCCGACCTCGTCGACCGGGCGTTCTCGCACTTCCAGTCGATCGCCGACCGCAACGGCCTGTCGGTGCTCGCGGGCTTCACCGAGACCGACACCGGCGGCGGCGCCAAGAACACCGCCCGGCTGTTCGCCCCGGGCACGACGTCGCCGGTCGCCTACGTCAAGGAATACCTCATCCCGGGGCTGGAGAGCCGCTACACGCCGGGCACGGCGCCGCTGGTGATGGCGGACCGCTCGGCGCCGTGGGGCGTCACCATCTGCCACGACATGGACTTCCCGGCGAAGTGGCGCGGCTATTCCCGCCAGGGCGTCGGCCTGATGGCGGTGCCTGCGCTCGACTTCGACGTCGACGCCTGGCACCACGCCCGCGTCGCCATCTTCGCCGGTGTCAGCGGCGGCTTCGCGGTGGCCCGCAACGGCCAGTGGGGCATGCTGTCGATCAGCGACGACCGCGGCCGCGTGCTGGCGGCGAAGCTCACCAGCCACACCGAGACGACGGCGATCCAGGCGACGGTGCCGGTCGGGCGTGGCAACACGCTCTATGCCCGCTTCGGCGACTGGTTCGCGATGCTCTCGCTGGCGGCGGCGATCCTGCTCATCGGCGCCGCCCTGATGGCGCGGCGCGAAGAAAAGAAGCTCTGAGGGGGACCCCATGATCTGGATCGTCGCCGCGGTCGCGGCCATCGCCGGCTTCCTGTTCGGCTTCGACGAGGGCGTGATCGCTGGCGCGCTCGCCCCCCTGAAGCAGGACTTCACCATCTCGCCGACCGCCGAGGGCGTGATGACGGCGGCCGTGCCGCTCGGCGCGCTGGTCGGCGCGCTCGCCGCCGGCTCGCTCGCCGGCCCGATGGGCCGCCGCGGCGTGCTCCTCGCCGCCGCCGTGCTGTTCGTCCTCGGCGCCCTGTGGGCGGCACTCGCCGGCGGCGTGTTCTCGCTGACGATGGCCCGCCTGGTGCTCGGCCTCGCCATCGGCTCGGCGGCGATGACGGCGCCGCTCTACATCGCCGAATGCGCCCCGGCCGAGAAGCGCGGCACGCTGGTCGCCGCCTACCAGCTCGCCATCACGCTCGGCATCCTCGGTGCCTACTTCGTCGACGACATCGTCATCATGCTCACGCCCAACGACCCGTCGGACTCGTGGCGGTGGATGTTCGCCGCCGGCATCGTGCCGGCGGTGGCGCTCGGCGTCGGCATGGCGATGCTGACCGACACGCCGCGCTGGCTGATGCAGAAGGGCCGGCGCGACGAGGCCCGCCGGGTCGCCGCGAAACTCGCGGAAGTGCCGGAGAACGACCGGGCGGTCGAGGCCGAACTCGCCGACATCGAGGCCCGCCTCGCCGAGGAGCGCCGCGGCCCCGGCGGCCCGTCGCTGCTGTCGCCGACGGTGCGGCCGGCGCTGATCGTGGCGATGGGGCTGTTCCTGCTGCAGCAGCTCTCCGGCATCAACGCCGTGATCTACTTCGCGCCCACCGTGTTCGGCCTGACCGGCTTCGACACCCACGCCGGCGCGATGCTGGCGACCGTCGGCATCGGCGTCGTCAACGTCGCGATGACGGTGGTCGGCATGATCATCATCGACCGCATCGGCCGCCGCTCGCTGCTCGTCATCGGCTTCATCGGCACGGCGGTGAGCCTCGCCGCGATCGCGGTGTCGGCCTCGAGCGGCAGCGGCGACCTCGGCTGGGTCGCCCTGATCGGGCTCGTCGTCTACATCTCGGCCTTCGCCATCAGCATCGGGCCGCTGCCGTGGATCATGATGGCGGAGGTGTTCCCGCTGTCCGTGCGCGGCCCCGGCATGGGCCTCGCCTCGGTGGCGAACTGGGGCTTCAACGCACTGGTGGTGTTCTCCTTCCCGGTGCTGCTGCAGGCGGTCGGGCTGTCGGTGGTGTTCGGGCTGTTCGCGATCGTCTGCGCGCTCGGCGTGTTCTTCACGCTGCGCTACGTGCCGGAGACGCGCGGCGCCAGCCTCGAGGACATCGAGGCCCACCTCACCGCCGGCCGCCCGTTCGCGGCGTTCGGGCGGGCGTGAGGCCGAGAGGCGCCTCCCGCGGTCGTTGCACTTGACGGCCGCGGGCGGGCCGGAGAAACAGGCGGCGCCGAAAGGGGTGCCGCCCATGAACAGCATCAACGTCATCGCACCCTACCGCCTGCACGGCATGTGGGTGTTCGACGATCCCGCGCGGGGACTGGTCCAGGAGCCGTTCGTCGGCGGTGCCGACACGATGATCGACAGGATCGTCACCGGGCTGCGCGACGCGCAGCAAGGCTTCGTCATGGTGTTCTCGTCGGGCGCCTTCCCGGGCAGCCAGTACGAACTCGACTGGCGCCGGCCTGACGGCAGCGGCAACGTCTACTACTCGGCGGCGCTCGATGCGGAAGGCTAGCTCTGCCCGGCCCTGCTCAAATACTTCGAGTCCCCGCCGCCGAAGCTCTTCGTGGCGGTGCGGGAGCGCGACGGCGCGGCCTGACGCCCCGGCCTCAGGCGGCGGCGCGGGCGGCGCGGACGAGGGCGAGGGCTTCAGACGGCACGAGCCGGCCGTCGTAGAGGGCGCGGCCGGCGATGGCGCCTTCGAGGATCGCCGCCTCCGGCGCGAGCAGCTGGCGCACGTCGTCGAGACCGGCGAGGCCGCCCGACGCGATCACCGGGACCCTGACGGCGCGGGCGAGCTCCAGCGTCGCCGCCAGATTGAGCCCCTTGAGCAGGCCGTCGCGGTCGATGTCGGTGTAGACGATCGCCGCCACGCCGGCGTCCTCG
>CALRZT010000118.1:0-12391 GCA_943372725.1 Pseudoxanthobacter soli DSM 19599
GGCGGCGCGCCGCGGCGCGAGTGCCCACCGTGCCGCGGCGCGGTCGAGCTTCAGGTGGCGGGCGAAGGCGGCGAGCGACAGCGCCAGCGCCGAGGCGAGGACTGCCGCTGGCAGCGCGATGGCGGCGCTCGTCACGGCGGCATCGAGCACCTCGCGGTCGAGGAGCCGCGGCAGCGCCGGCACGCCGGAGACGGCGACGGCGGCGATCGGCACCGCGACGACGGCGAGACCGGCGAAACCGGCGATCGTGTCGATCGCGCGCGGCAGGGCGGCGGCGCGGTCGGGCCGCGGCTGCCGCCAGCCGCCCTCGCCGCCTTCCGCCGGCCGCCGCTCCAGCGTGGCGGCGACGCCGACCAGCGCCAGGCAGCAGAGAATCTGCACGCTCGCCAGCACCGCGGCACGGCCGAAATCGGCCTCCGACATGATCGCCTCGTAGATCGCCACCTCGAGCGTCGCCGCGCCCGGCCCTCCGCCGAGGGCGAGAACGATCGGGAAGCTCGTGAAGCAGAGCAGGAAGACCAGACCGCCGGCGCCGGGCGCCTCGCGCAGCAGGAGCGGCCGGTCGATCAGCCGGAAGATCGCCCCGGCCTTCATGCCGAGCTGCTCGGCGAGGCGGAAGTGCTCGCCCGGCACGGCCTCCAGCGCGGCGAGGAAGACGCGGGCGCAAAACGGGGCGTTGAAGACGGCGTGGCCGATGAGGATGCCCGGCAGGCCGTAGAGCCAGCGGCCGGTCGAGAGGCCGACTGCATCCGTGATCGCGCGGACATAGCCGGCGTTGCCGTAGACGGCGACGACGCCGAAGATCACCACCACCGGCGGGAGCACGAAGGCGAGGTCGAGCAGGGCCAGCACGGCGCCGCGGCCGGGGAAGGCCGGCCGGCGGGCGAGCGCCAGTGCGAGGCCGGCGCCGAGCACCAGCGAGATCGCCGTCGACAGGCTCGCCTGTAGCACCGTGAAGGCGAGGATGCCGCGCACATAGGCCCACGGCACCGCCGGCAGGCTGCCGGCGGCCGAGACGAGACCGATCGCGGCGACCGCGACGACGCCGCCGACGAGGGCGAGCGCCGCGCCGCCGGCGAGCGCCGACGGCGCGAGCGAAAGGGCTCTCACCGGCAGGTCAGTTGCCGTAGGCGGCGAGCCACGCGTCGATCCAGGCGCGGCGGTTCTCCTGCACCACCTTCGGGTCGAGCAGGAAGCTCTTCGTCGGCCTCGGCAGCGCCGCGAAGGCCGGCGGCAGTTCGCTCTCGGGCAGGGCTGCCGGATACATCCAGTTGCCGGTCGGGATCGCCGACTGGAAGCCGTCGGAGATCATGAAGGCCATGAACTTCTTGGCGAGCTCGGGATCGTCGGCGGACTTGGTAATGCCGGCGACCTCGATCTGGACGTAGTGGCCCTCGGGGAAGATCGCCGCGTGGAAGCCTTCCTGGTTTTCGGCGATGACGTGGTAGGCGGGCGAGCTCTGGTAGCTCAGCACCATGTCGGCCTCGCCCTCGATGAACATGCCGTAGGCTTCCGACCAGCCCTTCGTCACCGTGACGATCTTCGGCTTCAGCTTCGCCCACGCCTCGCCGGACTTGTCGCCATAGACCTCCTGCAGCCAGAGCAGCAGCCCGAGGCCGGGGGTGGAGGTGCGCGGGTCCTGGATGAGCAGCGTCGGCCCGCCCTCGCCGTCGACGAGTTCGGCGAGGCTCTTCGGCGGATTGGGAAGCTTCTTGTCGTTGTAGACGAAGGCGAACCAGCCCCAGTCGAAGGGCAGGAAGGTCTCGCTCGTCCACTCGACCGGGATGGTGAGCCCGGTCGGCGTGATGCCGTGCGGGGCGAACAGGCCGGACGCCTCCGCCTCACCCATCAGGTTGGTGTCGAGGCCGAGCACGACGTCGGCCTGGGTGGCGTCGCCCTCGAGCTTCAGGCGCGCGAGCAGCGTGCCGCCGTCGTCGGCCGTGACCCACTCGAGGGTGCAGTCGCACTCCGCCTCAAAGCGCTCCTTGATGGTGCCGCCGGGGCCGTATTTCGAGGGGAAGCCGTCATAGGTGTAGACGGTGAGGACGGGCTTGTCCTGCGCCACCGCCGGTCCGGCCGCGAGGGCACCGAGGGCGAGCGCGGCGGTGAAGACGGTCACGACCGAGCGGCGGAGGCTGGGCGTGCGGGAACTGTCGGGCTGATTCATCGAGCGGCATCCGGTGCGCGGGGAGCGGGAAACCGGGACGCGGCCATCCACCGGCGCCGCGAGGCGCCGTCGGACTGAGAACGAGCAAGGGGATAGCATTCGATTGAAGGCGCTGACGCCGTCATCTCGATCCCTCCGCCGGCACGACCCGGATCAGGTTCGACGGGTTTACGGCTTCAAGCCGCCTCTCAGCCCGTGAGAACGGGCACCCCGTGAGACGAGCGGGAGGTTAGACGACGAAAGGGGTCGGCCGCAAGGGCGGGGGTGGAAGGAGAGTCTTGTCCTTCCACGGCAATGAATGATGGGAAGCGGGGGTAGTGGCCTTTTGCCCAAGACCTACGGCTTCCGATCGGCCGGAGCTCCCTTTTGCAGTGTCGGCATTCACAAAATGCAGCGACGGTGCTATCAGCACCGTCGCTGGTCCGTCTTTTCCTGCTGGCCCACGCTAAGCCGCCGCGCCCCGCCCGGGCCGGCGGCTTTTTCATTTGCCCGTACTGCGTCCGTGAGCGCGACGGCAGCTAGGGCGACCCTCCTGAGCATTGAATTCCCCTCCTTCACTGACAGCAAAATAGGAAGGGAGTCGCTTCTTGTCAACCCTATCAGGATAGGCTATCTGATAAAAATAGACCATCGATCAGACAGGGAGTCCGGCGATGTCCGACGCTGCCATTTACCACAAACGCGATCGTAGCCCCTCATTCCCATTCATTGGCATCGGGAAGGCCGTTGAGCGCACGCGCGTTCTGTATAAGAAGGCGAAGCGCCACGATGCTCGAATTGCGGACGTAGCAGGGGACTGGGGGCTAGCTCCGAAGAGTAGCTCAACTTTACAGACGGTTGGCGCTTTAATTGCGTATGGACTGGTTGAGGACAGTGGTAGCGGAGAGGCTCGAAAAATTAAAGTCAGCGATATGGGCGCGCGGATCATCGCAGACGATCGCCCTGGCGTGCGAGAAGAACTTTTAGCCCAAGCAGCAATGAAACCAAAGCTACTGGCAGAGTATGCAGAGCGCTGGGCTGGCGGTCGGCCTGATGATTCGCACGCGATCAGTCAGCTGAAATTCGACAGCGGTTTCACCGACGAGGCTGCCTACAAGTTCTTACGCATTTTTGACGAGACGAGTCAGTTTACAAATCGCACACGTCCCGACGTGGCAGGTGACGAAGTAGGGCGAGGGTCTGATGAATCTCTCGATCTGAACTGGGCAGGCGAGCGTGCTATTGGCGGACGAGAGAAAGACACGATTGAACCAGCCAACACAATAAACTCAGCCATCGGAGAACGCATTCTTACAACTGGTATATTATCTAAGACAGCAAGCTTCCGCCTGCTTGTCACTGGACCAGTCGGCGAAAAAGAAATCGATCGCCTAATAAAAAAACTCCAACTCGACAAAGAGATCCTGTCTGAAGCTGGCAATAATGAGGACGACCTTTTTTCATAGATCTGCTTTATTGTGTGTCTGGCAGTCTACACCCTGTGATTGCGCAGGCGGCCTGGACAAACGCTCGAAGAATCTGTTCGTCTGGAAGGTCGTTGAATATCGGAAAATCGGTTGGGTTGCCCCCGGGCTTTCCAGGGGCATTGCAGCGCACCACGTTCATATATCGCCCAGTTCCGGCCCAGTCTTTGCTCGAGTCAATTTTTCTCTGAATCCACGCTCTTTTATAACCTCCCTGCGCCTGCTCCCACTCGATATAGGGCTGCCCGTTACCGTCCCTCTCGATCTTCAACGTCGCGTCTCCTCTTGCTTGAGGCTTCTACTGGCGATGAAAGATACCGACTCTGAGCCGGACGGGCAACTTTGACTATGAACTTGTCCCCCTCAGAAATCCCGTTCCAGGATGAACATCATCACGAAGGCGTTGCCGTCTTGGCCCTTCGTGCGGTCGATGTACTTGTACTCGCCCTCGGCGGTGAACTTGACGTCGTCGACCGGGGCGAAGGAGAGGTTGAGCTGGGCGTCGATGTTGCGGAAGTCGAAGCGGCGGCCGGCCTGGTCGACGTCGAGCCAGGAGCCGTTCAGTTCGCTCACCCACTTGTCGCTCCAGTTGTGGTCGAACTCGGCGCCAACCGCCCAGATGTCGGCGAGCACCAGGCGATCGCCGCCGAGCACGCGCGCGTCCGCCCCGGCGAAGCCGCGGCCCGGGCCGATCGGGTTCGTGGCGTTGTAGCTGAGCGCCCCCTGGCCGATCGAGGCCTGCAGGGTGAACTGGTCGCCCTTGCCGGTGAAGGGCACGTTCAGCGTCGTGCCGGCGGCGAGCGCCCAGCCCGTCTGCGACCCCGCCGCCGCCTGGCGGGCGCGCACCTCGTGCAGCGCCGCCATCACCTGCGCGGTTCCCCAGTCGCCCTCCGCCGAGAGCACGCCGACGAGATCGGGGAAGCGGGCGCCGCCGTAGCCGCCCTTCGGGCCGCCGCCGATGATCCCGTCGCGGCGGCCGAGATTGTCCTCGATCGACAGCGTCGCCGCGAGGCCATCACCAAAGCGGGCGGTGTAGGCCGCGACCGTGTTCTGGGTGTCGGACCAGGCTGGCTCGAAGTAGTCCTCGTAGGTATTGCCGGTGAAAAAGTCGAACATCGACTGCTTGCGGCCGAACGTGAGGCCGCCGAACTCGATGTAGGCCCACTTCAGCGTGCCGACGAGGCCGTCCGGCGGCGTGTCGACGAGTTCCACCTTGGCGTAGGTGCGCAGCAGTCCGTATTCGGTGTTGGTGGCGGAGTTCGAGAAGAAGTCGTAGCGGGCGTAGCCGACGTTGGCGTCCTCGTCGCCATACCAGCCGGGCTGACGGGAGGCCTTGTCGCTGCCGAAGACGTGCCACTCGGCGACGATGTAGCCGTTCAGCTCGAAGCAGGTGTCGGTGCCGGGGATGACGAGGAAGCCGTCGCCGAAGGCGTTGCAGGCGCGCACGTAAGAGATCGGCGCCGGCTCCGCCTGCAGGTCGGCGGCGCGGGCCGGACCGGGCAGCACCAGTGCACCGGCGATGAGCGCGGCCGCGCTCCACCCCGCCGGACTGCCCCCCGTCGCACGCACACCACGCCGCATCCGAATCCCCCGCGCGCCACGAAGAGTGGCGGGCGGGGCGAAGGGGGTCAACGCGGGCGAAGGGGGAGAATGCGGGCGACGGGCATGCGGCGACGATTTGCGCCCCGTCAAAAGCCGCGCTCGACGACGAACATCATGACGAAGGCCTCGCCGTCCTTCCCCTTCGAACGGTCGATGTATTTGTACTCGGCCTCGCTGGTGAACTTCAGCCCGTCGACGGGCGCGAACGACAGGTTGAGCTGGGCGTCGATGTTGGTGAAGTCGTAGGCCCGGCCGGCCTGGTTGACGTCGAGGAAGGAGCCGTTCAGCTCCGTCACCCACTGTTCCGTCCAGTAGTGATCGAACACCGCGCCGATCGCCCAGACGTCCGCGAGCACCAGCCGCCGGCCGACGACGCGCGCGTCAGCGCCGGCGAAGTTGCGGCCCGGCCCGATCGGGTTGGTGGCGTTGTAGTTGAGCGCACCCTGGCCGATCGAGGCCTGCACCATCCCCTGGTCGCCCTTGCCGGTGAACGGCACGTCGAAGATCGCACCGGCGGCGACCGTCCAGCCCATCTCGGCCGCCGTGGCGCGGCGGTCGGCGCGGACCTCGTGCAGCACCGCCATCAGCTTCGCCTGGGTGGTGCCCTGCTCGAAGGCGAGCGCGCCGACGATGTCGGGCATGCGGGCGCCCGGGGCATAGCCCCGGTCGCCGCCGCCGACCCCGATGATGCCGACGCGGCGGGTGACGGCGTCCTCGACCGAGACCGTCGCCGTCAGACCCTCGGCGAGCGTGCCCGTATAGGCGAGGACGGTGTTCTGGTTGTCGGACCAGGCGGGCTCGTAGATGTCGGCGTAGGTGGTGCCAGTGATGAAGTCGAACATCGACTGCAGCCGGCCGAAGGTCAGGCCGCCGACTTCGACATAGGCGGCCTTCAGATTGGTGACGAGGCCGCCGAAGGTCGCCGTGTCGACGAGTTCGAGCTTGGCATAGGTGCGGACGAGGCCGATCTCGGTGTCGGTCGCGGCGTTCCAGGCGAGGTTCGCCTTGATGTAGCCGACGTTCGCGTCCTGGTTGCCGTAGAAGCCCGGCTGGCGGGACGCCCTGTCGCCGCCGAAGACGTGCCATTCGGCGACCGTGTAGCCGTTGATCTGGAAGCAGGTGTCGGTGCCGGGCACGACGAGGTAGCCGTCCCCGAAGGCGGTGCAGGCGCGGACGTAGGTGATGGCGGCGGGCTCGGCCGGCAGGTCGCCGGCCCGGGCCGCGTCGATGCCCGCGGCTCCGACCAGAAGGGCACCGGCGACGAGCCCGGCGACCGCGCCCGCGCGCGGCCGATCCCGACCGGTCTCGCCGTCTCGTTCCATCGCCCGCTTCCGCCCACCGGCAGGGTGGCGCAGCGACGGACAGCGGTCAACGCGGGTGGCGGTGGCGACGGCCGTATGGCCTGCCACCACCGGGCTCACGCGTTCGAGCCGGGCAGCATGCCGAGGGCGGCCATGTAGAGGTCGAGCAGCGTCTCCTGCTCGGAGCGCTCGTCGGCGTCCTGCTTCCTGAGGCGGATCACCTGCCGGAGGATCTTGACGTCGAAGCCGTTCGCCTTCGCCTCGGCATAGACGTCCTTGATGTCGTCGGAGATCGTCTTCTTCTCCTCCTCGAGCCGCTCGATGCGCTCGACGAAGGACTTCAGTTGGCCGGCGGCGAATCCGCCGGGACCGGAATCGGTGGGCTCCATGCGTGGCTCCTCGGGAAAGGTCGTCTGGGCAGTGATCGGGAAGATGATCGGGGAAGGTGGTCGGGGAGGCCGGGTCGGAACGAGAACGGAAACGGGCCGGAGGGATGGCGCGAAACGGCCTTCCAGGTCAAGCCGGCCTCGGCCGGTCGCAGGTCAAGCCGCCGGGCAGGTGCGCGGATCAAGCCGGCCAGAGGCGGCTCACGGTCTGGCTGACGACGAGCTCGAGGAGGAGGTTGAGCACGACGATGCCGATCGCGACGCTGATCGGCGCGCCGAGCGCCTGCCGGGCGATGCGGTAGAGGTAGTGCAGGGCGATGATGCCGACGGGCAGGCTCAGGACCGCGGCGATGTCGGCGTCGATGACGCCGGCGGCGAAGAGCAGGGCCGGCACGGCATAAAGCGCCGAGAGCACCGGCTCGGCCCAGTTGCGGGCGACGATGAAGGGCACGTAGCGGCCGGTCAGGCCGAGGCGGCGGGCGATGAGCGCCAGCACCACGGGCAGCGCCACCCAGGCGAGCCCGAGCGCGACGAGCTTCTCGGCGACGACGCCGACCCACGGCACGTCCACCACCTCCGGCGGCAACTGTTCCATCTGGGCGCGCCAGAGGCCGAGGAGGATGACGGCATAGCTCGGCAGCACCAGCAGGATCGCGGAGAACGAGCGCCAGAAGCCCTCCAGCGACACGTCGAAGCGGCCGAGGGCGCCCGGCTTGCCGAGGAGCATTGCCACCGCCGCCTCGATGCCGGCGCGGAAATCGGCCGCCGTCACCGTGTGCCCGCCCCGTCGCCGGCGAAGAAGCGCGACAGCAGGCGGCCGTAGATGCGGGTCAGCGCCTCGAGTTCGGCCACCGGCACGCGCTCGTCGAGCTGGTGCATGGTGGTGCCGACGAGGCCGAACTCGACCACCGGGCAGAGGTCCTTGAGAAAGCGTGCGTCCGACGTGCCGCCGCCGGTACCGAGCTCCGGCGTCAGGCCGGTTACCTCGGCGATCGCCGCCGTGACGGCCTCGACGAAGGGTCCGGGCTCGGTGAGGAAGACGTCGCCGTAGCCGGGCTCGATCGTAAGCTGCGCCGAGACGCCCGCCGGCAGCGCCACTGTGGCGACGCGGCGGGCGATCTCGTCCGGCAGCGTGTCGCGACGGTAGGTGTCGTTGTAGCGGACGTTGAAGCGCAGCCGCGCCTCGCCGGGGATGACGTTCCAGGACGGGTTGCCGACGTCGACCGAGACGATCTCGAGGTTCGACGGCGCGAAGTGGGCGGTGCCGACGTCGAGCGGCGGCTCCTTCAGGGCGGCGGCGATGGCGAGCAGCGGCGGGACCGGATTGGCGGCGCGCTCAGGGTATGCGACGTGGCCCTGCACGCCGGCGACGGTGACGGTGCCCGACAGCGAGCCGCGCCGACCGATCTTCACGGTGTCGCCGAGGCGGGCGACCGAGGTCGGCTCGCCGACGATCGCCGCGTCGAACACAGCCCCCTCGGCGGCGCACCAGTCGACGATCTTGCGGGTGCCGTTGGCCGCCGGCCCCTCCTCGTCGCCGGTGAGCAGGATCGACAGGTGGCCGCCCCCGTGCGCGGCGACGTGGGCAAGCGCTGCGGCGAGGAAGGCGGCCACGCCGCCCTTCATGTCGACGGCGCCGCGGCCCCAGATCTCGCCGCCGGCGAGGTCGCCGGAGAACGGGCCGTGGCGCCAGCGCGCCTCCGGCCCGGGTGGGACGACGTCGAGGTGGCCATTGAAGGCGAGATGGGGGGACCCCGCGCCGATCTCGGCCCAGAGATTGATGGTGTCGGCTGTGCTCGGCTCGGAGAAGATGCGCCGGCGGACGGTGAAGCCGGCGGCCGCAAGCCAGCCCTCGACGAGGTCGAAGGCGTCCGGGCCCGCCGGCGTCAGGCTCGGCACGCGCAGGAGATCGCGGGCGATCTCGACGACGCCGGGCGGTACAGCGGGCACGCTCATCGCCGCCACCTCACCCGAAGTGTCCGCGACCGTCGGTGTGCGGCCCGAAGCGGTTCGCGTCCGGCTCGCCCGGCATCAGCCCGACAAACAGGATGACGCCGATGTTGACGAGCGGCAGCAGCAGCAGGAGGGCGAAGAGGCCGGAGAGCCCGCGATCGTGCAGACGCTTCATGACGAGCGCCACCTCCATCCACAGCCCGACGCCAGCGAGGAGCAGGAAGTAGAGGTCTGGCTCAGTCGGGAAGCCGCTGCGGTAGGGTGTGTAGGCAATGCTGCCGAGGGCGATGATCAGCAGGAAGCCGAGCCAGTAAGCCTGCCGGCCGATGCGGCCGTCGAGGCCGAACAGAACCCACGGGACGGTGGCGGCACGGGGGGCAGTCGGGCTCGGCGGCGCCATCGGGGCTCGTTCCGGGTTCTTCGCGGGTTCGGGTCCCTCAGCTAGGCGCGCACGGGCGCCTTGCCAATGGGACGGGCGCATCAGTCGCGCAAGAGCTCGTTGATCGAGGTCTTCGCGCGGGTGCGCTCGTCGACGCGCTTGACGATGACGGCGCACGACAGCGACGGGCCGGGCGAGCCGTCGGGTAGCGGCTTGCCGGGCATCGCCCCCGGCACCACCACCGAATAGGGCGGCACCTTGCCCATGAACACCTCGCCAGACTCGCGGTCGACGATCTTCGTCGAGGCGGAGATGAAGACGCCCATCGACAGCACCGAGCCGCGGCCGACGACGACGCCCTCGACGACCTCCGAGCGGGCGCCGACGAAGCAGTCGTCCTCGATGATGACGGGGCCGGCCTGCAGCGGCTCGAGCACGCCGCCGAGGCCGACGCCGCCGGAGATGTGGCAGTTGCGGCCGACCTGGGCGCAAGAGCCGACGGTCGACCAGGTGTCGATCATCGTGCCCTCGCCGACGCGGGCGCCGAGGTTGACGAAGCACGGCATCAGCACGACGCCCGGCGCGATGTAGGCGGAGCGGCGGACGATCGCCCCCGGCACGGCCCGGAAGGCGGCCGCCTCGAACTCGGCCGGCCCCCAGCCGAGGAACTTCGAGGGCACCTTGTCCCACCACGGCGCGCCGCCGGGACCGCCCGGGATCGCCTCCATCGGGGCGAGGCGGAAGGAGAGCAGCACTGCCTTCTTGGCCCACTGGTTCACCATCCAGCCGTCGCCGTCCGGCTCGGCGACGCGGATCTCGCCGGCATCGAGCAGCGCGAGCGTCATCTCGACCGCCTCGCGCACCAGTCCCGTCGTCTGCGGACCGACATTGGCGCGGTCCTCGAAGGCGGCATCGACGGCGGCGGCGAGCGTGGCGAGGTCGGTCATCGGACGGTTTCCTGAGGGCATTTCCTAAGAGCCCTTGCGGGCAGCTTTGGTGTCGGCGGGCCGGAACGGCCGCGCAGCCCGCGCGCGCGGCGGGCCGCCGGACCATATCGGCGGGTGGACGGCTGTCAACGCGCCGTGGCGGTGGAGGCCGGCGCCGGTGCGCCGATCACCGCGAGCACGCGCTCGAGGAAGCCCGCGAGGTCGTCGGTGACGTGGTCGATGTGGGCGGCCGTGCGGCCCTCGCGCTCCCAGTCCGGAAGCTCCGGGTCCTCGCTGCCGTCCGCCTCCGGCGGCACGACGAGGACGGTGCGCATGCCGAAGGCGTGCGGAGTCTCGAGGTTGCGCGACAGGTCCTCGAACATCGCCGCCCGCTCCGGCCGGATGCCGGTCTCCGTCCAGAAGCGGTCGTAGGTCTCGGCCGCCGGCTTCGGGATGTAGTCGGCGGCGATGATGTCGAAGACGCCGTCGAAATGGTGCTCGATGGCGAGCCGGCTCGCGACTGCGCTCGCGTGCATGCGCGAGCCGCTCGTCATGATGTAGCGGCGCCCCGGCAGCCGGGCGAGCGCCTCGGCGAGGCGGTGGTCGGGCACGAGCGCGCTGTGGTCGATGTCGTGCACGAAGGCGAGGAAATCCTCCGGCGCGACGCCGTGCTCGGTCATCAGCCCGCGCAGCGTCGTGCCGTAGCGGCGGTAGTACTGCTTCTGCAGCGCCCGCGCGTCCGCCTCGTCGAGATCGAGCAGGCGCCCGACGAAGGTGCGCATCTTCACCTCGATCTGCGGGAACAGCGCCGTCGACGCCGGATAGAGCGTGTTGTCGAGGTCGAAGACCCACGCCTCGACAGACGCGAACCGCGAGAGATCGGATTGCACGGGCACTGCGACCGTCACGGCGTGATCAGCGTGCCGGCGCCGCCCTCGGTGAAGAGCTCGAGCAGCACCGCGTGCGGCACCTTGCCGTCGAGGATGACGACGCCCTCGACGCCGCGCTCGATCGCCTCGATGCAGGTCTCGACCTTCGGGATCATGCCGCCCGACACCGTGCCGTCGGCGATCAGCCGGCGCGCCTCGGCGACGGTGAGCTCCTTGATCAGGTTCTTGTCCTTGTCGAGCACGCCGGCGACGTCGGTCAGGAACAACAGCCGCTTGGCGTTGAGGGCGCCTGCGACCGCACCGGCGAAGGTGTCGGCGTTGACGTTGTAGGTCTCGCCGTCCTCGCCGGGGGCGACGGGGGCGAGCACCGGGATGATCTCGCTCTTCGCCAGAACGTCGAGCACCTCGCGGCGGACGGTCGCCGGCTCGCCGACGAAGCCGAGGTCGAGGATCTTCTCGATGTTGGAATCGGGATCGATGGTGGTGCGCGTCAGCTTGCGCGCCGTCACCATCCGCCCGTCCTTGCCGCAGAGGCCGACGGCGCGGCCGCCGACGGCGTTGATCGAGGCGACGATCTCCTTGTTGATGGAACCGGCGAGGACCATCTCGACGATGTCCACCGTCGCCTTGTCGGTGACGCGCAGGCCGCCACGGAACTCGCTCTTGATGCCGAGCCGCTCGAGCATGGCGCCGATCTGCGGCCCACCGCCGTGCACCACCACCGGGTTGATGCCGGCGAGCTTGAGCAGTGTCACGTCCTCGGCGAACGCCCGGCCCAATGCCGCGTCGCCCATGGCGTGGCCGCCGTACTTCACGACGACGGTCTCCTCGTCGTAGCGCAGCATGTAGGGCAGCGATTCGGCGATGATGCGGGCCCGCGACACCGCGTCGTCGCTGCTGCCGTTCGTCTCAGCCGTCATGCCGCTCTCCCGTGCCTCGCGCCCGTCGCGGCTTTCCATAGCCGCTCCGTGCGACGGACAGAAGAGCCCGCTTCGAGCGAACGACGCAGCCGATGCGGCGGCCGGCAGCCGGGCGCGGCGGCTCAGCCTCCGGCGACGCGGAAGAGCCGCACCGGAGGCTTCGGCGCGCGGGCGACGACACCTTTCGCCTCGAGATCGAGCTGCGCCGCCTTCATCCACCAGCCGGCCTTGGCACCGCCGGGGAAGAGGTCGCCGGGCAGATGCGGCAGGAGCGCCCGCTGCGCCTCGGCCGGGGTCATGCCGGGCGGCCCGGCCGGCAGTACGGCGAGAAGGGCCGCGCGCATCGCCTCGTACTTGGCGCGGTCGACCCGATAGATCCGACCCGGCGAGACGGCGTTCTCGAT
>CALRZT010000119.1:0-12364 GCA_943372725.1 Pseudoxanthobacter soli DSM 19599
CGGCAACGGCCAGGAGGAACTCTTCGCGGCGATCTCCGGCGAAGCGCGCAGCCCCACCGACGCTGTCGTGATCGACGGCGTGCCGGCCGGCGAGCTCGGCCCAGTCGAGCGGCGCCGGCTCGGCCTCGTCGCCATCCCCGAGGAGCGCCTCGGCCATGGCGCCGTGCCGGCGATGTCGCTCGCCGACAACGCGCTGCTGACGACCGCCCACCGCGGCCTCGTCCGCCACGGACTGATCGACCGCCGCGCCGCCGCCGCCGAGGCGGCCCGCTGCATCCGTGACTTCGACGTGCGCTCCGGCACGCCGCGGACGGCGGCGCAGGCACTGTCGGGCGGCAACCTGCAGAAGTTCATCGTCGGCCGCGAGCTGTCGCAGGCGCCGGGGATCGTCGTCGCCCATCAGCCGACCTGGGGCATCGACGTCGGCGCGGCCGCCGCCATCTACGCGGCGCTTGCCGCCATGCGCGATGGCGGCGCGGCGATCATTCTCATGTCCGAGGATCTCGACGAGTTCTTCGCCGTCTGCGACCGCATCGCCGTCCTCTCTGTCGGGCGGCTGTCTCCGCCCTTGGACATCGGTGCAGCGACGGTGGAGACGATCGGTCGGCTCATGGCCGAGGGCGGCCGTCACCTCCCACCCACCGCCGGCGCGTCCCATGCCGTTCACGCTTGAGCGCCGCCCGGCGCCGTCGCCGGTCGCCCGCCTCGCGGCGCCGCTGCTCGCGGTGGCGATGACGCTTGCCGGCGGCAGCGTGTTGTTCGCCGCTCTCGGCCATGCGCCGCTGGCGGCGCTCCATGCCTTCCTGATCGCGCCGCTCGGCGACCTCTACGGCCTCGGCGAGCTCTGCTCGAAGGCGGCGCCGATCATGCTGTGCGCCACCGGCGTGGCGATCGGTTTCCGCGCCGGCGTCTGGAACATCGGCGCGGAGGGGCAGCTGATCCTCGGCGCCATCGCCAGCGGCGTCGTGGCGCTGCAGTTCGGAGCGAGCGGCAGTCCGCTGGTGCTGCCGGCGATGTTCCTCGCCGGCGCGCTCGGCGGCATGGCGTGGGCGGCGATCCCGGCCATCCTGAAGGTGCGCTTCAACGCCAGCGAGATCCTCGTCACGCTGATGCTGACCTATGTCGCCGGCCTCTTCCTGAGCGCCCTCGTCTACGGCCCGCTGCGCTCGCCGACGGGCTTCAACTGGCCGGAATCCTCCGCCTTCGCGGCCGCCGCCCGCCTGCCGCGGCTTGTGCCCGGCACGCGCCTCAACATCGGCTTCCCGATCGCCCTCGTGGTCGCGGCCGCCGCCTGGTTCTTCGTCGCCCGCACCCACCTCGCTTTCCGCATGCAGGTCGGCGCGCTGGCGCCTCGGGCGGCGCGCTATGCCGGCTTCTCGCGCTCGCGGGCGATCTGGGCGGCGATGCTGATCGGCGGCGCCACGGCCGGGCTCGCCGGGACCATCGAAATCGCCGGCACGATCGGCAAGCTGCGCGAGGTGGTGTCGCCGGGCTACGGCTACGCGGCGATCATCGTCGCCTTCATCGGCCGGCTGCACCCCGTCGGCATCGTGCTCGGCAGCCTGTTGATGGCGCTCCTCTATCTCGGCGGCGAGAACGCCAAGGTGGCGCTCGGCATCCCGGCGGCGGCGACGGGCATCTTCCAGGGCCTCCTGCTGTTCAGCCTGCTCGTCAGCGACAGCCTCGTCAGCTGGCGCGTGCGCTGGCGATCACCGGCACCGTCTGCCCGCGAGGTCGCCGACCGTGGCTGACCTCGCCGTCGCCATCCTGCTCGCGACGCTCGCCGCCGGCACGCCGCTGGTGCTGGCCGCGCTCGGGGAGCTCGTCACCGAGCGCACCGGCGTGCTCAACCTCGGCGTCGAGGGGATGATGCTGGTCGGCGCCGCCACCGGCTTCGCCGCCGCGGCCGAGACCCACTCGATGCTCGCCGCCGCCGTCGCCGGCTCGCTGGCGGGCGCCGCGCTCGCCGCGCTCTTCGCCTTCGTGACACTGGTCTGCCGGGCGAGCCAGGTGGCGAGCGGGCTGGCGCTGACGATCCTCGGCATCGGCCTCAGCGCGCTGATCGGCGCCGGCTACACCGGTGTGGCCTTGCCGGCCGACATCGGCGCCCTGCCCGCCTGGCTCGGCACAGTGCCGGGCCTCGGCCCGGTGCTCGCGACGATCGAGCCGTTCACGGCGCTGTCGATCTCGCTCGCCGTCGGCGTCTGGTGGTTCCTCGCCCGCACCCGCTCCGGCCTGATCGTGCGCGCCGTCGGCGACGCGCCGCACTCCGCCGTCGCCGCCGGCTACCGGGTCGGCGCCATCCGCTGCGCGGCCGTGCTGTTCGGCGGCGCGATGGCCGGGCTCGCCGGCGTCTATCTCTCCGTCATCTACACGCCGGTCTGGGTGGAGAACATGACGGCGGGGCGGGGCTGGATCGCCATCGCACTGGTGGTGTTCGCCTCGTGGAGCCCGCTGCGCGTGCTCGCCGGCGCCTACCTGTTCGGCGGCATCACCATCCTGCAGTTCCACCTGCAGGGCGCCGGCCTCGGTCTGCCGACGCAGGTGTTCTCGATGCTGCCCTACCTCGCCACCATCGCGGTGCTGGTCGTCGTCTCCTCGGCGGCGGTGCGCACGCGGCTCAAGGCGCCCGCCTCGCTCGGCGGCCCGCTCGGCGGCGAACGCTGAGCGGGGAGACGTCCGGCAGCCGGAGGGGTTCGACACGCGCAAGTCGTACCCGGCCGGGCACGAGCGACGAAGTCCGCGGGGCGGGCCTGCTTTCTCCTTGCCCCCGGCACCCTTCTTGCTTCCAATTCGCGCAATGGAAGCCGTTTCCACCCATCTGCCGCTGCGCCTCGACACCGCCGACGTGGCGCCGTCGCGTCGCGTCGAGACGTGGCGCGACGTCATGTACAGCCTGTGCTGCCCGATGACCTGCGAGGCGCCCGGTCGCGAGGACTTCCGCGCCCGCCTGATCGCGACCGACATCGGCCCGGTCGGTGTCCGTCACATGTGGTCGGACCCCTACCGCTGCCGGCAGACGCAGGCCACCCTCGCCCGCGCCCGCCGGCGCCTCTACGTGCTGACGGCGGCGACCGGCGGCGCCTTCCGCATGACGCAGTACGGCCGCGAGGTCGTGATCGACGCGGACACGATCTCGCTGCACTCGACGATGGACCTGCTCGAGTTCGTGCACGAGATGCCGTCGAGCGCGCTGATCGTGACGATCCCGGCCGAGCAGCTGAAGCAGCGCCTGCCCACCCCGGAGGACTACTGCGCCCGTCCGATCCGTCGCGACGGGGTGCTGGCGAGCATCTTCTTCGACACGCTCGATTCCGCCGTGCGGCACCGGGCGGGGCGCGATCCGGGCGTCGCCGGCGCGGTTTCCGAGCGGCTTCTCGATCTGCTCGCGAACACCCTCGAGCACGAGGCGCCGGCGCGCGCCTCCTCCGTCAGTGCCGTCGGCGCGACGCATCTTCGCCACGCCAAGGCGTTCGCCGCCGAGAACCTGCACCGCGCCGACCTCGGCCCGCAGACGATCGCCGCGGCGCTCGGCTTCTCGGTGCGCTACCTGCACCACCTCTTCCAGGACGAGCCGGAGACGATCGGCGTCTTCCTGCGCAACCGGCGTCTTGCCAAGGCGCAGGCGCTGTTGTCGGACGCCGGCTTCGCCGCCCTGTCGGTGTCGGAGATCGCCTTTCGCGTCGGCTTCCGCTCCGACAGCCACTTCGTCACCGCCTTCAAGGGCGCCTTCGGCCTGACACCGAAGGCCTTCCGCCAGCAGGCGGCGAAGACTGCCGCAGGCGAACCGTCAGCCCTGCCGCCGGCCGCGTTGCCTGACGGCGCACAAAGCGCTTCGCGCGGCTGAAGCCCCCGCATTCGAGCTTGCCGACCCAGCGCGGGTGGGGCGCAATCGCCGAGGGCCGTCCCGAGGCGGTGCGCAGGCGTGGCTCGAACATGGCGAGGTGGTGAGATGCTCGGTCGTCCGGCACGGATTGTCAGTGCGCTGGCAGCGGCGCTGCTGTTGTTGGGGCAGGTGGTGGCCGCGCCGGCCATGGCGGCCGAGGCGCTCAAGGTCGCCTTCGTCTACTTCAGCCCGGTCGGCGACACCGGCTGGACCGCCGAGCACGACAAGGGCCGCAAGGCGATGGAGGCCAACCTCGGCGGCAAGGTCGAGGCGAAGATCGTCGAGAACGTCGCCTTCGGGCCGGACTCGCTGCAGGTGATCCGCCAGCTCGCCGCCGACGGCTACGGGCTGATCTTCACCACCTCGTTCGGCTTCATGGACCAGACGCTCGAAGTGGCCGAGCTCTATCCCGACGCGAAGTTCATGCACCTCGACGGCTACAAGACCGCCGACAACATGGGCACCTACTCGCTGCGCTACTACGAGTCGTCCTATCTCGCCGGCATGGCGGCCGGCGCCGTGACGAAGGGCGACACCATCGGCTACGTCTCGTCGTTCCCGCTGCCGGCGGTGATCCAGATCATCGACGCCTTCACCCTCGGCGCCCAGGCGACGAAGCCCGGCGTCAAGGTGAAGGTCGTCGAGGTGAACTCCTGGTACGACCCGGGCCGCGAGAAGGAGGCGACCGAGGCGCTGTTCTCTCAAGGGATCGACGTGGTCGGCCACGTCACCGACTCGACCGCCCCGACGCTGGCCGCGGAAGCCGCCGGCAAGTACGTCGTCGGCTTCCACTCCGACCGCACCAGCTACGGCCCGAAGTCGCAGCTGACCGCCGTCATCCCGGTGTGGGGCGACTTCTACACCAAGGTCGCCTCAAGCGTCATCGACGGCACCTGGACGAACAAGCCCGAGTGGCTGTCGATGAAGGACGGCGCGCTCGCCATCGCGCCCCTCGGCCCGGCCGTTCCGAAGGAGGCGGCCGAGAAGATCGCCGCCGTGGAAGCGCAGATCCGCGCCGGCACCTTCAGCCCCTTCCAGGGCCCGATCAAGGACCAGTCCGGCAAGGAGCGGGTGAAGGCCGGCGAGACGCTGCCGGACGACCAGCTCTACGGCATTAACTGGTATGTCGAGGGCGTCGAGGGCACGCTGCCGCAGTGAGCGGCGCCGCCCTCGTCCTGACCGACCACCGCACCGCCGATCAACGACGCGGGCCACCCCGGAGGCCCGCGGACAGCGGAGCCTCGCCGTGTCGACCACCGAGCCACCGATGACGGACGACGCCGTGCTGGCCGCCGAGTGGCACCCGGTGGCGCGCTCGGCCGACATCGCGGACCGCCCGCATCCGGTCCGTCTGCTCGGCATCGACCTCGTGCTGTGGCGGTCGCCGGACGGCCTGCGCGCCTGGGAAGACCGCTGCGCCCACCGCGGCGTCAGGCTGTCGCTCGGCAAGGTCACGGGCGGGCGCCTCGCCTGCCCCTACCACGGCTGGGAGTACCAGTCCGACGGCGTCTGCGTGCGCTATCCCGCGCACGAGCGCCAGAAGCCGTCGCCGCGGGCGCGCGCCACGACTTTCCGCGCCGCCGAGCGCTACGGCCTCGTCTGGGCCTGCCTCGGCGAGCCCTCGCGCGACATCCCGCCGTTCCCGGAGATCGACGCCGGCACCCACAAGCTCTTCTTCGGCGGGGCCTTCGCCTACGAGACGAGCGGGCCGCGGGCCATCGAGAACTTCATCGACGTCTCGCACTTCCCGTTCGTCCACGCCGGCGTGCTCGGCTCGGAGGAGCACACCGAGATCGAGGACTACGACGTCGCGGTCGGCGACGACGGCCTCTCCGTCCGCAACGTCCGCGTCTGGCAGCCGCAGCCGACCAACACGATGGCGGCCGGCGGCGCCCATGTCGGCTACGAGTATTACGTGCCCCGGCCGCTGACGGCCCGCCTCGTCAAGGACGTCGGGGTCGTGAACAAGCAAGGTGCGCGGGCCACCGAGGCGATCATGCTGACGGTGACGCCGGTCGAGCCGGAGCGCGGCATTGGCTGGGTGCTGCTCGCCTCCAACCACGACGTGCTCTACGGCGAGGAGGAGGTGCAGGCCTTCACGGCGCTGATCATCGGCCAGGACGTGCCGATCGTGGAATCGCAGCGCCCGAAGCGGCTGCCGCTGACGGTCGGGCGCGAGTTGCACGTGCGCTCCGACAAGACCGCCGTCGCCTACCGCCGCTGGCTCGCCGCCCTCGGCATCCGCTACGGAACCGTCGGCTGACGCGTCGGCTGGTCACAAATGGAAACTCTGGCGAGGTGGCCGGGACCGCCGGAGGCTGCTCAGGACGTGCCTCTGCCGCCGCCCCGAGCGTCGGAGACGGTGGCGAGCAGTGTCTGGTCGCCGTGCGGGCGGCCGATCCATTGCATCCCGACTGGCAGGCCGCGCGCGTCCACCCCGGACGGCACCGAGAGCGACGGCAGGCCGAGCAGGCTGAACGGCCGGTTCATCCGCAGGAACTCGAGGCCGAGGGCGCCGGCGGCGGGAATGTCGTCCTCGGCCAGATGGTCGACACGCGGTGCGACCTTGCGCAATGTCGGGCAGATCAGCACGTCGGCGGACGACAGGCTCGTCGCCAGCACCTCCGCCAGGAAGCGCCCACGCAGGCGACGCGCCGTCCGGTAGAGGTCCACATCGATGCAGGCCGCTGTCAGCAGGCGGCGGCGGACCGGGGCCGGGTAGAATTGCGGTGAGCGCGCCATCGCTGCCGCATGCACGACGGTCGCCTCGAAGCCGGTGATCACCGAGGCACAGAGGTTGAGAGCGTCGAGCGCGGGGAACGGCACCGCGACGATCTCGGCACCGCCCGCGGCGAGGCGGTCGAGGGTCGCCTCGAAGACGGCGGCAACATCGTCGTCGAGACCAACCGCAAACGCCTCGCGGCAGACACCGATGCGCAGCCGGCCGGGTGCCACCGCCGTCGCCGCGGCGGGCACGAGCACGGCGAAGACCCGCTCCGTCATCTCGAGGCTGCTCGCCAGGATGCCGGGCGTGTCCTGCGACCGGCAGAGCGGCGCGAGGCCGGGATCGGTCAGGAGGCCGTGGGTCGGCTTGAAGCCCCAGATTCCGCAGAGCGACGCGGGGATGCGGACGGAGCCGCCGGTGTCGGTGCCGATGGCGAACGGTACGATGCCGGCGGCCACCGCCGCCGCCGCACCGCTCGACGAGCCGCCGATGGCGACGCGCGGCTCGTGCGGATTGCGGACGCGGCCGAAGTGCGGGTTGAGGCCGACGGCCGTGTAGCAGTGCGGGTCGAGATTGAGCGCGCCGATCGCAACGGCGCCGGCGGCGTCGAGGCGGGCGAGCGTCGTGCTGGCGCGCCGGCCCTCCCAGTGGTGGCCCTCGCCGATGCCGACGGTCGGGCGCCGGCCCGTGGTGGCGAAGGCGTCCTTGAAGGCATAGGGGACACCGCGCAGTGGTGCATCGGCGGCGGACAGGCGGGCGACTGCCCGTGCC
Source organism: Pseudoxanthobacter soli DSM 19599 (assembly GCA_943372725.1). Classification (GTDB taxonomy): domain Bacteria; phylum Pseudomonadota; class Alphaproteobacteria; order Rhizobiales; family Segnochrobactraceae; genus CAMDHY01. The sequence continues at coordinate 7,383 of CALRZT010000119.1, forward strand.
CGGCGGCGGGCGGCATCGTCGAAGTGCTCGATGAAGGCGTTCAGCGCATCGCCGCGGTCGCGGGCGGCGGCGAGCGCCCGTTCGACGCCGGCGACGATCTCATCGGGGGCGACGTTCCGCGCTGCGGCCGGTGCCGGTTCCGACGGGGCCGCCTGCCCCGCCGCGGCTGCCTGCCCCGCCACGGCGGCGGCGCGCAGGAGGCCGTCGAAGACGCCGACGCCGTCGTCGCGCGTCAGCACCACCGCAAGCGCCCGGAGGCGCTCGCGGATGCCGGCGATCTCGGCGGCGACGGCGACGATCTCGTCCGGCGTCGCCGCGAGACCGAGGGCGTTCAGGCGGGCGGCGGCGGCGTCCGGCATGGCGGCTTTCGCGTTGGGTTCGAGTTCAAACGTGACCGTACGTCTTGAGGGCCTCGGCGAGCGACAGTCCCGCGGACAATTCCCCCCGAAGCCGGACCTCGATGCCGGTGAGGCGCTCCGCTTCCTCCAGTGCCGGCATGACTGCGGCGGCGGGGATGACGAGCGCGCCGTCCTCGTCGGCGAGGATGAAGTCGCCCGGGGCGACGCGCACCCGCTTGGTCGTGGCGCCGCGCAGGAAGACCGGCACCTGCCAAGCGTTGACCTTCCAGCGGCAGATCGACTGCACCGGCGTGCGGTAGCGGGCGTAGACCGGAAAGCCCTGCTCGGCGATCCACTTGACGTCGCGGATGCCGCCGTCGAGGAGCGCGCCGACGGAGCCGCGCTCCTTCATGCCGATGGCGATCAGCTCGCCGAAATAGCAGACGCCCTCGCCGTCGCCGCTCCACACAGAAACCTCGCCGGGCGAGAGGCCCTGGCAGGCGGTCATCTTGTCGGGGTCTCCGCCGAGCGGATAGGGCGTCATCTGCCCGCGGATCGTGTAGGCCCAGCCGGCGAGCTTGCCGGCAGTGGCCGGATAGGGTGCGAACTCGGCGGCGAGGCCCTGGTCGGGCAGGCCGAGGGTGTCGAGGGCATCGGCGACGTTGGAGGCGTCGACGGCGAGGAAGCGGCGGCGGATCGCCTCGCGCTCGGTGGCATCGGGGGCGGCGGTCATCGATCGGGTCTCCGGAGACGTCTGCTGTAGGGGGCGCTTGAGACGCGTTCAGAGGCTCGGCACGTAGCCGCCGTCGACGCGGACGACCGAGCCGGTGACGTAGGAGGCCCGGGCGCTCGCGAGGAACGCGACGACGTCGCCATATTCCTCCGGCGTGCCGTAGCGTTTCGCCGGGATCGAGGCGGTGCTCTCCGCCACCACCTCGGCGACGGGCCGGCCCTCGCGCTTCGCCTTCGCCTCGTCGAGGAAACGGATGCGGTCGGTGGCGACGCGGCCCGGCAGCACGATGTTGACGGTGATGCCGGCCGCCGCCTCCTCGCGGGCGAGCGACTTCGACCAGCCGACGAGCGCCAGCCGGAGCGCGTTGGAGATCGCGAGGCCCGGGATCGGCGCCACCACGCCCGAGGAGGCGCTGGTGACGACGCGGCCCCAGCCGGCGGACCGCATCGCCGGCAGCGCGCGGTCGGTGATCTTCATCACCGAGACGACCATCGCCTGAAACTGCGCCTGCCAGACCGCCGCCTCGACGCCGCTCGCCGGCGTCGGCGGCGGGCCGCCGGTGTTGTTGACGAGCACAGCGACGGACCCGAGCGCCGCCTCAACGGCGGCGAAGCGGGCCTCGATCACCGCGAGATCCGCGATGTCCCACAGGAGCGGCAGCGCGCTCCCGCCGGCGGCGGTGACGGCATCGGCCGTCGCACGCAAGGCTGCCTCGTCGACGTCGGCGGCGGCGACGCGGGCGCCTTCGCGGGCGAGCGCCACCGAAATGGCACGGCCGAGCCCGCCGCCGGCACCGAGCACGAGCGCGGTGCGGCCTGAAAGTCCGAGATCCATGATGTGTATCCGGGTGCTGGCGCGCGTCAGGAGCCGACGCGCAGCGGCGCGTGGAGCTTGCGCAGGTAGGAGATCACCGACAGCGCCGTGATGCGGCCGGTCTTCGGGTTGTCGCTCGGGATGTTCTCGATCGACATCGAGAAGGAGGCGGAATCGGCGTCCACCTCGATGCGGTGGGTGTTGCGCGTGAGCGCCGGGTCCGCCCAGATCTCGAGCGTCGTGCGGTCCGGGCCGATGCCGGCGAGCGACAGCGCCACGGCGACGTTGAGGTTCGCCGGGAAGCCGATCGCGGCGTCGCGCGGCGTGCCGGAAAACACCTTCAGCGGTTCCCTGATGTCGTCGATCTGGATGTCGTTCTCGACGAGATAGGGCGCGCCGACGAGGCCCTTCACCGGCTTGCGGGTGACCATGCGCACGGAGTGGATGGTGCCCTCCGCCGCCGCCGTCACGGCATCGAGGCCGAGCAGCGCACCCGTCGGCACAACGATCTGGCCGCCGTTCGCCTTGGCAAGATCGACGAGGTGCGGGCGGGTGAGGATGGCGCCGGCGCTGAGCACGACGGCGATCTTGCCGGCCCTGAGGAACGGCTCGACGATCGCCTCCAGCAGGCTTGCCGGCGCGCACTCAATCACGAGGTCGGCGAGAGCCTCGAGGTCCTCGATCGGCACCACCGGCGGCGGATGGGCGAGGCCGGCGAGGCGGCCTGCCGCCTTCACGCGGTCGTTTGCCGAGACGGCGGCGAGCACGCAGCCCGGCACGCCGGCATCGAGCGCCCTGGCGACCTCGAGCCCGACCGCGCCGAGCCCGGCGATCGCGACCCGAACCGGGGCGCGTTCGTCACTTCGAGTATTCATCTTGGGTGCTTCCCGATCTATTCGGCAGCTGCCGCCGGTGGCGGCACCACCGAGGCGTAGTGCCCGGCGATGTCTCCCGCCGTGGTGAACCAGACATCGTCGCGGACCTTCGAGATGTGCTCGAGCACGCGGCGGAACTGCTTGAGCCGGAACGGCTGTCCGACGATGAAGGTGTGGATGGTGATGCCGTAGACGAGCGGCTGCTTTGCCGACTGGCGCAGCATCTCGTCGAAGTTGTCGATCGCCATGTCGGCGAAGGCCGAAGCCGTGCCGTCGTGCAGCACCACCATCGGCACGTCGTTGACCTCGTGCGGATAGGGCAGGCTGAGGAGCGGGCCGTTGCGGGTGCGCATCCACACCGGCTGGTCGTCGATCGGCCAGTCGAGGGTGTAGCGGTAGCCCGCCTCGGCCAGCAGGTCCTCGGTGACCAGGCTCGGGTGCGCGCCGGGGCTCATCCAGCCGCCGGGCGCCCTGCCCTCGTGACGGCGGATCGCCTCGGTGACGTCGCCGATCAGTGCCCGCTCGGCGTCCTCGGCCAAGCCGTTCTGGTGCTCGGAGTTGGTGCGGCCGTGGCCGACGATCTCGTCGCCGCGCGCCCGGTGCGCGGCGACGAGATCCGGGCAGTGGTCGTAGCAGGCGGTGTTGAGCAGCACCGACAGCGGCAGGCGGTATTCGTCGAACAGGTCGATCAGCCGCCAGCCGCCGACGCGGTTGCCGTATTCGCGCCAGCCCCAGTTGTAGCTGTTGGGGTGCGAGAGGCCGGGCGAATAGGCGAGGCCGAGGCCGGAACCGTAGGAGAAGTGCTCGACGCACAGCGCAACGTAGACGGCGAGCCGCTTGCCGTCCGGCCAGGTGAAGTCGGGCCGGTCGTTGATCCCGGAGTACGGGAAGCGGCCGTGAGTGGGGAGTGGCGTGGGCATCGAGCGCTCCTCGTCTAGCCGGTCAGGGCCGGTAGTCCGCCGGCGCGACGGCGAGGCTGAGGTCGACGTCGGCGAGGTTCTCGCTGGTGACGAGCACCGCCGGCGTGACGACGCGGGCCTCGACCGGCTTGCCGGTGGCGGCGGCGACGGCCTGCTTCACCGCCTGTTCGCCCTGGTAGACGACCTGCTGGATGGAGGTGCAGGCGAGTTCGCCGTCCTTCAGCATCTGCTGGGCGGTCGGGCTCAGGTTGGAGGCCGACACCTTGACGTCGCCGAGCTTGCCGCCCGCCTTCAGCGCCGAGACGACGCCGGCACCGAGGTCGTCGGTAGCGGCATAGACGCCGGTCAGCTCCGGGAAGCGCTGCATCCAGTCCTCGGTGGTGGTGAGCGCGGCGTTGCGGTTGTCGGCGAGGCGCGATTCCGCCACCACGACCACCTCGGGCGACTGCTTGGCGAGCGTCTCCGTGAAGCCCTTGGCGCGCAGGTCCGACCACATCTGGCCGGCGGGGCCGGCCATCATGGCGACGCTGCCCTTGCCGCCAAGCGCCTTCGCCAGGCACTCGGCCTGCAGCCTGCCCATGTCGTAGTGGTCGGCGCTGACGAGCGAGGCGAGCTTGTCGGTGCTCGGCGGCGACGAGATGCCGACGACCGGGATGCCGCCGTCGATCGCCTGCTCGACCACCGCCTTGACACCGTCGCCGTTGGTGGCGCCGACGACGATGGCGCCGACCTTGCGCTGCACGAGGTCCTGCAACTGGGCGATCTGCTGGCTGGTGTTGGCGTCGCCGCCGGCGTCGAGCTTGATCAGGGTGACACCCTCGGCCTTCGCCTGCTTCTCCATGCCATAGACGGCGGAGATCCAGAACGACGAGGCGAGGTTCGGGACGGAGACGCCGATCACCGTCTCGGCGGCGTGAGCCGCTCCGACGTGCGCAGCAAGGAGAAGGGCGGCGGCACTGGTCAAAAGGCGCGTGGAGAGCTTCATGGTGCGGTCCTCTGGATTATGTTGGCCGACACGACACGGCGGATCCCGGCTTCGACGAGCCCTGATCCGATGATCACCGCGCCGACGACGGTCTGCGCGACGAAGGGGGAGACGCCCCGGAGGTTGAGGCCGGTCAGCAGCGCCTGCATGAAGGCGGCGCCGATCACCACGGCCCCGACGCTGACGACGCCGCCGGACAGCGCCGTGCCGCCGATCACCGCCGCGGCGATCGCCTGCAACTCCATGCCGACGCCTTCCGTGGGCAGGCCGACGCCCGCCCGGATCGTCATCAGCACGCCGGCGAGCCCGGCGAAGCCG
>CALRZT010000120.1:0-12308 GCA_943372725.1 Pseudoxanthobacter soli DSM 19599
GCCGTTTCGCGGCGCGACCAGCTCTCCCCGGCGCGCTGCGGGACTGCACGAGCGGCCGCGGTCGTGCCCTGGCTGATCGCCGGCCTGCTGGCGCTACCGGTGCTGGTCGGGCTCGCCGGGGCGGCGCTGCCGGCTGTCGGCTACCTGCCGGCGATCGGTGGCACCGAGCCCTCCCTCGAGCCGGTCCGCCGCCTGTTCGCCGAGCCGGGCCTCGGGGCCTCGCTCGCCCTCTCTTTCGCCGCCGGCCTCGCCACCACCGCGATCTCGCTCGCCGGTGTCGGGATGTTCGTCGCCGCCTTCTCCGGCACGCGTGCCTTCGCCTTCGCCCGCCACGCGCTCGGACCGCTGCTCGCCGTTCCGCACGCCGCCACGGCCTTCGGCCTCGCCTTCCTGATCGCGCCCTCCGGGTTGCTGTTCCGGGCCGCCGCGACGGTGACGGGGGAAAGGCAGCCGCCCGATCTCCTCATCATCGGAGACCCGCTCGGCCTCGCGATGATGGCCGGGCTCGTCGTCAAGGAGATGCCGTTCCTGCTCCTCGTCGTCTTCGCGGCGCTGCCCCAGGCCGACGGCGCCCGCCGCCTGCAGGTGGCGCGGGCGCTCGGCTACGGCCGCATCGCCGGCTTCGGTCTCGGCGTCTGGCCGGCGGTCTACCGGCAGATCCGCCTGCCCGTGCTGGCGGTCGCCGCCTACGCCTCCTCGGTCGTCGACGTGGCGCTGATCCTCGGGCCGTCGATGCCGGCGCCGCTCGCCGTGCGGGTGGTCGAATGGGCCGGCGATCCCGACCTGACGGTGCGCTTCCTCGCCTCGGCAGGAGCGGTCCTGCAGGTGGGCGTGACACTCGCCGTGCTCGCCGCCTGGATCGGCCTCGAACGCATCGGCGGTGGCCTGTGCCGGAGGCTGGCGACGAACGGGCGGCGCTTCCAGACGGACGCCGCGGTGCGCGCGGTGGCGCCGATCGGCGTGACGGTGGCCGGCGTCGCCGTGGTCGCCGGCCTCGCCGCGCTGGCGCTATGGTCGGTGGCCGGCCTCTGGAGTTTCCCGGCGCTCCTGCCGTCGAGCCTCGAGCTCGCGACGTGGCAGCGCGCTCTGGCGGGCACCGCTGGAGCGATGGCGACGACCCTTGTCGTCGCGGGCGCCGCCGCGGCGCTCGCCTGCCTCGCCGTCGTCGCCTTGCTGGAAGGCCGTCGGCGCTCCGCCGGCGGGGCCGTGCGATCGAGCGAACGGGTGCGTCTGCAGCCGGCGATCGCCGGCCTCCTCTACGTGCCGCTGATCGTCCCGCAGGTCTCCTTCGTCTTCGGCCTGCAGGTCCTGATCCTGGCGCTCGGGCTGTCGCCGTCGCTGTGGCTGCTGACCGCCGTCCACCTCGTCTTCGTCGCCCCCTATGTCGCGCTGGCGCTGGCCGACCCGTGGTTCGCCCTCGATCCCCGCTACGAGCGCATGGCGGCGAGCCTCGGCCATGCCGGTGCGGCGACCTTCCTGCGGGTGCGGGTGCCGATGCTCGCCGGCCCGATCCTGATCGCCACCGCCATCGGCTTCGCGACCTCTGTCGGCCTCTATCTGCCGACCCTGCTGATCGGCGCCGGGCGGCTGCCGACGATCACAACCGAGGCGGTGGCGCTCGCCTCCGGCGGCAACAACCGGACGATCGCCGCCTATGCGCTGCTGCAGACGGCCCTGCCGTTCCTCGCCTTCGCGCTCGCGAGCCTGGCGCCGGCGCTGCTCGCCCGCAATCGTCGCGGCATGAGGCCAGGATGAGCGAGACGGCGGGGCTGCGGCTCGAAGACGTCGCGATCCGGCGGGGGAGCCGGACGATGCTCGCCGTTTCGGCCCACGTCCGCCCCGGCGAGGTCCTGACCGTCATGGGGCCGTCGGGCTCGGGGAAATCGACGCTCTTGGCGATGATCGCCGGCTTCCTCGATCCGGTCTTCAGTGCGAGCGGTCGCGTCGTCCTCGACGGGCATGATCTTTCCGGCCTGAGACCGGAACAGCGGCGCATCGGCCTCCTGTTCCAGGATGCCCTGCTCTATCCGCACCTCTCGGTCGGCGGAAACCTGCTGTTCGGGCTGGTGGCCGAGGTGCGCGGCCGTGCCCTCCGCCGCCGCACGGCCGAGGAGGCGCTGCGTGAAGTCGGCCTGGACGGCTGCTTCGACCGTGACCCGGCGACGCTGTCCGGTGGCGAGCAGGCGCGCGTCGCGCTGGCGCGGACGCTGCTGTCGCGGCCGCAGGCGCTGCTCCTCGACGAGCCGTTCTCGCGGCTCGACGCGGATCGCCGGCAGGCGGTCCGGTCGCTCGTCTTCGGGCTGGTCGCCGAGCGGAAGATCCCCGCCATGCTGGTGACACACGACCGCGACGACGCCCTCGCCGCGGGCGGGCCGATCATCGAGATCGGCGGCACCTCGTCCACCTCTTGAGACCGGCGCGGCAAGAGAAAAGCTCTGTGCTCCCCTGCAGCACGTGCAATCCGATAGAACTCGTCGGGATAGAAGTGTAACGCCGCGGCCGGCCAGGACAGCCGGCGGAGCGCCCTAGAACTCCTGCTGAACCCATCCATGCAATTGGTTCCATCCGGGACGCAGCGGCGTCGATTGCTGCCGAAATGGAAAAAGCCGGCCACTGTTTCGGAACAATTCGACACTGGACACTGGAGGTGGATGCGGTTTGAGTAGACAGGCATGCAAACGATTGCGACTTTGTGCAATCGTTTGCAGTCAAGACGCCCGCCAGTGGCGCCCGGCAAAGCAGACCCCAGGGAGGACGAGAAAGATGACGGCAGGAGTCCGTGGACTTGGCCGCAGCGCGCGGCTGTTGGGTGGCGCGGCGATGGTCGCACTGCTGCTCGGAGGGCCCGCCCTCGCCCAGCAGAACTCCGGGGTGCTCGTGCACGCCGCCGACGACGAGCCGACGACGCTCGATCCCGCCCAGGTGGAGCCCGGCGAGGGCGGCGAGACCGTCATCCTGCAGGTGTACGAGCGGCTGCTGGAGTTCGCTCCCGACAAGCCCGAACTCGTCCCGGCGCTCGCCACCGACGTGCCGAGCCTCGCTAACAAGCTGATCTCGGCGGACGGGCTCACCTACACCTTCCCGATCCGCCAGGGCGTGAAGTTCCACGACGGCACCGATCTCACTGCCCACGACGTGAAGTTCTCGTGGGACCGCGTCCTCGAGATGGACCTGCCGGAAGGCAACGCCGGCGCCCTCAAGGACATCGTCGCCGAAACCAAGGTCGTCGACGACCATACCTTCCAGGTGACGCTGAAGCAGCCGACCGCGACCTTCCTCAATGGCGCCGTGGTGGCGATGGTCGCCTCGGTGGTCAGCGAGGATGCGGTGAAGGCGAACGGCGGCGTCGCCGCCGGCCAGCCGAACACCTTCATGCAGACCAACATGGTCGGCACCGGCCCCTACAGGTTCAAGGTCTGGAACCGCGGCGAGAACCTGCAGCTCGACAAGCACGACGCCTACTGGGGAACGCCGGCGCACCTGCCGGTGCGCATCGAAATCGGCTCCGATCCCGACGTGCGCGTGCTCGGCCTGCGCGCCGGCGAGTTCGACATGATCGAGACCGACCCGACCTTCATCCCGGATCTCGAGGGGGCGGAAGGCGTCGACATCTATCAGGAAGGTCTCTTGCTCGAGCCGATCCACATCGGCCTCAACCTCAACATCCCGGAAGGCTCGCTGCCGCCGGGCGACACCATCCCGGTCGATTTCTTCCACGACCCGCGCATCCGCCAGGCCTTCAACTACGCCTTCGACTACGGCGCCTTCCTGAACGGCCCGCTCGCCGGCTTCGGCGCCTTCAACCCGCACTACATCCCGCAGGGCATCTTCGGCTACGACGCGTCGGCGCCGGTCTATGCCGCGCAGGACAAGGCGAAGGCCGAGGCCCTGTTCAAGGAGACGGGCTACTGGGACAAGGGCTTCACCATCTCGATCATCACCGAGGAGGCGAACCTCTTCGCCGCCGCGTCGCTGATCCTGAAGGACTCGCTGGAAAAGCTGAACCCGAAGTTCCGCGTCAACGTGCTGTCCGTCGCCGAGGCCGTCTTCGACGAGGCGCACGCCGAGAACCCCATGAAGTATGCGATGTGGTCGAAGAACGCCGATCCGGCGGCCGACCCGCACGCCTACCTGATGGCCTATGTCCATCCGGACGGCGACTGGGGCGAGGTGCACGGTTTCGCCAAGGGCTACCGCGATCCGAAGAAGATCGCCGACCTGATCGACCAGGGTGGCGTCGAGCTCGACCCGGCGAAGCGCGCCGCAATCTATGCCGAGCTGACGCGGCTCCTGTTCGATGACCCGATGTGGATCATTGCCGCCCAGGAGGGCGTGACGATGGCTTACCGCGACTGGGTGAAGGGCTTCGTCATGCAGCCGCTGTGGCCGCGCCCGAGCCTGAAGTTCGCACTGATGAGCAAGTAGCGCGCGCACCGTCGGCCGCGAGAACGGCTGTCGACGTCGACGAACAGGCCGTCCGCCCCGGGTGAGACTCGCCCGGGGCGGAACCCCACGACCCGCTTCGCCGGAACGGACACGCGATGCAGATCCGCGACTACATCCTGCGGCGCCTGATGGTGCTGCCGCTCCTGATCATCGGCACCTCGATCATCGTCTTCGTGCTGACGCGCGTCGGCGGCTCGCCGATCGGCATCTATCTCTCCCACGAGATGGGGCCGGAACAGGTGCAGCAGATCCGCGAGCGCTTCCACCTCGATGACCCTCTGCCCGTGCAGTACTACTACTGGGCGAAGGGTGTCCTGTCGGGCGACTTCGGCTGGTCGGGCGTCTCGGCGGCACCGGTCACCGCCGTCTTCCCCTCGAAGCTTGCCGCGACGATGGAACTCGCGATCGCCTCGGGCATCGTCGCCGTCGTGCTCGGCATCTGGATGGGCACCATCGCCGGCGCCCGCCGCAACAAATGGCCCGACCACGTCATAAGGGTCGTCTCCATCGCCGGCGCCAGCCTGCCCCTGTTCTGGTTCGCGATCGTGCTCCTGATCGTCTTCTGGGTGCACCTCGGCTGGTTCCCGATCGGACGGAGCGACCCGGTCATCTTCGACAGCATCGCCCACCCGACGGGCTTCTACACGATCGACGCCCTCATCGCGCTGAGCCCGCGCGCCTTCTGGGACGCCATCTGGCACCTGATCCTGCCGGCGATCGCGCTCGGCTACGGCGCCACCGCCATCGTCGCGCGGATGATGCGCTCCTCGCTCGTCGAGGAACTGCAGGAGGACTATGTCGAGGCGGCCCGCGCCAAGGGCCTGCCGGAACGCCTCGTCCTGAAGCGCCACGCCCGCCGCAACGCCCTCATCCCGACGGTGACGGTGATCGGCCTCACCTTCGGCTTCCTGCTGCAGGGCACCGTCGTCGCCGAGATCATCTTCCGCTGGCCGGGCCTCGGACGGTGGATGGCGGATGCCGTCCTGCGCGGCGACCAGGCGACCATCATGGCCTACGTGATGTTCGCCAGCATCCTGTTCCTGTTCGTCAATCTCGTGGTCGACGTGGTCTATGCCTACCTCGACCGTCGCGTCGTGCTGGGAGAATGACGATGGTCGATGCCAGCCTCTCCCGGCCGCCCGTCCGCGGTGCTCTTGTCGAGACCGCCGCCCGCGTGCGGCTCAGGCGCACGCTCGAACTCACCGGCCGGGTGCTCTCGGACCCGACCACGGTGATCGGGCTCGTCATCATCGTCCTGATGCTCGCCATGGCCCTGCTCGCCCCGGTGATCACCACGCCGAACGTGCCGGACCCCTACCAGATGCCGCGCGACTGGGGCGCGGTGCGCAAGCCGCCGCTCACCGAGGGGCACCTCCTCGGCACCACCAACAACGGCGGCGACGTGCTCTACGGCGTCATCTGGGGCGCCCGCACCTCGCTCTACCTGTCGCTGCTCGTCGTCTCGATCACGGTGGTGGTGGGAACGATCATCGGCAGCATCGCCGGCTTCCTCGGCGGCCGCTTCGACAACATCCTGATGCGCATCGTCGACGTCTTCCTGTCGATCCCGGAGCTGATCTTCGCGCTCGCCATCGCCGCGGTGCTCGGCCCCTCCTTCGCCAACATCGTGCTGGCCCTCGCCGTGACATTCTGGGTGAAGTACGCCCGCATCATGCGCGCCCAGATCATGCGGGTGAAACAGAACGACTATGTCGACGCCGCCCGCGTCATCGGCGACTCCAAGCTGCGCATCTACTTCAAGGACATCCTGCCGAACTCGATCACGCCGGTGATGGTGCAGGCGACGACGGACATGGGCCACGTCGTGCTGGTCGGCGCGACGCTCGCCTTCATCGGCCTGTCGGAGGCCGGCATCGCCGAGTGGGGCGTGCTCGTCTCCGAGGGCCAGGCTGGCATCTCCTCCGGCCGCTGGTGGGCCTCCACCTTCCCCGGCCTGATGGTGTTCCTGTGGGCGCTCGCCTTCAATCTCGTCGGCGACGGCCTGCGCGACGCCCTCGACCCGCGGACGGAGGGCCGGTGATGCTGACCAACCTCGAGGAAAGCGTCGCGGTCGTGCGCGCGCCGGACGTCATCGCCTCGGTGCGGGACCTGAAGATCCACTTCAGCGGCAAGCGCGGCATGGTGCACGCCGTCGACGGCATCTCTTTCGACATCCGCGACGGCGAGACCCTCGGCCTCGTCGGCGAAACGGGCTGCGGCAAGAGCGTCACGGCGCGATCCTTCCTGCGGCTCGTGCAGACTCCGCCGGGCGTCTATGCCGGCGGCTCGATCACCTTCCGGCCGCGCCGCGTTTGCGACGATTGTGGCGGCGTCGGCTGCCGCGAGTGCGACGGCACCGGCCGCGTCGCCGCCCACTGCCCGGCCTGTGGCGGTAAAGGCTGCCGCACCTGCAGCGGCACCGGCGAGGAGACCGTCGACCTTTTGTCGATCCCGGACGCGCAGATGCGCGCGCTCCGCGGCAACCGCATCGCGATGATCTTCCAGGACCCCGGCAAGGCGCTCAATCCCGGCCTCACCGTCCGCGACCAGATCGCCGAGGTGTTCCTGCAGCACCGCACGGCGGAGATCCTGGCGGCCGCCGGCGTGTCGCCGGACGACGTGCTGCTGCGCCGGCAGGCGAGCCAGAAGAGCCGGGCGTTCGAGAAGATGCTGCTCGCCGTGCCGCCGCTGCGCAGCGGCCGCAACCGGATCGACGCGGCGCTCGACACGATGGTGGCCGATGCGCTGGCGCAAACGCAGATCCCCAATCCCCGCAAGGTGATGGAGCGCTATCCGCACGAGCTGTCGGGCGGCATGCGGCAGCGCGTGATGATCGCCCAGGCGCTTGCCTGCAATCCCGACCTCCTGATCGCCGACGAGCCGACCACCGCCCTCGACGTCACCGTGCAGGCGCGCATCCTCGAGCTCATTCGCGAGCTGCAGCAGCGTCACAAGACGGCAGTGCTCTACATCAGCCACGATTTGTCGCTGGTGCGCCGGGTCTGCGACCGCGTCATGGTGATGTACGCCGGCCGCATCGCCGAGACCGCGACTTCGCCGCAGCTGTTCCGCCGCCCGACACACCCCTACACACGTGGCCTGCTCGGCGCGCTGCCGGGCCGCGGCGCCCATCGCGGGCGGCTCGCGGCGATCGACGGCACCGTTCCCGAACTGGTCAACCCGCCCGCCGCCTGCCGCTTCGTCGGCCGCTGCCCAGACGAGGTGGCGGCCTGCTCGCGCACCGATCCGCCGATGGTCGAGATCGAGCCCGAGCACGCCGCCGCCTGCTTCGTCCACGCGCCGCCGGTGAAAGCCCCGGCGAGTCGCCCCGTGAGGACGCCATGACGATGACCGCGGATGCGTCCCTCTCCCGCCAGCCGGCAACGTCGGCCGACGATCTCGTCATCAGCGTGCGCGGACTGCAGAAGTACTTTCCGATCAAGGAAGGTGCTTTGCAGCGCGTCGTCGGCCAGGTGCGCGCCGTCGACGGCGTCAGCTTCGACATCAAGCGCGGTGAGACGCTTGGCCTCGTCGGCGAGAGCGGCTGCGGCAAGACCACGCTCGGGCGCTGCGTCGCCGCCCTCACCGACGCGACGGGCGGCGGCATCTATTTCGGCCTCTCCGCCCAGCATCGCGACCGTCTCGACGCACTCCTCGCCGTGCCCGAGGCCAACCGCGGCGAGGCGGAACGGCGCGCGCTGGCCGAGATCGAGGCGGCCCACCGCATCGACCGCCTGCAGGGCAACGCCTGGCGGAACTTCCGGCGCAACTGCCAGCTGGTGTTCCAGGACTCGTTCGCCTCCCTCAACCCCCGCCACCTCGTCAAGGACATCGTCGGCCGGCCGCTGGAGGTCTATCGCGAGGCGTCGGGCTCGGCGCTGACGGAGCGGGTGGTGGAGCTTCTCGAGCAGGTCGGCCTCGGCCGCCAGCACCTCTACCGCTACCCGCACCAGTTCTCCGGCGGCCAGCGCCAGCGCATCTCGATCGCCCGCGCGCTCGCGCTCAATCCGGAGTTCATCGTCCTCGACGAGCCGACGAGCGCGCTCGACGTCTCGGTACAGGCGCAGATCCTCAACCTGCTGCACGACCTTCAGCAGCAGCGAAACCTCGCCTACCTGTTCATCACCCACAACCTCTCGGTCGTCCGCCACATGGCCGACCGCATCGTCGTCATGTATCTCGGCCGCGTCGCCGAGGCCGGCCCGACCGAGGCGATCTTCGACCGGCCGGAGCACCCCTACACGGGCGCCCTTCTCGCCGCGAACCCCGACCTCGCCGACGATCTCGACGGCGCCATGCGCACGCTCGAGGGCTCGGTGCCGGACCCGGCGCGCCCGCCCCAGGGCTGCCGCTTCCACACCCGTTGCCCGGTCGTCACCCCGGCCTGTGGTTGGGAAGTCGATGACGTAGTCCGCTGGCTCGCCGACCGTGAAGCGATGTTCGACACGCTGTCGGGCGTCGAGCGCAAGGACGCCTTCGAGGCCGATCTCGTCTTCGAGGACGACGCCGCCGTGGCGAAGCTGTCGGCGGCCCTGCGCTCCGACGCGGTGCCGCCGGCGATGCGCGAGGCGATGGAGGGGCTTGAGGCGCGCGGCCGCAAGCTGCACATCCGCTTCCGGCGGGTGATCGAGGTCCAGCTCACGCCGCGCGGACCGTACCACGAAGCCGCCTGCGTCCGCTCCGGCCCCCTGCCCGTCTGAGAAGCCGTCAGTCGCGCCAGTAGGCGCGCGACCAGCGGCGGGCGGTGGAGGAGGTTCGCCACGGCGTCAAGAGGCGCTCGGTTAGTACGACCAGCAGGAAGGCGACGACGCCCAGCGCCGCGAGGAAGGCGATCGCCGCGAACGTGCCGGACGTGTTCAGCCGCGAGTTCGCCTGCAGCAGGTAGGCGCCGATGCCGCCGCTGGTCGAGGCCGTCCACTCGGCGATCACCGCACCGGTGACGCTGAACGTCGCTGACAGCTTAAGCGCCGAGAACAGCGGCGAGTAGGTCGCCGGCAGCTTGACGTGGCGGAACACCTGCAGCTTCGAGGCGCCCATGGCGCGCACGAGCTTGAGAAGGTCGGCGTCCACCGAGGCGAGGCCGTCGAGGACGTTGACGACGACGGGGAAGAACACCACCAGCGCAACGATGACGAGCTTAGGCGCCAGCCCGAAGCCGAGCCAGATCGTCAGGGCGGCGGCAATCGCGACGATCGGGATCGCCTGGCTGACGATCAGGATCGGATAGAGGATGCCGCGCACCGGCTGAGCGGCGTCCATCAGGACGGCGAAGACGAACCCCGCGCCGGCGCCGAGGATGAACCCAAGCAGGAACTCGATGAAGGTGACGCCGAACCCCTTCATCAGCGCCGGCCAGTCGTCGGCGATGTGGAGCGCCACGTCGTGGGGCGCCGGCAGCACGTAGCGCGGAATCTCGTAGTAGGCGACGGCGAGATGCCAGACCACGATCACCAGCAGCAGCGCCAGCAGGGGATAGACGACCTTGAGGACGAGCGCGCCACGGCCGTTCATGCGCCGGTCTCCTGCGGCACGCCTTCGATCGTCGGCGGCGCCTCGTAGATGATGTCGAGGATCTCGCGCTTGATCGCCGCGAACTCCGGCGTCGTCAGGCACGAGACCGGCCGCGGCCGCGGGATCGGCACCTCGAGGATGCGCCGGATGCGGCCCGGCCGCGGCGACATCACCACGACGCGGTCCGACAGGAACACCGACTCGTCGATGTCGTGAGTGACGAAGACGATGGTGCGCCGTTCCCGCTCCCAGACGCTGAGAAGCCACTGCTGCATGGCGAAGCGCGTCTGCGAATCGAGCGCGCCGAACGGCTCGTCGAGCAGCAGCACGTCGCGGTGCATGGCGAGCGTGCGCATCAGGGCGACGCGCTGGCGCATGCCGCCCGACAGCGCCGCCGGGTAGTGGTTGACGAAATCGCCGAGGCCGTAGCGCCGGGCGAGCGCGACGCCCTCCTCGCGCTCCTTGCGGCTCGCCCCGCCCTTCAGCGTCGCCCCGAGCACGATGTTCTCGAGCACCGTGCGCCAGGGCAGCAAAAGGTCCTTCTGCAGCATGTAGCCGACCTCGCCGGCGCGGCCGGTGACGTCGCGGCCGTCGACAGAGACGCGACCCCCGGTCGGCGTCAGGACGCCGGCGATGATGTTGAACATCGTGCTCTTGCCGCAGCCCGACGGGCCGACGACGGAGACGAATTCGCCCGGTGCGATGGTCAGGTCCGTCGGCGCCAGCGCCACGGTCTCCCCGAAGCGGTGGGAGACGCCGGTGAGCGCGAGCTTGGCGGGTGCGGTCGTCACGGCGGCGGCCGGCTCAGAGAACGGTGCAGGCGTCACGGCCGAACCAGACGAGGTCTTCCACCTTTACCGCGACATCGCCGCGCGCCGCGAACGGCTCGATCGCCCAGGCACCCCACATCGGCGTGGCGTTGCCGGCGTCGATGAAGTTGTGCAGGTAAGCCGCTCCGGCCGTTAGGGAATGGCCGATGTTACCAAGGAGGTCGAGCAGTTCGAACCCCTCGGCGATCAGGCGCCTCTCGGATTCCCCGAAGAGCTCCTGCGCGGGCATCCCCGGCCGGCAGAGCGCGAGGGTATCGCGGTGGATGCGCTCGAGGTCGGCGAGCGCCTGCGTCGCCTCCGGCCAGTCGCCGATGACGCGGCAGCGGGTGCAGTCGCCCCACGAGCCGTCGGCGGTGATCGGGTGGACGTCGATCATCGCGACATCGCGCTCGGCGGCGGCGAGTGTCGTGGGCGGGTTCGTGGGGAAGCAGACGCGCGTGTTGGCGCCGACGCCGACGTTGGTGATCGTCCAGACGTGCGCGACGCCGGCACTCGCGAGATACGCCGAGACGGCGCGCTCGATGTCCTGCTCGGTGGCCCCGGCGACCGCGGCGGCGACGCCGGCAGCGGCCGCGCCCTTTGCAATCGTCTGCGCCGCCACCAGTCCCGGAGGCGGAGCGAAAGCGACGTCCGGCCCGGGACGATAGTCCCAGGCCGGCGCGATGCGTGTCACGGAGGGCTGGCCCGTCATTGGCCCGTCACTGCGCGAGGTAGGCGTTGGTGAAGTAGCTGTCGGGCGCCTCGACGGTGTTCACCACCTTGAACTTGACGAGCGCGTCGAGGAGCTCCTTCCACGGCGCCGGGTCGTTCACCATCAGGTCCTCGGACATCGCGCCGAACAGCGGGATCGTGTCCGTCCACTGCTGGGTGATGAACTTCTCGTCGTAGGCTTTGGCGTAGAGCTCCTGGAAGGCGGCGATGCCCTCGTCGGGGTGCTCGACGGCGTAGCCGATGCTCTTGCGCGTCGCCCGCAGGAAGGCCTTGGCGAGATCGGGGTTGGCCTTCAGCCATTCCTCGTTGCCGGCGAGCATGAAGATCGGCGTGTTCGGCACGCCGTGCTCGATCGCCGGCAGGAATTCCGGCTTCTGGCCACCGGTGGTCGCCATGCCGGTGCCCTCGGCGTTGGTGATGCCGGTGATGGCGTCGACGCGCTCCTGCAGCAGCAGCGGCACGGTGTCGTCGGCAGCGGCGACCATCTCGACGTCGTCGAGCGTCAGCTGCGCGTCGGCGAGCATCATCTCGAGCTGCGCCTTCGTCCAGGCGTCGTTGTAGATGCCGATGCGCTTGCCCTTCAGCTCGGCGATCTTCAGCGGCTTGCCCTCGGCCGACAGGATGCCCCAGTTGTTGGCGCGGCCGTAGCGGGCGATGGCGACGACTGGCGCCTGCTCGCCGCGGGCGAAGATCACGTCCATCACCGTCGTGAAGGCGACGTCGGCGCGGCCGGTGCCGAGGAACTTCATGGTGTCGGCGACCGTCGGCGGCACGACGATCTCGATCTCGATCCCCTCCTCCGCATAGAAG
>CALRZT010000121.1:0-12284 GCA_943372725.1 Pseudoxanthobacter soli DSM 19599
CTGTTGACGATCGCCCGCCGCCACACCTCGGCGGTCGAAAGCTCCTCGAACCAGCGCAGCGAGTAGCTCTCGATCGGGTAGTTGAGAAAGATGCTGTCGGTGAAGGCGAGCGGCAGGATCACGACGAGCGGCGCCAGCAGGAAGACGACGGCGGCGATCCCGAAGACGAGCTTGATCGCGGCGAGCATCGTCAGGCCCTCGCCGTGCGGTCGGACGAGAGCCGTCCGTAGACCGCGTACAGCACCAGCGTCGCGGCGAGGAGCACGAGGCCGAGCGCGCCGGCCATGCCCCAGTTGGCGCTGCCGGTGGCGTAGAAGGCGATGACCGAAGAGATCATCTGGTCGCGCGGCCCGCCGATCAGCGCCGGCGTGATGTAGTAGCCGATGGCGCTCATGAACACGAGCAGCGAGCCGGAGACGATGCCGCGCAGGCTGAGCGGCAGGAGCACGCGCAGGAAGGCCCGCACCGGGTGGGCGCCGAGGGAGGCTGCCGCCGGCATCAGGTTCTTGGGGATGGCGAGCAGTACCGAGAAGATCGGCAACACCATGAACGGCAACAGCACGTGCACCATGGCGATGACGACGCCGAGGCGGTTGAAGATCAGCGGGATCGGCCCGCTGGTGATCCCCGCGGCCATCAGCGTCGCGTTGATGAGGCCGTTGTCCTGCAGCAGGATGAACCAGGCGGCGGTGCGCACCAGGAGCGACGTCCACAAGGGCAAGAGCACCGCGGCGAGCAGCAACTGGCGCCGCCAGCCGTCGACGGCTGCAGCAAGCATCGCGAAGGGCAGGCCGACGACGAGGCAGCCGAGCGTCACCGTCGCCGCCACCACGAAGGTGCGCACCATGATCGACAGGTTGGCGGAAGTGCCCTCCGGCATCGCTACGATGTCGCCCGCGGTGTTGCGCTCGAGGTCGACGGCGGCGAGCAGGTAGCGGTCGGTGTAGACGGAGCCCGCCGCATCGGCGACGGCCCGCCAGTAGGCCGGGTCTGCCCAGCGCTTATCGACCGCGATGAGATCGACGGGTCCGTCGGTGGCGCGCACCGCCGTCACCGTCTTGCCCATCAGCGTCCGGAAACCGGCCTGGGCACTGTTGAGGCGGCGCGTCACGTCGCCCAGCACCTGCTGGTCGGTGACGGCGCGCAGGTCGGCGACGAAGGCCAGTTGCAGCTCGGCCGGCGGCGGCGAGACACGGTCCCAGTCGCCGGCGACCGCCGAGGTGGCGGGCAGGGCACGCGGCACCGTCGGGTCGGAGACGGCGACGGTGGTCATCGCCACCAGCGGCCACAGGAAGAACAGCACGATGAAGGCGAGCAGCGGCGCCACTAGTGCGAAGGCGACGAGGTGCGCGCGCAGCCTCGTGCCGGTCATCGCGGCAGCACCCAGCAATCGGCGGGGGCGAAGGCGGCGGTGACGGTGGCGCCCTGCGCCCACTCGGCGCGATGCCGGTCGCCTTTCGCCACCAGGCTGCCAGCTGCGTCGTCGAGGTGAACCCGCAGATGGTCGCCGTGGTAGACGCAGTCCGCCACGGTGGCCGAGAAGGCGTTCGGCTGCCCCGCCGCGGCGTCGAGGCGGACCCGCTCCGGCCGCACGCAGATCGTCACCGGCTGCTGCGGGGCGAGCCCGGCCGGCGCAGCGACCGTGACGGCGCGGCCGTCGCCGAGGCGGACGGTGGCGCTGCCCTCACGCACCGCCTCGGTGACGCCCTCCAGCAGGTTCGTCTCGCCGATGAAGTCGGCGACGAAGCGCGTCGCCGGGCGCTCGTAAATGGCGTACGGGGGGCCGATCTGCTCGATCTTGCCGTGGTTGAAGACGGCGATGCGGTCGGCCATCGTCAGCGCCTCGGACTGGTCGTGGGTAACGAAGACGATCGTCAGCCCGAGGTCGCGGTGCAGCGCCCGGATGTCGAGCTGCATCTGCTCGCGCAGCTTCTTGTCGAGGGCGCCGAGCGGCTCGTCCATCAGCACGACGCTCGGCTCGAACACCAGCGCACGGGCGAGCGCCACGCGCTGCTGCTGGCCGCCGGAGAGCTGCGAGGGCCGGCGGTCCTTGTAGGCGGCGAGCTGCACCATCTCGAGCGCCCGGGTGACCCTGGACGTGATCTCGGACCGCGCGACGCCGCGCATCTCGAGCGGGAAGGCGACGTTTTCCGCGACGCTCATGTGCGGGAACAGCGCGTAACTCTGGAAGACGACGCCCATGTTCCGCCGGTGCGGCGGCAGCGGCACGATGTCGACGCCGTCGACGAGCACACGGCCGCCGGTCGGCGCCTCGAAGCCGGCGAGCATCATCAGCAGCGTCGTCTTGCCGGAGCCCGACGGCCCGAGCAGGCAGACGAACTCCCCGCGGGCGATGTCGAGGTCGAGCCGGTCGACGACGGTGAGGGCACCGAACGCCTTCGTCACATGTTCGAAGCGGATGTAAGGATCGGCCAACGCGTCTTCCCGTTCCAGCGGCTCGGGGCGTCGTCGTCGCATCGGCGCTGTCGCCAGCCTGACACGAGCGCACCCGCCCCGTGCGCGCTCTCTGCGACCACTCGCGTCGTTTGGATCGATCACGGTGTCGTATCGGCAGTTTCGACGGCGCGCACGGCCGCGACAAGCGACTTCTGGCGCTTTCGACGAAAGCGTTAACCCGGCGGAGCCGGATGGCCTCCCGATCGGCGCGGAGGCGGACGCGGCAGAGGGGTGGCCGGCGGCTGGCGGGTCAGTAGAGCGACGCGTTGCGCGGCATCCGAACGGCGACGTCCTCGCCGGCCGTCTTGTCGCGCCGCAACTTGATGCTGTTGCTCATGGAGACGGCGTCTTCCTTCCAGAGCGGATGCCGGCTCTTGGCGCCGATGACGGCCGGCCGGTCGCTGCGGGTGGGGTGGGGCCGCATCGACAGGACGGCGCTCTGGATGTGCGCGAGCAGCGCGTTGCGGTCGCGGATCGCCGAAAGCTCCTCGGGCGGCATCAGCGCCCCGACCTGCACGACGATCGGGGTGCCGAGCTGGCGGACGAACTCGCGACAGAGCATGGCGCGCCGCGCCGTCAGCGAGACCCGGCTCGCCGCCTGGAAGAGCAGGCTGTTCTGCCCGTGCATGTAGATCGGCAGCACGCTCGCCCCGCCCATCTGCACGAGCTTCGGCAGGAACTTCTTCCACGGCAGTTCCTCGACGGGCCCGTAACCGAGTGGCGCCGTGGCGACGCCGCCGCCCGGGAAGATGCCGACGGTGCCGCCCGCCTTGAGCAGCCGCACCGCCTCGTGGCGGGTCGCTATGTTCATCTCGACGGCTTCCTGCGTCTCGTCGAAGGAGAGCGGCAGGATGTAGGGCTCGATTTCCGGCACGCGGGCGAGGCGCTGGTTGATCAGGAGCTTGAACGGCCGGCCGAAGCGCTCGGCGAGGGCGCCGAGGGCGATGCCGTCACCGATACCGAAGGGGTGGTTGGAGACGATCAGCAGCGGCCCGTCCGGAACGCTCGGCAGTGGCCAGCGGCCGGTCAGGACGAGCTCGATCTCGCACATCTCGAGCATCGAGCCGAACGTGTGGGCCGACGGGGCGCCGAGCTCGCGGCGCCAGCGTTCGTAGCCGTTCGACAGCTTCGATAGGCCGAGGGCGCGCTCGAGCAGCGCCATCGTCATGCGCCGGACCTTCGGATCGTCCGGGTTGGCATAGGAGAAAAGCTGCGCCGTCACCGGCCATTCCCGCGTTCTGGAGCCCGACCCTCACTGTCGGGCGCCAAGTTCACGGGCGTACGTCAGTTCTGTCCCGTTTCCATGAAATGTCACGGAACCGAAGAGTCGAGCAGGAACAGCGTTCTACGGGCGCATGGTGACGGCCTGCCGCCGTCCGGGGGCCAGTCCGCCGCAATGACGCGCCGGGACGGGGCCGAATCATGACGGCCGGAGCGGCCAGGGAGAGACGCATCGGTGGCCGCCGGGGCGGCCAAGGAAGGGATGCGTCAGTGGCCGCCGGGGCGGCCACTGGGAGAGCAGCGCCCGCGGCCGCCGGAGCGGCCGCGGGACGGTCATGCCGTTACTGGGCGAGCCAGGCGTTGAAGCGCTCGGTCAGCGCCTCGGAGTTGTCGATCCAGAAGTCGACGTCGAGCGACACGGCGCCCTCGAGGTTCTTCGGATCGGTCGGCAGCTCCGACTGCAGGGCGGCCGGCACCATCGACGCGGCGTCCTTGTTCGGCAGGCCGTAGGCGACGAACGGCGGCAGCTTCGCCTGGTTCTCCGCCTTGCTGGCAAACGCGATGAAGTCCATGCCGGGGCCCTTGTTCTCGGCGTCCTTCAGGATCACCCAGCTGTCGACGGCATAGATGCTGCCCGGCCAGACGACCTTGAAGTTCTTGCCCTCGGTCTTGTTGATGCCGGAGATGCGGCCGTTGTAGGCCGCCGTCATAACCACTTCGCCGGAGGAGAGCAGCTGCAGCGGCTGCGCGCCGGACTCCCACCAGATCATGTGCGGCTTGATCTCGTCGAGCTTCTTGAAGGCGCGGTCGACGCCTTCCGGCGTGCCGAGTACGTCGTAGAGCTCCTCGGCCTTGACGCCGTCGGCGAGCAGGGCGAACTCGAGCGCATACTTGGCGCCCTTGCGCAGGCCGCGCTTGCCCGGGAACTTCTCGACGTTCCAGAAGTCCGCCCAGGAGGTCGGCGCCTCCTTCAGCTTGTCGCCGTCATAGGCGAGCGCCGTCGTCCAGACGATCGCGCCGACGCCGCAGTCGCTCACTGCCGACGGCAGATAGAGGTCCTTGCCGCCGAGCTTGTCCCAGTCGAGCTGTTCGTACATGCCGTCGGCGCAGCCGAGCGCGAGCTCCTCGGCTTCCACCTGCACGACGTCCCAGTTCGGCTGGCCGGCCTTCACCTTCGCGGCGATGACGCCGTAGCCGCCGTCCCAGCTCTCGTCGAGCACCGGCTTGCCGGAGAGCTCGGCGAACGGCTTGAAGTAGATTTCGCGCTGCGCGTCCTGGTAGTTGCCGCCCCAGGAGACGACGGTGAGATCGCGCGCCTGCGCCGAGGCGAAGCCGAGGCCGATCGTGCCGGCGGCGAGCGCGGTGATGAGTTTCAAAGGTCGGGAGGTCGGCATCGCTGGTGTCCCCTTCTTGTCAGCCTGCCGATGGCGGCGGCTGCTGGTGGTGAGGCAAGCATACTTGCACGGTGAGGAAAGGCGCCCCCTTCCATCTGGTGAGAATTCTCACCAGATGGATGTCGCAATTCAGTAAGTCGGTGGCGTGATCGCACTCAGGATCTCGCTTCGCCCGTCGGCGACGTTGCGGAAACGGTGCGGAATGCGGCTGTCGAAGTAGTAGCCGTCGCCCTCCTTCAGCACGCGCGCCTCGCTGCCGACGGTGAGTTCGACGGCGCCGCGAGTCACCATGCCGGCCTCCTGGGCGGCGTGCGAGAAGGCCTCGCCGGTGTCGGCGCCGGGGGCGTAGGTCTCGTGCAGCACGAGCAGCTGCCGGTTCGGATGGTTGACCCCAATCATCCGGTAGGAGATCGCGTCGACCTTGCCGATCTCCACGAATTCCGAGGCTGCGTAGAAGGGCGCGTAGGGCAGGGCCGACTGCAGGTCGGAGAAGAAGCCGGTGAGGGTGGTGCCCAGCGCGTCGAGGATGGCGGAGAGCGTGTCGATCGACGGGCTCATGCGGTCGCGCTCGATCATCGAGATCGAGGAGTGCGAGATGCCCGAGCGGGCGGCGAGCTCGCGCACCCCGAGGCCGCGCCGCCGCCGCATCTCCTTCAGCTTCGCTCCGATCTGCGGCACCACATCCCTCCCGCACCGACGAAGAGACTAGAAGCGGTCGAAATACTAGACAAGCCTCGTCGCGCCGATTGCCGCCCGGCCCGCCGCTCCCGATGCTCCCCGCCACGCGCCGCCCGTTTCTCGCGCGGCCTTCGGCTGAAAGAGCACCCCCCCATGTCCTCCTCGTCCTCCCGCCGTCCCGCCGGCGCCACCCACCTCAAGGCTCCCGCTCCCGACGCCGCCGGCGACACCGGCGCGATCGAGGCTACGGTGAAGCGCATCCTCGCCGACGTGAAGGCCCGCGGCGATGCTGCCGTGCGCGAGTACGCGAAACAGTTCGACAAGGTGGACCTCGAGCGCTTCGAGGTCAGCGACGCCGAGCGCAAGAGCGCCGTCGCCGGCCTCGACCCGCAGACGCGCCGCGACACCGAGTTCGCCATCGAGCGGGTGCGCGCCTTCGCCGAGGCGCAGCGCGCGACGATCCTGCCGCTCGAGGTCGAGACGCTGCCGGGCCTGCACCTCGGCCACCGTGTCATCCCGATCGAGACCGTCGGCGCCTACGTTCCGGGCGGCCGCTACCCGATCCTGTCGGCGCCGGTGATGACGCTGGTTCCGGCGAAGGTGGCGGGCTGCGACACCGTCATCGCCTGCCTGCCGCCGACCGCCCACGAGGCGATGATCGCCGGCTGCCACCTGTCGGGTGCCGACCGCATCTTCCGCGTCGGCGGCGCCCAGGCGATCGCCGCGATGGCCTTCGGCACCGAGACGATCCCGGGCGTCGACAAGATCGTCGGCCCCGGCAACGCCTACGTCAACGAGGCGAAGCGCCAGGTCTTCGGCCCCGTCGGCATCGATCAGCTCGCCGGCCCGAGTGAGATCTTCGTCGTCGCCGACGAGACCGCCGACGCCGAGATGATCGCGACCGACCTCCTCGCCCAGGCCGAGCACGACATCCACACCCGCGTCGGCCTGATCACCACCGACCGCGCTCTCGCCGAGGCGACCATCGCCGCCGTCGAGCGCCAGCTCGAGGGCCTTTCCACCGCCAACGTTGCCGGCCCCGCCTGGCGGTCGAACGGCGAGGTCGTCGTCTGCGACAGCGAAGAGGCGATGATCGCCTATTCCGACTTCATTGCCGCCGAGCACCTGCAGGTGCACACGGCCGATTCCCACGCGACTGCCGCGAAGCTGCGCAACTACGGCTCGCTGTTCATCGGGCCGCTGTCGAGCGTCGTCTATTCCGACAAGTGCTGCGGCACCAACCACACCCTGCCGACGATGGCGGCGGCCCGCTACACCGGCGGCCTGTGGGTGGGGTCCTACGTCAAGGTGTGCACGCACCAGTGGCTCGACGAGCGCGGCGTCGCCGCCGTCGCCCCGCCGGCGATGCGCCAGTCGGCCACCGAGGGCATGGAGGGTCACCGCCGCGCCGCCGCCTTCCGACTGTCGCGCGAGCAGCTCCTCGCCCGCTGAGGGTCAGGCGGCCGGACGAGAGCCCGGCCGCATCCCCGTTCGCCTCAGGCGGTCAGCGCCCGCTCGCGCACATCGACGAGCGGGCGCACGGCGCCCGAGCGCGGCCGTCCGCCGGCCCGGCTCGCGCCGGCGGCGAGGCTGCGCTCGGCACCGAGCCGCGCCTCGCTCGGCGGCATGCCGAAGTGCTGGTTGAAGCTGCGCGAGAAGTGCGAGGTGTTCTTGAAGCCGACGCGGTAGGCGATCTCCGAGATCGTCAGCGTCCCCTTCGGATCGCCGACCAGAAGCTCGTAGGCGCGCTGCAGCCGCTTGTTCTGGATGAACTGGCTCACCGTCGTCTGGTGGTCGGAGAACAGGCTGTAGAGGTAGCTGAGCGAGATGCGGTTGTCGGCGGCGATGCGGCGCGGGTTGAGATCGACGTCGCCGAGGCGTGCCTCGATGTAGTCGAAGATGCGCCGGCGTAGCCGGTAGCGCGTCTGCCGTGCGGCGCCCTCGGCGTCGCGGTGCTCCGAGCCGATGACGAGGGCGAACATCGCCACCACTTCCGTCGCCAGCGCCTCCGGGTTCGGCGGGGCGTGCTCGGCGAAGGTGGCGGCGAGGCTGATGACCAGCTCCAGCGCCAGCTGCGCCATCTGCTTGTTCGGGGCGAAGCGGCCGCCGAGGTGCTCGTCGATCGCCGGCAGACGGCTCCTGAGTTCGCCCGCCGGCAACCGCACCAGCCAGTGGAACAGCCCCTCGTCGGCGGCGATCTCACAGAACTCGGCGCGGCTGAGCAGCACGTACTCGCCCGGCTCGACGACGCCGTTGCGGCCGGCATGGCTGAAATAGTGGCGGTGGCCGACCGGGATCACCAGCGCGATAGTGTCGTCCGGCTCGCGGTCGATCTCGGCGCGGTCGCGGATGGCGTGGCGCTCGGTGCTGCGGACCAGCGTGATCGAGATGCGCCCGATGCGGCGCTCGTGCGAGACGGCGCGGGCCGGCCAGGGAGACGTCGGGGCGATCGTCATCGTGTGGACCTCCGGGCACGGAAGGAGTGATCGCTGGCGCGTTTCCCGGTCTCGTTCTTTGCAGCGGTCATGACTGCGCCCCGCGGCTGCCGGCGGCGAGGTCGCCCAGGCCGTCGTCGCCTCTCGCCAGCACCACCTCGACGCTCGCCCGCTCGAGCGTGCGCGCCAGTGTGCCGGCAGGCCGCTGGTCGGTGACGACCTTGTCGATCTCGTCCCACGGGGCATAGACCGACAGCGCCGGCTGGTTGAACTTGCTGTGGTCGGCGACGATGATCGATTCCGCCGAGCGGGCGATCATGGCGCGGAACACCGCCGCCGCCTCGTCGTCCGCCTCGTTGGCGCCGTGCAGGCCGATGCCGGTGGCGCCGACGATGGCGCGGTTCGCCTCGAAGCCGGCCAGATGGGCGATCGTTTGCGCGCCGTAGACATAGGCGTCGCGGCCGTTGAAGCGGCCGGGGCAGACGAGCACGCGGATCGCCGGGTTGGTGGCGAGCGTCGTGGCGATGTTGAAGGCGTGGGTGATGACGGTGACGTGGGTAGCCCGCGCCGCGAGGTGGCGGGCGACCTGCAGCGTCGTCGAGCCGGCGCCCATCATCAGCACCTCGTCGGCGCCGATCATGTCGGCGACGGCAGCGCCGATGGCGCGCCGCTCGGCCACGAGCATGCGCTCGCGCTCGCCGAGCGCCGGCTCCAGCGCGAAGGGGCGCGCCGCGCCGCCATAGGTTCGGTTGATCAGGCCGCGCTCGCCGAGCTCGACGAGGTCGCGCCGGATCGTCTCGCCGGACACGCCGAGGTGGGAGGCGAGCTCGGAGGCGCGCAGCAGCGGCGAGGCACTGAGCTCGGCCATGATGCGCGCCTGCCGGGCGGTCTTGCCCAGCCGGTGGAGGGGGCGATCGGTCCGGCCGACCCCGTCCTCGGGATCGGTCTCGACGATCGTCGGCTTGAATCCGGGCTCGACCACGGGACGACCTCCTCGCGCGGTTCCCGCCCGTCCCGACGGCGCCGCGGTAAGCACGCACAGGACGACCGGGCGCAGACAGCGGCACAAACCGCTCCCTGCGATGCGGAGGACCGATCGCGTGCCGATTTCCGAGGCGTGCCGCAATGGCAGGCACCTTGAGTGTGTCGCAAGATGTGGAACTTGTCCACATCGAACGTGGAGAGACGCACGATTTGTGTGGGAGATGCGGCAGCAGGCGAGTGGGGCGCCATCCCGGTCCCGCGTTCGCGCTCCTGTGGCGGGTTGCCATCGGCGGATGGGAAGGCGGCACCGACGAAGGCGGCGCGGCTCCGGGTCGAGGGCGGCGCGCTCGCAAACCGTCGCGCGTTGCGAGACGGCGGCGATTTAGACCAAACGGTCAGCCGGGAGTAGCGCCCGGCGCGAAAAACCGGACCGGGTCCCTACGCGCGCCCACCGCGGCGGTCCATTCGCCCGTGCGGGTGCCCGCCCCTGCGGCCCGGGCAAGACGAAGGCTCGCTTTCGGATGGCGAGCACCCTGGACCGCGGATCGGGCAACCGGCTCAGCGCCCACCCCGGCGGCGGGGAACCCGCCGTCCACCGCCTCCGCAATCTGTGGGAACTTCCACATCAAGCCTGTGGGTCTCGGTGGCTCGACGGTTCAAAGTGTCCGCAGCCAGCCGTCCCAGCGGTAGTCGTGGATCATGTCGCGGGCGCGCATGTATTTCCAAACGCCGTATTTCTGGTAGTCGAAGTCCCAGCTGTTGAGCTTGCGGTTGACGATCGCCCACGACGCCCACTTGATGTCGGCGAGCGCCCGGCAGACCATCACGCGGGCGAACATCTGCGGCTTCACTTCGCCGTAGTACTGCTCGATCAGCTGCGCCGTCAGCGCCTCGTCGTAGAACATCTCGGCGAACAGGACGCCGAGCTCGTAGGCGCGCTCGTTGTTGGAGGCGAACTCGTAGTCGATCAGCCGCATCGATTCGCCCGATCGGACGAGGAAGTTGCCGGGCATCGGGTCGTTGAAGCACGGCACCAGGTCGATGCCGGAGGCAACCATCGCCGCCTTCGCCCGCCGGTACTGGTGGTCGAGCCAGGCGAAGTCCTCGGGCAGGTTGCTGCCGAGCTCATGCGCCTGCTCGAAGTGCTCCTCGATCATGTCGAAGATCGTCTTCGTCAGCGACAGCTTCGGGCCGCCGTGCAGGCGCCGGTAGAGGTCCATCACCGCGGCCTGCACGTCTGTCACCTGGAAGTCGGCGTTGGTGCAGGTGTGGTAGCCCTCGAGGAATTCCGCCACCTCGACGCCGTCGGCCGGGTCGAAGAACACCACCTCCGGCCCGAGCCCGAGGGCGTGGGCGTTGCGCGCCGCCTCGTTGGCGGCGAGCCGGTCGATGAACATCTCGCTGCCCTTGCCGGGCACCTTGACGAAATAGGCGCGCGGGTCACCGTCGATGCGCACCCGCCAGTTCTTGTTCATCAGCCCGCCGACCAGCATGGCGTAGCGCACCTCGCGCCCCCGCCAGCCACCGATGCGGCCGACCACCGCCTCGAGATCCATCTCGTCGGGGTTCGTGGCCTCGCCAAGGCGTCGCTCGCTCGCCATCAGACCCTCCTCAGGCGCTCGGCGAAGCGCGTCTCGCGCACGCCGATCCGGCAGCGCACGAAGCGCCAGCTCGCGTACTTGTGGAATTCCATCGTCTTGCGCGGCGACACCGCCGCCGTCAGGCAGCCGAGCAGCCCCCAGCGCAGGTCGTCGGCGATGCCGTAGAGCCAGGCCCGGTTGAACGCCGCCTCGTCGAAGCCGCCGGTGAGGCGGGTGAAGCTGTCCCGCGCCTCCGGCTCGAAGGCGTGCGCCTCGATCAGGAACGAGCCGAGGTCTTCCAGCGGATCGGCGTTGGTCGCCCGGTCGAAGTCGACGAGGCGGACCGCGCCGCTCTCGTGCAGCATGATGTTGGATACGTTGCCGTCCCCGTGGATCGGCACCGGCGCGCCGGCGACCGGCCGGATCGCCTCGGCGGCGAGGCGCAGGCTGTCGACCATCCACTCCGTGTCGCTCGGGATCGCCGCGTCGCTCTCGCGGCAGCCCGCATAGAACCGCTCGATCTCGCCGAACACACCCTCGGTGCGTGGCAGCGCCGGCAGGTCCTGGAAGGCGCGGCGGGCGGCGAGGACCCGGTCGAGCGTGGCGGGGTCGTACATCGCCTCGAGCGTCGCGGTGCGCCAGCCCTCGGTGAGATCCTCCATCACCAGCACGCCGGCCTCGGCGTCGGCGAACAGCACCTTCGGTCCGAGCCCCGCCTCGCCGGCGGCCTTGGCGGCCGCGAAGGCGCAGTCGAAGTCGATGGTGGCGCGGCCGTCCGGCGCCATCAGCTTGACGAACAGGGTCTCGCCCGCCGCATCGCGCACCCGCAGCGGCGCAGCGTCGGCACCCCGCCAGCTCGGTGAGGCGAGCACCGGGATCGCCGCCTCCACCGTCACCGGCCGGTCCGCCCACCCGGGCACCGCGGCCAGCGCCGCCGCGACGCGGGCGGCGTCGCTCGTCTCCTCGCTCAAGTCCATCTCCTCGCCCGTCTCGTTCCGCCGTCGCGCCGGCGCGGGCCGATACCCGAGGCACCGCCCGCCGCACCGCATCATGCCACTGTCACTGTCGCGAGGAACGCCGGCAAGCGGGATGCCTGCCGCTCCACTTTCTCTTTGCCGAGAGATTTGGCGGCTACCGGCCCTGTCTCGCGCACCGATAATCGCCCGGCACCGAGCGGAGAGGCGGTCCTGCCGCCGTCGTCGACCCGACACCCGTCTCGTCCCTGGCCCTCGCCACGCCCTCGCCGCCGGTCGGGGACGCCACAGCTCCCCGGAGTGTCCCGATGAGTGCCCGCCGATGACCGCACACGACCTCGCCGCCTTCAGCGCCGGTAGCCTCACGGATGCCTATCAGCGGGGCGCGCTGTCGCCGGTCGAGGTGATCGAGGCGACGCTCGCCCACACCGAGGCGGTCAATCCGGTCGTCAACGCGCTGTTCTCGGTGCGGCCGGAAGAGGCGCGGGCGGCGGCGCGTGCCTCCGAGGCCCGCTGGCGCGCCGGCACGCCGCTCGGCCCCCTCGACGGCGTGCCGACGAC
>CALRZT010000122.1:0-12249 GCA_943372725.1 Pseudoxanthobacter soli DSM 19599
CACGGGGCAGGCCGTTGAAGACGTCGCTCGCCGGCCTGGGCGGGCGACGTCGCCGCGCGGGCCCATCGGCCGTGCTGCTGGCGCGGGCCCGTGTGAAGCGGCTCCTGTCGAGCGGGCACGCCGGCGTCGACGGCACGCTCATCCAGGCGAGGGCGTCGATGAAGAGCGTCACGCCGGTCGAAGAGCCCGGGGAACCGCCGGCCCTGGCGAGCCGCCGCCGGCGTCGGGCGGGCGCAACGCCGCGGCGGCCTGCGGCGGCGAGAGGCGTTCGAATGCGACAGGCGCCTCCGGCACCATCACCGCCGGCCGGTCAGAAAGGCGCCCGCGCTCGCCGCAACGATGCCGGCGGGCGAGACCGAGCCGCCCGACGCATGCCGGCCTCGACAGCCCGTCAGGCGGCCGTCCGGTTCGCGAGCCGCGCGCGCAGGGCCTGCGGGAGCTGGCGGGCGGACTTGATGCGGGGTGCGGAGAGTTCGGTCAGCCGCGGGCCGGTGGCGCCGTAGAGATCCTCGTACTCGGCGAAGTTGTCGAAGCGGCGGCGGGTGACGGTGTCGAGGAAGGTCTCGGCCGGGACGCCCTCGGCGAGGATGAGGGAATGGTCCTCGAGCTCGACGTGGAACCAGGTGAAGCGCTCCGGCATCGCCGTCTCGCGGACGATGGTGGTGCCGTTGACGAGGGCGCCGGCCTGGATGAGCACGCCGTCGAGGAAGAGGGCATGGTCGGGGGACACAAGCAGATCGCGGTGCGGCATCCCCTCTCCGAGGGCGCCGGCCGTGACGCGGATGGGGAACGTGCGCAGCCGGTCGGCGAAGAGCGAGACCACGGTCTGCACGCCGACCCAGCTGACCGGGACGACCCGCCCGTCGGCCGTGACCACGTGGTCGCCGATGGCGAGCTCTTCGACGGGGCGCTCGCCTGCCGGCGTGGCGATGCGCGTGCCGGCAAGGAAGCAGACGGTGAAGGGGCTGCCGTCAATCACCAGATCGGCGAATTCGTCAGGAAAGTCCGCATAGTCGGGGGTCGAAGGGCCGAACAGAATATAGTCTCCGTCACCGGCATCGATCACGACGAACAAGGACCCTGAGACGCTCGTTGTGCCAGCAAAAGTCCCGACGATGACCAAGTTTCCATCGACGTCTATGAGAATTTCGTCGCTGAAGAGAAACTGGTCGTCATCAAACGTATTGGTGATGAAGGTCGGTGGATCATAGGTCTCACCCGCAAGTTTATCTCCACCGGAATACAGTACGGACTGCGAGAGAGTAAAATCTGCCATCTGCTTTCCCCAAAAGAATGAACCAGATCTGCCGGCGCTAGGCGATGGCTGCCGGCGGTACCACCAACTGGGCTGCGCGCGCCGCGAGCCGCTCGCGCAGCGCCATCGGCAACTGGCGGGCGGACTTGATGCGCGGCACGGGAAGCTCGGCGATGACGGTGCCGGTGTCACCGTAGAGCGCCTCATACTCGGCGAAGTTGTCAAAGCGGCGGCGCGTCGCGGTGTCGAGGAAGGTCTCCGCCGGGACGCCCTCGGCGAGGATCAGGGCGTGGTCCTCGAGCTCGACGTGGAACCAGGTGAAGCGCTCCGGCATCGCGGTCTCGCGGGTGACGGTGGCGCCGTTGACGAGGGCGCCGGCCTGGACGAGGACGCCGTCGAGGAAGAGGGCGTGGTCAGGCGACACGAAGAGGTCGCGCACCGGCAGACCCTCGCCGAGGGCGCCGGCGCGGATGCGGATGGGGAAGGCGCGGAGGGGCTCGGCGAAGACCGAGACCACCGTCTGCACGCCGACCCAGCGCACCGGTGCCACGCGCCCGTCGGCGGTGAGCACGCGGTCGCCGATCGCCAGGGTCTCGACAGGCGTCTCGCCCTCCGGCGTCGCGATCCGCGTGCCGGCCAGGAAGCAGACGACGAAGGCGCCGGTCTCGTAAGTGAAGGTGGCCGGCACGTCCTCGAGGGCGTCCGTGGTGAAGTAAACGTAGCCCCAGGTGTCGCTGTAGCCGATCCAGCCGTTCGGGCCGTAGCCGACATAGTCGAACTCGCCGGGGTCGTATTCGGGGACGTCGAGGACGCCGCCGGGTGCGAAGTCGCCCATCACCTCGGTCGGCATGTTGTCCACCTCGTCGACCGTGAACGTCAGGGTGTCCGGGTCGATCGTGCCGGTGGCGGTAACGTTGGCCGCGAAATAGGGAAACGCGCCGGTTTCGTAGGTGAAGCTCGACGGGGCGTCGGCGAAGGCGGTCTTGGTGAAGTAGACGGTGCCCCAGGTGGCGCTGGTGCCGATCCAGCCATCCGGGCCGTAGCCGACATAGGTGAAGTCGCCAGGATCGTATTCGGGCACGGTGACGGTGCCGCCGGGGACGAAGTCGCCGGTGGCGTGCGTCGGCATGTTGAGGACTTCGTCGGTGGTGAAGGTGTCGGTCGCCGGGTCGAGTGTGCCCTCGAGCGTCGTCAGGCCGCTGTAGGTCGTCATTGCTCAACCCCCTTCCGCGGCCGATGCGGCGGCGGCCTTCGCCGCCGCCCGTCATGCCGTTACGCGGCGGTCTTCGCCTCCGCGCCGCCGGCCGCGCCACCGAGCCGCTCGCGAAGCGCCCGCGGCAGCTGCCGGGCCGACTTGACGCGCGGCACGGCGATCTCCGCGAGGACCGGTCCTTCGTCACCGTAGAGAGCCACGTAATCGGCGAAATTGTCGAAGCGGCGGCGCGTCACGGTGTCGAGGAAGGTTTCGGCCGGCACGCCCTCGGCGAGGATCAGAGCGTGGTCTTCGAGCTCGACGTGGAAGTAGGTGAAGCGCTCGGGCATCCTCGCCTCGCGGACGACGGTCGCAGCGTTCACCAGCGCACCGGCCTGGACGAGGACGCCGTCGAGGAAGAGGGCGTGGTTCGGCGAGACCAGGAGGTCGCGGCGGGGAAGGTCGGCGCCCAGAGCGCCGGCGCGGATGCGGATCGGGAAGTTGCCGAGCGGGCTCGCGAAGGCCGTCGCGATGGTCTGGCGACCGATCCAGCGGACGGGCGCCGCGCCGCCGTCTGCCGTCAGCACGAGATCACCGGGGCCGAGCGTCTCGATGGCGACCTCGCCCGCCGGCGTCGCGATCATCGTGCCGGCGAGGAAGCAGACGGTGAAGGCGCCGGTGTTGACGGTGAAGATGGTGTCGAATGCCAGGCTCGTGTCGTTGGTGTAGAAGTAGTACGTGCCCGCCTCCTCGCCGACGAACCCGCCCGCGAAGAAGCCGATGTAGGTGTCGGTGAAGTCATCCGTGCCGTCGGAGACGAAGATCGTCTCGCCGCTGGAGAATGTTTCATCGGGCTGGTTGTCGGTACAGGTCTGCGTGCCGCCGAGGGCGCCGCTCTTGATCTGGTACTGGTCGTTGCCGAGGGAGATGACCGTGTAGTAGGTCGCGCAGACGAAGGTAGCCATGGTCTTTCCGACGAGAGAGGGAGGGCCGGGCGTGTGCTGTCACGCCGGCGCGCGGACGGGTATGCAGCCATGCGGCGGGATCAGGCGGGGCAATGGATCACCCGCGGCGGATGACGGTGATCGCCCGGCGCCGCCCGCCCGCCGGCGGCGAGCCACTGCGATACCGTCACGCCGCAGGCTGCCGGGCACCATCCCGGTGGAGACGAAGGTCTGGCTGTCGGACATCGCGGTGGCCCCGCGCAGTCGGTGCCGACCGCCGCGCGGGCGCGCTTCTAGCATGGGCGGACGGCATGACAAGCCCCGCCCCCCGGGCGCCGATGCAGGCCGCTGCGGTCAGGCGGCGGACGCGACGCCCGGCACGGCGGTGTGGGCGGCGAGGCGGTCGCGCAGCGATCGCGGCAGCTGGCGGGCCGACTTGATGCGCGGCGCCGTGAGCTCGGTGAGCACCGGGCCGGTGTCGCCGTAGAGCGCCTCGTACTCGGCGAAGTTGTCGAAGCGGCGGCGGGTGACGGTGTCGAGGAAGGTCTCCGCCGGCACGCCCTCGGCGAGGATCAGGGAATGGTCGTCGAGCTCGACGTGGAAGTATGTGAAGCGGTCCGGCATCGCCGTCTCGCGGAGGATGGTGGTGCGGTTGACCAGCGCGCCGGCCTGGACGAGCACGCCGTCGAGGAAGAGGGCGTGGTCCGGCGAGACGCAGAGGTCGCGCACCGGCAGTCCCTCGCCGAGAGCGCCGGCCGTGATGCGGATCGGGTACGAGCGCAGACGGTCGGCGAAGGGCGTGACCACGGTCTGCACGCCGATCCAGCGCACCGGCGCGGCACGGCCGTCGGCCGTCAGCACGAGGTCGCCGATGGCGAGGCTCTCGACGGGTGTCTCGCCGGCGGGTGTCGCGATCATCGTCCCGGCGAGGAAGCAGACCGTGAAGGCTGCTTCCGTGTAGGCGAACTCCTGACCGGACGTCAGGCTCCCATTGTCAGTGTAGAGGAACTGATCGTCGGTCACCGGTCCTTCGGACGTGTATCCGGTATAGGTCTCCGCGCTCCCGCTCGCGTCGATCAGGTCACCGGGCGAGAATTCGCCGGGTCCCGGCTCCTCCTGGGA
Organism: Pseudoxanthobacter soli DSM 19599; assembly: GCA_943372725.1. GTDB lineage: Bacteria > Pseudomonadota > Alphaproteobacteria > Rhizobiales > Segnochrobactraceae > CAMDHY01. The sequence goes on from CALRZT010000122.1 coordinate 4,514, forward strand.
GACGAGCACGTAAGGGTCCCCCATCGAGAAGGGACCGCCCACGATCGTAGCGACACCATCGGTGATGGTCAGAGTGTAGTAATACTGTGCGCTGTAGGACGCCATTTTTCCCCTCGGAATCAATGCCTTCGGAATCGTTCGAAGGCGGCCGGCACCATAGCGCAGCTCGCAAACGCGGTGGAGATGGCTCGCGCACGACTTCGGGTTGGTCCCGGCCCCGGCGGCGCCGGGATCCGCTCCGTCTTCGCCGCCGACACTGCTCCCGCTGCTGCGGCGTCTCGGCTATGGTCCGTGCGGGTTCTGCGGGCGTAGTGATGTCGGCGATGGCGGCGGGGGATCGGATGGACGGGCCGGCACAGGGCGAGGCGCCGCGGTTTCAGGTGCACCCGCTGCGCGCGGCGGTGCTCGGCGAGGTGCACGCGCGGCCGTTCCAGCTGATCGAGCCGCCGCGCACCGTGCTGCACCTCGCCTTCCTGACGGATGCGGCCGGGATTGCCGCCGACCGGGTGCTGCTCGCAGAGATGTCGATGCGGCTCGGACTGCCGGGGCCGGGTCCGGACGCCCGCCACGTCGCCATCCCGATCCTCGGCGGCACGCTGCGCTGGGAGCAGCACACGGAATTCTCGACCTGGACCTTCGACGTGCGCTGGAGCGCGCGGACGCTGCCGCCGCATCCTTTCGGCCCCGGCTTCCGCCAGCCGGGACCGCTAATGGTGGCGACAAGGCTGGACCTCCTGCCGGAGCCGGCGGACCTCGATGCGGCGCTGGCCGACTTCGATCCCGTCAGCCTGTGCGTGGTGCGGCTGGTCGACGGCAGCGCCATCGCCGCCACCGACTTCCGCGAGGACGCCGACGGCTTCACCCGCTACCGCCTGTTCGACCACGGCCTCGCCCCGGCGCGGGCCGGCGCCACGGTGCAGCGGCTGCTCGAGATCGAGACCTACCGCACGCTCGCCCTCCTCGGCCTGCCGGAGGCGCAGCGGCTCGGGCCGTCGGTCCGCCGCATCGAGGAGGGCCTCGCCCACGCCTCGGCGGCGATGCGCGAGAGCAAGGGCCTCGAGGACGACAGCCGGCTGCTCGACGAGCTCAGCGAATATGCGGCGTCGCTCGAGGCGGACGTGGCCGCCAGCGCCTACCGCTTCGGGGCGACGCGAGCCTACTACGGCATCGTCCGGGACCGGCTGGAATCGGTGCGCGAGGAGCGCATCGCCGCCTATTCCAGCATTTCCGCCTTCCTGCAGCGGCGCATCGGCCCGGCGATGCGCACCTGCCAGGCGATCGAGGACCGCCAGTCGCAGCTCGCCACCAAGCTCGCCCGCGCCACGAGCCTGCTGCGCACCCGCGTCGACGTCGAGATCGAGCAGCAGAACCGCAACCTGCTGCGCTCGATGAACCTGCGCGCCCGCATGCAGTACCGCCTGCAGCAGACGGTGGAGGGGCTGTCGATCGCCGCGGTGAGCTACTACGTCGTCAGCCTCGTCGCCTACCTCGCCAAGGGGGCGAAGGACGCCGGGCTGCCGATGCCTGAACCGTCGGTCGCGGCGGCGATCGCGGTGGTGCCGGTGATGGTGCTGTTGTGGCTGGTGGTGCGGCGCATCCGCCGCCGCCACGCCGACGAGGACCGCGGCGACGGCGAATTCTGACCCCCGCAGCCGCAGAGGTGGTACGTCTCGGGTCACGCATCCGCGAGATGACGAACGAGCCCGATTCGGCGAAGGATCGCCGGCGGGGCACCGTAACAGGACCGCAGAGACGGCGATCGAATCCGCCGCGGTCTGGAGAGACACGCCATGACGATGTTGAGACGATGCGGACGTGGGCTCCTCACGGGGACTGCGATGGTGGCGGCGCTGATGACGGCGATGCCCGTCGTCCCCGCCACCGCGGCGACCTCGGCGGCCGAAGCGGCCATGCCGGTCGGACTGCCGGGCGGCGCCACCAAGGACATCATCTTCATCATCCTCGACGACGTCGGCGTCGATCAGCTGGGCCTGTTCGGCTATGGCGGCAACACGCCGCCGAAGATGCCGAACCTCGCCAAGATCGCCGAACAGGGCGTGCGGTTCTCCAACACCTGGGCGATGCCGCAGTGCTCGCCGAGCCGGGCGGCGTTCTTCTCCGGCCGCTATCCGGTGCGCACCGGCGTGACGAACGCCATCGTCGACAACCACCTGCCGCAGACCTACCTGTCGTCCTTCGAGACGACGCTGCCGCGCATCCTCTCCGGCGCCGGCTACAAGAGCGCGATGGTCGGCAAGTATCATCTCGGTGACGAGAGCGATCCGGCCGGCACGTGCGCGCCCTCGACGCGCGGCTTCGACGCCTTCATCGGCAACCTGACGCCCGGACCACCCTCGACGGACTATACCGCCGGCGGCGTCGACCCGGAGGGCCTGCAGACCTGCGGCTTCTTCCAGACGACGCAGAACGGCGCGTGCTACTCGCTCGGAGCGAACAACAAGCTCTCCTGCGAGTACATCCGCGAGAAGAATGCCCGGCCGCAGACGACGCCGTCCGAGACCTGCCTGCAGACCGGCGGCATCTTCACGCCCGGAGAGCGCTGCGGCGAGAACAAGCCGGCGAAGTCGGCCTTCTCGAACACCAACGCCTACTATGTCTGGCCGCAGGTGACGCTGAACAAGGCGCTGTCCCCCTATGCGGCGCCGCAGTGCACCGAGCAGGAGACGATCCGCCAGTACATGACGACGGTGCAGAGCGACAACGCGGTCGACTGGTGGACCACCACCAAGGGCCGGCGGATGCTCACCGTCTCCTACAACTCCATGCACACGCCGCTGCAGCCGGCGCCGAACCAGCTCGTCCGCGGCGGCATGCAGGATCCCTACAACTGCCTCGCCGGCGTCTCGCCGCGGCCGCTGATCAACGGCATGCTGGAATCGGCGGACGTCGAGATCGGCCGCTTCTTCGAGGGCATCGGCCGCGCCAAGCTGTCGAAGAACCGCAAGACCATCGAGAGCCTCGACCTCACGGGCCTCGCGGTCGTGGTGGTCGGCGACAACGGCAGCTTCGGGCCGACGGTGCGGGCCGAGTCGGGCTTCTCGCTCACCTTCGCCAAGGGCTACGTCTACGAGACCGGCGTGCGCGTGCCGCTGATCGTCGCCGGTGACTTCGTCGTCGAGCCGAACCGCACCGTCGACGACATCGTCAACATCGTCGACCTGTTCCAGCTGTTCGGCGCCATCGCCGGGGTCAACGTCAAGGACGCGGTGCCGGCGACGACGATCCTCGATTCGAAGCCGCTGCTGCCCTACGTCCGACGTCCAGACCAGCAGGCGATCCGCGAGACGAGCTACACCGAGCTCGGCCCAGGCACCTTCTATCCGGAGGCGTCCGAGCGCAGCTGGCCGTGCATGACGGCCAACACCTGCAACGACGTGCTGTTCCCGACCGAGTCGCTCTGCATCAACAACAACGGCGTCTGGTACGGCCCGTCGTCGACGGTGCCGGTCGAGGAGGCGAAGACCTCGTGCTGCCAGATCATCGACCCCTCGCAGGGCCAGTCGATCTTCCCGGTCCGGCAGTACGCGACGCGCGACCAGAACTACAAGGTCGTCGAGATGCAGAACACCGACTGCGCGGCGCCGCTGGAAGACGGCGATACGCCGGCGTTCCCGTGGGCGGAGTACAACCTCAAGACCACCTACGAGTTCTATGACGTCCGCGAGACGAAGCAGAACCCGACGGGCCTCGACAACAACAACCTCGCGAGCGCCTGCCCCGACGATCCGACCACCTGCCTGACCGGCGCGAACGTCGGCCGCTACCAGAAGCTCTACGACGCGATGAAGGCGACGATCGCCTCCGCCGAGCCGCAGAACGCCTGTGCGGCGATCGGCGACGGCAACATGGACATGGTGATCGACGCGCTCGACGTCGCCGGCTGGAAGGATTTCCGCGGCAAGGGGCCGAGCCGCTACGACATCAACGTCGACGGCTTCACCGACGGTAAGGACCGGCAGATCATCGACGCCAACCTCGGCACCGACTGCACGGCCGAGGCCGGCAAGGTGCTGAAGCGCGCCGCGGCGCTGCGCTGACCCGACGGGGAAGGGGAAGGCCGCGGCGCTCCCCACGGCCTGCCGACCGGCCTTCCGACGATTTCGACCGAGGAGAAAGGCGCCCGCGAGGGCGTCTTTTTCGTCCGTGCCGCGCGGCTGCATCGATCGCGACGGGTGGGACAGAGCGCGAACAAAGCTGCCTTGTTCTCAAATGTCCCGTCGTGCGCTAGCTGGTTCGACCCGGACCACGAAGCACGGGTGCGAGCCATGCCAAGGAAGAAATCGGCCATCGACCATCTGGACGGAGGGCGGGAACCGCACATCGTCCACCTCATCCCGCCGGGGGCGCCCGGCTATTCGGAGGCGAAGGGCGGCGCCATGGTGGTGTCGAGCCCGGCCGAAGTCGACGCGCTCATCCGCGCCGTCGCGCCCGGTGAGGTCGTGACACTCGACGACCTGCGCGCCGCGCTCGCCCGGCGGCACAAGGTGGCGGTCGCCTGCCCGGTGTCGACGGCGATCTTCGCCAACCTCGCCGCCCGGGCCGCCGAGGAGCGGCGCGCGCACGGCGTCTCCCAGGACGAGCTGACGCCGTGGTGGCGCGTGCTGCGCAAGGGCGGCTTCCTCAATCCGAAGCTGCCCGGCGGGGTTGAGCGGCAGGCGGCGCTGCTCGAGGCGGAAGGCCTGCGCGTCTCGCCGCTGCGTCGGCAACTCGCCGTCTACGACTACGAGGCACGCCGGCCGGCCCGCGCCATCGAGGACGCGGCGCCGGCGAGCCGCTGAGGCCGGGGCAAAAAAGAGGCGCCCGCGAAGGGGCGCCTCCCGGATCTGCGGAAAGACCGGTCTCAGACGTCGCCGTCAGAGATTGCCGCCGGACATCGCCGTCAGACGTGGGCGTCGGCGCGCGGCCGCTCGTGCTCGACGGCCGCCTTGCGGACGGCGTCCTGCACCTTCTCGAAGGCGCGCACCTCGATCTGGCGGACGCGCTCGCGGCTGACGCCGAACTCGCTGGAGAGGTCCTCCAGCGTCATCGGGTCCTCCGAGAGGCGGCGCGCCTCGAAGATGCGGCGCTCGCGGTCGTTGAGGACGCCGAGCGCCCCCTTCAACATGGTGCGGCGGGCGTCGAGCTCCTCGCTCTCGGCCAGCACGTCCTCCTGGCTGGCGGAATCGTCGACCAGCCAGTCCTGCCATTCGCCACCCTCGCTCTCGGCGCGGATCGGCGCGTTGAGGGAAGTGTCGCCACCGAGACGGCGGTTCATCGAGATGACGTCCTCGGCCGGCACGCCGAGCTTCTCGGCGATCACCGCCACCTGGTCGGGGCGCAGGTCGCCCTCTTCCAGCGCCTGGATCTGACCCTTCACCTTGCGCAGGTTGAAGAACAGCCGCTTCTGGTTGGCGGTGGTGCCCATCTTCACGAGGCTCCACGAGCGCAGGATGTATTCCTGGATCGCCGCCTTGATCCACCACATGGCGTAGGTGGCGAGGCGGAAGCCCTTGTCGGGCTCGAAGCGCTTGACGGCCTGCATCAGGCCGACGTTGCCCTCGGAGATGACCTCGCCGATCGGCAGGCCGTAGCCGCGATAGCCCATGGCGATCTTGGCCACGAGCCTGAGATGCGAGGTGACGAGCCGCTCGGCCGCCGCGCTGTCGCCGTGTTCGGCGTAGCGCTTGGCGAGCATGAATTCTTCCTGCGGTTCCAGCATCGGGAACTTGCGGATTTCGGTCAGATAACGCGAAAGGCCCGCCTCGCCGGAGGCGATGGCTGGCAATGCGGATCGGGCCATCGAAGGCACCCTCCTCCTCTGTCGCCCGTCGCCTCATGGCCGTTCGGGCGGCGTCCCACGCGGGGCACGCGAACCCATTGATATGGGTCTTCGTGTCGAAATCGCGACCCCCGCGCTTCGTTGCGGAAGCTCAGCCCTGCGGCTTGCGCAGAGCTTCCGTCACGGCGGCGAGATCGGGCGGCAGCGGGCTCTCGAACGACAGCACGGAATCCGACACCGGGTGGGTGAAGGTGAGGCCCGCCGCGTGCAGGGCCTGGCGGTCGAGGGCGGCGACGAGCGAGCGGGCCGGCTCGGCGAGCTTGCCGGACTTGGTGCGGAAGCCGGCGCCGTAGTCGGCGTCGCCCAGCAGGGGATGGCCGAGGTGGGCCATGTGGACACGCACCTGGTGGGTGCGCCCCGTCTCGAGCCGGCACTCGACGAGGCTCGCGACGGGCAGCCCGTCGGCGCCGGCGAAGCGTTCGAGGAGGCGCCAGTGGGTGACGGCGTGCTTCGCCGAGGCGCCCTTGCCGACGGCGCGGCGCATCGGGTTGCGCGGATCGCGGGCGAGCGCCGCGTCGATGGTGCCGGCGGCCGCCGACGGCACGCCCCAGACGATCGCCAGGTAGCGCCGCTCGAGGTCACCGGTGCGGCCGTGGTCGGCGAACTGGGCGGCGAGGCTCTGGTGGGCGCGGTTGGTCTTGGCGACGACGAGGAGGCCGCTGGTATCCTTGTCGAGGCGGTGGACGATGCCCGGCCGCCGCACGCCGCCGATGCCGGAGAGCTGGCCGCGGCAGTGGTGAAGCAGCGCGTTGACGAGCGTGCCGGTGGCATTGCCGGGGGCGGGGTGGACGACGAGGCCGGCCGGCTTGTCGACGACGACGAGCTCGGCATCCTCGTGGACGATGACGAGCGGGATCGCCTCGGGCGCCGGCGTCGCGTCGGCGGGGGCGGGGATGTCGAGGGAGAGCCGCGCCCCGGAGGAAAGCCGCAGCGATGAATCCTCGACGGTGCGGCCGTCGAGGCGGGCGTGGCCGGCCTTGACGAGGGCCTGCACGCGGGCCCGGCTGAGGCCGGAGGCGGCGGCGAGGGCGACGTCGAGGCGGCCTCGGGCCTCGGCCTCGGCGACGACGGCCTCCACCGTGCGGGCGGCGTCAGCGGCGAGGGTGCCGTCATCCGCGGCGGCGGCCGCATCGGCGATGGCGAGGACCTCGTCGTCCGCGTCCTCGAAGCCATCCGGTTCGATCTCGCGGGATGCTCCCGCCGCGGAGCCCGTCTGCGGGCCGCGGTCCGCGGGCGTATCCGCCGCCGGGATGTCCCCGCGCGTGCGACCGTCTGCGGCGCGTCCGCGCGTCTCGCCAAGCTTCCGGGCTCGTGCCATAAGGCGCCGATGTCCTTCCTGTCCTCGCGCCCCTCCCCCGCTCTGGAAGATCCGGAAGAGCCGCCGCTCGATCCGGCCGTGGAGCGCGTCCACCAGAAGCTGCGCGGCCTGCTGCGGGTCTCGACGCTGGTGATGGCCGCCGGCCTGATCGCCGTGTTCGCCGCGATCCTCTACCGCGTGACGCGCGACGGCGATAGCGGCCGTCCGCTCGGCGACGTGACGGTGCCGGCGCCGACGGGTGCCTCGATCGCGTCCGCGAGCGCCGACGGCGACCGGTTGACCCTCGTCGTCGACGAGCCCGGCGGCGGCAGACAGGCGGTGGTGGTGGATCTTGCGAGCGGCGAGGTGATCGCCCGCGTCCGCCTCATCGCCGGCGGCGCGGGCGCACCGGCGGGGAACTGAGGGCGGCTCGGCCGAACCTGGCGGCCGGACCGGCATCGACGCGATTGCGCCAGACGGTCGCGCCGCGGCGGAGGCTCGCGAGCCCTCGCCGCGGTGCTTTGGTGTCGTCGCTGCTCAGGCCGCCGTGGCGATGCCGCAGAGCGCCGCCGCCCGGGCCTCGAGACGAGCGCGCAGGGC